>CAZNQK010000132.1:0-6921 GCA_964575165.1 uncultured Aquihabitans sp. | reverse complement strand
GCTCTGATGGCGCCCGTCGGATCGGGGTCCGGTTCCGGAGGCAGCGGCTCGGTGGGCGGCGGAGCAGGCCGGGGCGTGTGGATCGGAGGAGCGCTGATCGTGCTGGCGGTGCTGGCCATCGTCGTGCTGTCCGGCCGGCAGCGATCGGAGGTCCCGTTCGACATCGGCTCGTCCGAACCAGCCGGATACCGCGTGCTGGCGACGCTGCTGCGAGACCGCGACGCGACGGTGTCGTCCACCTCGGCCGCGTCGCTCGTCGACGGCGACGCTGCCGAAGGTGTCGCCGGGGATGTGGTGCTCGTCATACCGGATCCCGACCTGATGACCGCCAGGGAGTACGCCGCAGCGATCGCGGTGGCCGAGCGCGGTGTCGTCGTCGTGCTCGGTTCGCCGCGGACGGTCGATCAGGACGAAACGGATCACGGCGCATCCGACGACCCGTTCGAGTCGCTCGGCGTCTCCGCGGCGGTGCCGGCCCGTCTCCTCGCGGAGACGCCGGCGAACCCGACCGGGCAGGGAGACTGCGAGATCGCCAGGCTCGACGGTCTGGGGCCGATCGACACGGCCTTCTCCACCGAGCTCGGCCCGCCGGGCCGCGGGTCCACGTCCGAGACCCGCATCTGCTACGGCGACGTCTCCGGTTCCTACGTGACCGAGGAGAGCCGTGGCTCCGGTTCGCTCGTCACGCTCGCGTCGCCGTACCTCTGGGCCAACGCCCGCCTCTGGCCCGACAAGGAGAACGGTGGTGAACCCCTGGACAACGCAGCGTTGGGGTTGCGCCTGCTCGGGTCCACCGGCGACGGAGCCACCGGAGGGACCAGCGTCACCTTCGTCGACGCGATCGCGACGCCCGGAGCGGGTCGCGACGGCACTCGGAGCCCGATGGAGCTGATCCCGGTAGGGGTGAAGCTCGGCCTCGGGCAGCTCCTCGCTGCGTTCGTGATCTACGCGTGGTGGCGCTCGCGTCGTCTGGGTGCGGTGATGGTGGAGTCGATGCCGGTCGAGATCGCCGGTTCCGAGCTCGTCGTGGCGGTCGGGGACCTCCTCCGACGGAAGGGCTCGCCGCAACGGGCGGCCGACGTGCTGCGCGCCGCCACCCGTCGCGAGCTGGCCCGTCGCCTGGGAGTCCCTCCTGACGCGCCACCGGATGCCGTGATCGCGGTGGTCGCCGGTCGGATCGGTGGGGATCCCGACGCGGTTCGCTCTGCTCTCGCCGACGGTCCCGTCACCACCGCTGACGAGCTCATCAGGCTCGCGTCCACCCTCTCCGACATCCGCCAGGAGGTACTGCCCAGTGTCGTTCGATGAGTCCCAGTCGTCCGGTGAGTCCCAGTCGTTCGGTGAGCCACAGCTCACGCCGCAGGCTCCGCCGCCGTTCCAGGAGGAGACGACGGTGGCCGGCGGCCGCGATCCTCGCGCGGCGATCGTCGCCCTGCGTGACGAGATCGGCAAGGTCGTCGTCGGACAGGAGGGCACGCTGTCGGGTCTGGTCGCCGCACTGCTGGTCAGGGGCCACGTCCTGCTCGAGGGTGTGCCGGGGGTGGCCAAGACGTTGCTCGTCAAGACGCTCGCCGAGGCGTTGGATCTCCAGTTCGGCCGTGTGCAGTTCACGCCGGATCTCATGCCCTCGGACGTGACCGGCCAGCTGGTCCTCGATCCGGGATCAGCCGACGGGATGCGCTTCCGCGAAGGGCCGATCTTCACGAACCTGTTCCTGGCCGACGAGATCAACCGGACTCCGCCCAAGACGCAGTCAGCGCTTCTCGAGGCGATGGAGGAGCGACAGGTCACAGCAGAGGGCGTGGCCCGCGAGCTGCCCGATCCGTTCGTCGTGATCGCGACCGAGAATCCGGTCGAGCACGAGGGGACCTACCCGCTGCCCGAGGCCCAGCTCGACCGGTTCATGTTCAAGTTGCTGGTCGGCTATCCGACGTTCGAGCAGGAGACGGAGATCCTCGCCCGCCACCATCGGGGACTCGACCCGCACGACATCGTCGCTGCTGGCGTCCGACCGGTCGCTGACGCGGCGGACCTGGCCCTGGCCCGCTCCCAGGTCGAGTTGGTCGACGTGCAGCCGACGGTGCAGCAGTACATCGTCGCCCTGTGCCGGGCAACCCGCGAGTCGCCGTCGGTCGAGCTCGGTGTCTCTCCCCGCGGCGCAGCGTCGCTGCTGCACGCGTCCAAGGCCTGGGCGTGGCTGTCCGGCCGCTCCTACGTGACTCCCGATGAGGTGAAAGCCGTCGCCAAGCCCACCCTGCGGCACCGGCTGGTGGTCCGTCCCGAGCTCGAGCTCGATGGGGTCACGGCCGACGGTCTCCTCGACAGCGTGCTGGCGACCGTGCCGGCACCCCGCTGAGGGTGGGCGGGGGAGCCGCATGAACGACCTTGCCCGAGCGAGTGCCGTGACGACGCTCTGATGAGCCTCTTGCCGACCCGTCGCCTGGCACTGTTCGCCGCGGTGGTGGCGGTCGCCATGGCCGCGTTCCCCGCGGACCGGGCCGGTTTCGGCGATGTTCCCGTCTGGCAGGGGGTCGCCGCGGTCACGGCGTTGCTGGTCGTGATCGGCCTGCTCGACGGGTTCCTCGGGACCCACCCGCGGCAGCTGGTTCTCGAAAGACGGCACCCCCCCGTCCTCGAGGTCGGTCGCGAGGGGACCGTCACCTGGGTCGTGCGCTCGGAGTCCGGTCGGCGGCTGCGGATGCGGGTCGCCGACGAGCTCGCACCGTCGCTGCACGCCGGGACCCGACGGTTCCGCGTCGACGTCCCGGCCGGCGACGTCGTCCGCACCACCATCCGTATCCGACCTTCACGTCGCGGTCTGTTCGAGCTCGACAACCTCGTCGTGCGCATCGACGGGCGGCTCGGGCTCGGATCACGACAGCGATCGGTGCCGCTGCGGACCGTCCTGCGAGTCCATCCTGCGTTCCCGTCCCGTGAGGAGGCCGAGATCCGGATCCGCAGGGCCCGCGTCCTGGAGGTGGGGCTCCGCTCCGCTCGGGGGATCGGTGGTGGCACCGAGTTCGAGCAGCTCCGCGAGTACGGCCCCGACGACGAGTTCCGCCGCATCGACTGGACCGCGACCGCCCGGGCCGGCAAGCCGATCGTGCGCACGTACCGAGCCGAGCGCAACCAGAGCGTGCTCGTGATGTTGGACAACGGTCGGATCATGGCCGGCAAGGTCGCCGGCGTCCCGAGGGTCGAGCACGCGATGGACGCCGCGCAGATGCTGACGACGGTCGCCACCCGGCTCGGGGACCGCTGTGGCCTGGTGGCGTTCGACCGTCGTGTCCGGTCCGTCGTCCCACCCGGTCGACACCACGACCAGGTCGGTCGGGTCGGCGAGGCCCTCTACCGGCTCGAGCCGGAGCTCGCCGAGTCCGACTACCCGGGAGCGTTCGCCGAGGTTCTCGCCAGGTACCGGCGCCGCGTCATGCTCGTGCTGCTGAGCGACCTCAACCTCCAAGCCGTGTCGGACTCGGTGCTTCCGGCGCTGCCGCTCGTGACCAGGACGCATCTGGTGGTGATCGCAGCCGTACAGGACCCGCAGGTCGTGGCCTGGGCGTCCGAGCGGGCCGTCGATGCCGAGAGCGCCTACCGGCAGGCGGCTGCGGTACAGGCTCTCGCCGATCGGGAACGCACGTCGGTGCGCCTCCGCGCCCTCGGTGTCACCGTCGTCGACGCCACGCCCGGTCGGCTGGGGACCGAGGTGACCGACGCCTATCTGGTCGCCAAGTCCACCGGTCGGCTCTGAGGTGGCGTTGCCCCCGGTCCTCCGTCGACGGTGACGCGTCGGCTGATCGGGGCGCGTTCGCCGAGGAGCCCCGTGGCACCCTCGCGCACCGCTCGGGAGCCGAATCCGACGATGTAGGCGACGAACAGGACGAGGACCGCCACGCCGATCGCCACGCGCATCGCCGTCGGCAGGTCCGAGGGCGTCACGAACCCCTCGATCAGTCCGGCGACGGCGAAGCAGACGACCAGCCCGCCGACGATCACGACCGAGCGCAGACCAGCATCCTTCAGGGCGGTTCCCCGGGTGCGGTCCCCTGGGGCGATGATCGCCCACGAGATCTGGAGTCCTGCTCCACCTGCCACGAGGATCGACGCGATCTCCAACAACCCGTGCGGGAGGATCAGCCCCCAGAACTGCGGGCCCTCGCCGGCGTGGTGCATGACGGCGCCCATGACCCCGCCGTTCAGGCCGTTCGCGAACAGGACCGACACCGGGCCGATCACAGGCACGACGCCGAGGGCGAACGTCAGGAACGCGACGAACGCGTTGTTGACGGTGACCTGACCGGCGAAGTTCTGTGCCGCGTCCGAGCGGTAGTAGTCGCGGAACTCGCGCTCGGCGATGATGCGCTGGAGCTCGGGTGGGACGCTGGCATCGAGCGCTGCGGGTGAGTTCGCGAGCCAGACCCCGATCGCGATCGCCGGGAGCAGGAAGCACAGCGCAGCGGCGAGGATGAACCGCCGGCTGTACCAGACCGCGGCGGGGAAGGTGCGGCCGAAGAACGCGGCGACGGCCTTCGCCGGCTCCGCCCTGGTGCGGTAGATGACGTTGCGGGCCTCGCCGAGTATCCTCGACAGTCGGGCGTTCAGCTCCGGGTCCGCGTAGGTCGTGCGGGCGTGGCTCAGCTGGGCCGACACCCGCTGGTACAGAGAGACCAGCTCGGCGATCTCGTCGTCGCTGACCCGGTGACGACGTGAGCGGGCATGCTCAGCCAGCTGCTGCAGGCGACGCCACGTCGGGTCGTTGCTCTGGATGTAGCGATCGATGTCCATGTTCTCGCTCGACCTCCGGTCGAGTCGCGTGGTCGGGCTCTGCGTGGTCGATGGATCGACCCCGCTCCACGGTAGGGGGCCGTAGCCTCATCGGGATGCACGCCGGCACCGTCACTCCCGAGGCCGTCGTCCTCGAGTTGCCCACCGCCGGGGTGGCGACGAGGGCGTTCGCCCGCCTCGTCGACCTCGTGGTGCAGGTCGTCGTGGCGACGGCTGGTGGGATGGTGATCGGATTCGTCGTGCCGTTCGGCGTGAGTCCGGCTCTCGTCGCGCTCGTCATGGTGGTGCTCGTACTGCTCGTCGTCCCGTTCTCCATGGAGGCCGTGAGCCATGGCGGCAGCGTCGGAAAGGCGATGTTCGGCCTGCGTGTGGTCGGCGCCGACGGATCGCCGGTGTCGACCCGACAGACCTCGGTGCGGACGCTCGTCGGACTCGTCGACTTCTACCTGACCCTGGGGTTCCTGGCGGTGGTCACCTCGATGTTCTCGCCGACGTCGCAGCGCTCGGGTGACATGGCAGCCGGGACGGTGGTGATCCGTTCCCGGCCTCGTAGCTCGATCGACGTGCCGATCGCGTTCCACCCACCGGCTGGATACGAGCACTACATCTCGACCCTGGACGTCGGCTCGCTCGACGAGGAGGATTTCTCGCTCGTCCGGGCGTTCCTGCTGCGGGTTCGTGAGCTCGACCCCGCTGCCCGTGCCCGACTGTCGATGGACCTCGCCGAAGGAGTCCGGCGCCGGATCCGCCATGCACCGCCTGCGCCGATCGACCCTGAGCTGTTCCTCGTGTGCGTCGCATCCTCCTACCAGTTCCGTCAGGGGAACCTGCTGGCTGACGCCGCTCTCGGCCTCGCTCCGTTGGCGCCGGTCACGGGGAGCGGCGTGGGGTCTCCGCATCCGCTCGCACGATCAGCGGCCGGAGGGTTCTCGGTGCGCAGGTGATCCCCGACCGGCGCGGTCGTTGCCGATGAGCGACCGGTGGATGGTCGGTGGTTCCCGAGGTCCTTCGCAGTCATCGCTGCAGGCGGATGGCTCGTCGGGGATCTCCATCCGCACCTGTCGGTCAGGAGTACGTACGTATACTACGTACTCATGGCCAACAAGACGATCAGCGTCCCTGATGACGTGGTGCCGATCATCGACAGCCTCGGTATGCCGTTCTCGCGGTGGGTCACCGAACAGCTTCGCCGCCACGCGGCCCGATCGACCGTCAGCTTCGCTCAGCAGATCATCGCTGACGCTGCGCTGGCTGGGAACGAAGCGGGAGGCGAGCGTCGACCGAGTAGGAGCGATGCACGAGCGGCGGGGGAGCGCATGGAGCGATCTGCCCCGTGGTAGTCCGGGGCGGGGTTTACTGGGTCGAGCTCGACAAGCGTCGACCGTGTGTCGTGGTGTCCTCCGACGATGTGCTGAGCGTCGGGGTGTGGCAGACCCATGTCGTGCCGATCACGTCGAACCTCGACCGAGCAGGTCTCGCAGGCAACGTGCTGCTCGATTCCGACACGACCGGACTCGAGCGGGACTCGGTAGCAGTGCCGTTGGGTCTGGAGTTGGTCGATCGCTCGTGGCTCACGGAGCGGGTGGGTCAGGTGCCCGAGCCGCTCGTGGCGGACATCTACCAGGGTCTGCGACGCGTCCTGGGCCTGTGAGCGGACGCGTCAGCGTGCGCAGTCGGACCGACGGTGGGCGCCCAATGGGAAGCAAAGCGCCAGATTGGCTGACCTGCTCCGGTGTGGTTGGTGCCCGCGGCGGGTAGTTGTCACACCACAACGCTGTTCGCACGTGTGCTTCTCCCCGACCGGCCGTCCTCGGCTGCTGGCGCTGTCCGGTCGAGGTATGGCCGTGGCACCGAAGAGGAGAGGCGACGGATCCAGCGCCTTGCATGTTCGAGCGAATGCAGCCCTGCGGATCGTGACACTCTCCGGCGTCACCGTTGATCGGCTGGATCAGGATCGGGGTCGTCGAGTCGTCGGCGCGGCGCTCGGGGACGGGCGCCTCGACGGGATTCCGGCGCTGCGAACGGCCCCGGCTACAGTTGCCCGTCTGGGGGCGTATGGCTCAGTTGGTTAGAGCGCTGCCTTCACACGGCAGAGGTCACAGGTTCGAGTCCTGTTACGCCCACCACCGAATCAAC
>CAZNQK010000131.1:2480-6959 GCA_964575165.1 uncultured Aquihabitans sp. | reverse complement strand
GCGAGCTGCCCGCGGTCGGCGCCGTTGGCCGCGAGCAGGCCCGTGGCACGGAGACGTCTGCGGGAACCCAGTCCGAAGGCCGCCCCGGCCAGCACGCCGACGACCATGGCCGATGCGGCGACCAACCCGCCGAGCACCCCGACCGGAGACGCCGTCGATGTGGCGACGAGCTGCTCGAGGCCGACGCCGTCGCGTTCAGCCACCCGGCGGGCCGGGAGCGGATCGGCGATCTGCGGACCGTTGATCTCGCCTCCGCCCTGTCCGCTCCCAGCACTCGACTCGACGGCCGCTCCGTCCGGAAGATCTGTCCCGGCCGGGACCCCGACGAAGACCGCCGTCGCCACCATCGGTGAGGAGTTCGGCGCCGGAACCAGCTCACCCGCTGCCAGCACGAGCCCGTCGGCAGAGCTCCCTGCCGTCCCGATTCCGACGACCCGGAGCTCGGCTCCGGCATCTAAGAGGTGGATCCTGTCGCCGACGTCGACGCCGAGGGACCGAGACAGCTCCGGGGACACGACGACCTCACCGGCCCGAGGTGCCCGACCGTCGACCAGCGAGAGCATCCCGGACAGGATCGGGTCGTCCCAGTCCGCCATCTGCGCCGAGACACCACCCCGGGACCCGCCCACGGCACCGCTGAACCTCACCGGATCAGACCGGGCTTCTCGACCTTCTCCACCGTCATCGTCGATGACATGGTCCGGGACAACGACAAGCCCGCTCGCTGTCTCGACTGATGCGACCCGACTGCCGTCCGGCAGGGCGACCGCGACTGCGGCAGCGAGGTCGTGCGACTCCTGGACCGACCGACCAGTCGACCAGTAGACGGCGTCGGCCCGACCGAAGCCTCTCTCGACGGACGATGTGGTGACGTGGTGGCCCCACACCGCCGACAGGAGCACCGCGCACGCTGCAACCGGGATCACGACCAGCAACCCGGTCCAGATCGTCCGCCACGGCGAACGGATCGCGACCCTCGCCGCACGCCTGGTCAGAACACCCCAGGCCCTCATGACCCGAACCTCGCGGCGCCATCGGCGAGGACCCCGTCACGCAGGTAGACGACCCGGTCGGCCCAGCCGGCCACCACCGGATCGTGGGTCGCCAACAGCACGGCTGCACCGTCGTCGTCGCAGCGCCGTCGGACCAGACGCATCACCGACTCGGCCCCGAGGGCGTCGAGAGCACCGGTCGGCTCGTCGGCCACGAGCAGGTGCCGGGTGCCGACCAGAGCGCGGGCGATCGCCGCCCGCTGCTGCTCCCCACCGGAGAGAGCCGACGGGAACTGGCGGGCCAGCTCGGCGATGCCGACCTCTTCCAGCGCCGCCATCGCGTCCCGCAGAGCGTCGCGCCGACGGTCGCCGTCGAGCTCCAGCGGCAACGCCACGTTCTCGACGACCGTGAGGGAGTCGAGCAGGTTCCAGCGCTGCTCGACGTAGCCGATGGATCGACGCCGCAGCTCGGCGAGGTCCTTTGCCGACAGCACCCACAGGTGCTCGCCGTCGAGGACCGGCATGCCCCGCTCGGGACGGTCGAGACCCGCTGCGATGCGCAGCAGCGTCGTCTTGCCCGAGCCCGACGGGCCCATCAGGACCACGAGCTCGCCCCGGTCGACGGTCAGGTCGACACCGTCGAGCACGACCCGACGAGACCGACCGTCGGGGACGCTCTGCGCGATGTCTACGAGGCGGAGCACCGTCCCGGTCGGCGCACAAGCCTTCCCGTCGACGGCACCGTCGCCGCCGGCGAGGAGTTGCCGACGATCGTCGGCCTCTTCGATCTCCGTGGTGTCGCTCACCTTCTCGCCCTCCCTCGTCGGCCGGCCGCTGGAACCGGGACTGCCATCGATGCGTGGCGCTCCTGGCACTGCTGCAACCACCTCATCTCACCGTCGATCTGAGCGATGACCGCGTCGAGGGCGAACATCCGGGCGACGTCGGCCGGATCCGAGATCGCCTTCAGACGCGTGTAGCGCTGGAGCTCCTCTGTGGTGACGACGCGCTGCGCGTCGATGACGGCGTCGAGGTCGACGTCGTCGAGCGAGGCGGCCAGCGTCAGCTTGATGACCAGCTCGTCACGGTCAGGTGCGGGCCGGCTCCGAGGCGTGGCGAACCACTCGGCGACCTCCCGGCGACCCTCCTCGGTCAGGAGGTAGAGCCGTTGGTCCTGGGCACGGGACGCATCGGTCGACACCTCCGACTCGACCACGAGCCCGTCACGCTCGAGCCTGGACAACGTCGTGTACACCTGCCCGACGTTCACCTCCCAGAGCGAACCCGTTCGGTCCTCGAGATCCTTCTTGAGCTCGTAGCCGTGGCGACCACCCGAGCCGAGGAGGGCGAGCAGACCGTTCCGTACCGACATGCCACCTCCTCTCGGGCGTCGCTCTGCGATCGGCGAAATGCATACCCAGTAGCTAGTTCCTGAGTATGTATATACCGAGTATGCTCTCGGCGCAACCCCCCTCCCCTCAGAGGGAGTGCAGGTGGTAGATCAGGCGTCATGGCTCCCACCGATCCTCAGTCCGACGCCGCATCCCACGACGGCGACCACCTCATCGCCTCCACCACGCTCGGCGACCTCCGGGGCGACTGGCACGACGGCGTCGCCCGCTTCGCCGGCATCCCGTTCGCAGCGGCACCCGTCGGCGACCTGAGGTTCCGCCCCCCTGCGCCGCGTGCGCCGTGGGACGACGTGCGCGACGCCACCGCCTTCGCCGCGGTCTGCCCGCAGAACCCGTCGATGATGGACGCCCTCTTCGGCGGCGACGCCGAACCCTGGGACGAGGACTGCCTCCACCTCAACGTGTGGAGCGCCTCACCCGAACCGCCGACCGAGGGCGGCGGGCTCCCGGTGATGGTGTGGATCCACGGCGGTGGCTTCGAGATGGGCTCCGGCTCCTCTCCGATCTACGACGGCACCCGTTTCGCCAGGGACGGCGTCGTGTTCGTCAGCATCAACTACCGGCTCGGATCGCTCGGCTTCCTGGACCTCACGTCGGTCGATCCCACCGAAGCGGGGTCGGGCAACGTCGGCCTGCTCGACCAGGTGGCGGCACTCGAGTGGGTCCGCGACAACATCGCCGCCTTCGGCGGCGACCCCGGCAACGTCACGATCTTCGGGGAGTCGGCCGGATCGACGAGCGTGTCTCTCCTGCTGTCGATGGACCGGGCAAAGGGTCTGTTCCACCGAGCGATCGCCCAATCGGGCGGCGCCATGGCCAAGTCACCGCATCAGGCGGCCGACGACACCGCAGAGCTCCTCGCCGCAGCGGGCGTGACGACCATCGCCGAGCTGCGCTCGATGCCTGTCGAGGAGCTGCTCAGGGCCCACGCATCCATGGCCGCTGCGAGGATCGCCGAGCCCGAGGCCGTGCTCGCAAGGACGAGCAACCCCGTCGCGTTCCTGGCCTTCACGCCCGTCGCCGACGGCGTGGTCGTCCCACAAGACCCGGTCGCGGCGATCGCAGCCGGAAGCTCCGCCGGGGTCGACGTGATCGCCGGTTCCAACCTCGAGGAGTGGAAGCTCTTCGCGCTGATGGCGCCCGGAGCAACCGACGACGAGTCCCTCCGCAAGCGGACCGGGCTGCTGGTCGACGACGTCGACGGTCTCCTCGACAGCTACCGGCAGGAGCACCCCGAGGCCACCCCGGCCGACCTCGAGAGCGCCCTGCTCACCGACATCGTGTTCCGCATCCCGGCCTGCGACCTCCTCGACGCTCAGGCTCGTCACGGCGGGGTCCGCCAGTACAGGTTCGACTGGAAGAGCCCCGCGTGGGGCGGGATGATCGGCGCCGCCCACGCGGTCGAGATCCCCTTCGTGTTCGAGATGGTCGGCGATCACCGCCTCCACGTGCTGATCGGCCCCGACGCCCCCGGGGATCTGGCAGCGGCGATGCACCGGGCGTGGGTGGACTTCGCCTCCGGGAAGGCCCCGAACGTCGCCGGCACGGACTGGCCGACGATCGAGCCCGATGCCGGCGCACGACCGGTGGTCCTGTTCGGCGACGAGGTCTCCGTGGCGGACGACCCGCAGGGCGTCACCCGCCGCTGGTGGTCCGACCGCACCCGCTGACCAGCAGGACCGCTCTCACTCCTCGGCGATCGCGGCGAGGACGTCGAGCCGGCCGGCGCGTCGGGCCGGCAGGGCTGCGGCCATGACCCCCAACGCCGAACCTGCCAACAGGAGCAGCCCGAGCCGGACGAACGGGAAGGTCAGCTCCGCGTTCTCCCTGGGCAACGCCACCACCAGAGCGGCACCGAAGGCGACCCCCACACCGAGCCCGAGCACACCGCCGAACGTGCCGATGAGCACGCCCTCGATGCGGATCATCCGCCGAATGCCCCGTCGTGACATCCCGACGGCTCGCAGAAGACCGAGCTCGCGGGTCCGCTCCACGACCGACAGCGCGAGCGTGTTGGCGATCCCCAACGCCGCGACCGCCACCGCGAAGAGCAGCAGCACGTTGACCACCCCGAC
>CAZNQK010000131.1:0-2380 GCA_964575165.1 uncultured Aquihabitans sp. | reverse complement strand
CCCGGTCCGCCGATCGTGTCGGACCGGGCGACGGACAACGCGACGGAATCGGCCACGCCCGGAGCGGCACCGATCCGCTCGAGAGTGCCTTCGTCGAAAGGAGCGACCGACCCCGAGTCGACGACGATGTCAGCGTGCACCGACCGTGTGAGCCCGCCTCGCACGGCGGTCCGCACGGACTCGCCCACGACGAGCGTGGTGGCCACCAGGGCGAGCCCGATCATCAGAGCCGATGCCGTGGACGCCGTGCGCCGCGGGTTGCGCACCGCGTTGCGCGCAGCGACCCGCGATGGGACACCCGATCCACGCAACGGAGCGCCGATCGCCGCCACGACCGGTCCGGACAGGAAGCGGGCGACCCCGGCGACGCCGAGGAACACGAGCAGTGCGCCGAGTGCCACGCCCTGCACCCTCGGCTCCACCGGGTCAGGCGGCAGGCCGAGCGCCCGCCCAGCGACGATGAGGCCCGCCACCAGGAGCAGGGAGCCCAACACCGGCCGGCCCAGGCCCCGACGCGACGGAGTGGCGTCGATCGCCGAGATCGCGGCGATCGGGGGGACCGACGTCGCCCGACGGATCGGCCCGATGACCGAGACGACCGTCACGCCGACTCCCACCACCACCGCCAGGACCACCGTGCGGGGCTCGACCACCACCTCATCGAGCGGCAGCTGCACACCCCACGCCACGACGAGGCGCTGCATTCCAATCCCCAGCCCGATGCCCGCGAGGACGCCGAGAAGCGACGCCGCTGCACCCACCAGCACCCCCTCGACGAGCACCGATGCCGCCACCTGGTGACGCGCCGCCCCGACTGCGCGCAGCAGGGCGAGCTCACGACCGCGCTGGGCGACGACGATCGTGAACGTGTTCCAGATCAGGAACCCGCTGACGAACAGGGTGACGCCCGCGAAGCCGAGCAGCAGGCCGACGAAGGTGGTGAGCTCCTCGTCGATGTCGGCCTTCGCCGCGTCGAGCAGCGCGGCGGAGCTGACCACCGAGATGCCGGGGCCGGCCACACGCTGGAGCTCCGACGTCACCGACTCCGCGTCCGCTCCTGGCGAGAGGCGGATGTTGACGACGCTGAACCAGCCGGGAACCCCGACCAGCTCTGCGGCGCGGTCCGCGGAGAACGCGAGGATGGGCGCCGCTGTGATCAGACCGCTCCCCGTCTGCTCCGCAACGCCCGAGATCCGAGCCTCGACCACCCCCCGCCGTGTCGCCACACTGACCCGGTCCCCGACGGTGAGCCGCCGTTCCTCGGCCGTCCTGGCATCGATGACCACGTCCTCCCCGCCGAGGGGAGGCGAGCCGGTCCGGAGGCGGACCCCGAACAGGTCGGGATCGCTCGGCCAGTTGCTGATCAGCATGAAGTCGAACGATCCGGACCGACCTCCCTTGTCCAGCAGTTGGCCGGGACCCGACACCACCCCGTCGGCAGCGGCCACACCCGGCACCGAACGCAGCGTCGACAGCAGCGCCGTCGGCACGCCGGCACGGGACCCACCGAAGATCCCGCCCGGTCCTCCTCGCGACCCGGTCGCCGGTCGGACGACGAGGTCGGAGCGTCCCGCCGCGTCGTCGAGCAGGCCCCGGATCGAGGTCGCCAGCCCGTCGGTGAGCACGAACGCTCCGACGACGAACGCGACACCCACCACGACGGCGGTGGCGGTGAGAGCGAACCGGCGCCAGTGGGCCCGGGCGGAGCGCAACGCCAGCCGGAACACCCGGCGAGTCTGGCACCGGTCCGATCGCTCCAGCCGTCGGGGCTAGACGGCCCGTTCCCTCCGATGCCACCCACCCGCAGCGTGGAGGCCGCCGTCGACGTGGATCGACGAGCCGGTGACGAAGCGCGACATGTCGCCGAGGAGGAACACGATGACCGATGCGCACTCCTCGGGCGGGGCGAAGCGGCCCATGGGCGTCATCGCCGGGGGCATGAACTCGGACTCGGCCCGGACCTGGGCGGCGAGGACCTCGTCGCCGACAGAGCGCACACCGTCCGGGGCGACGCTGTTGACCCGGATGCCCCTGCCGGCGAGCTCCAACGCCAGGGTCTTCGTGAGGTTCTCGACCCCCGCCTTCATCGCCGCATAGACGGCGAAGCCCGGAGCGGCCTGGAAGGCCTCGCTCGAGGTCACGTTCACGATCGACGCACCCTCGCTCATGAGCGGCAGGAACGACCGGGTCACGTCGATCACGCTCGTGAAGTTCTCGGCGATGAGCGCCGAGTCCCCCTTCGGAGAGGAGTCCAGGAAGGACGCCCGGAACGTCCCGCCGGCGTTGTTGACCAGGCCGTCGACCGAACCGAACCGCTCCCGCACCCCACCCGCGAAGTCCTGGACGGCATCGATGTCCCGGACGTCGAGAACCTCCGCCA
>CAZNQK010000130.1:0-7038 GCA_964575165.1 uncultured Aquihabitans sp. | reverse complement strand
AACCCGACAAGACCGTGGAACCCGACAAGACCGTGGAACCCGACGAGGGAGTGGACTCCGACAACGAGTCGGGTTCCCGGTCGAGCGTGCCGAGTGGCCTGGCTGAGGAACTGGCTGCGGAAGGCCTGGAGACGTCTCCCGCCATGGTCGGCAACTACACAGGACCGTGTTCGGTGTGCCCGAGCGGGTTCGTACCGTCGGTCCTGGTCCTCGAGCATGCCGAAGGAGTCGGGCTCGCCCCGGCGACGGTCGACCTCCTGAACGCCGGCATGGCGGTGACGCCGTACGACATCGCCGGCGTCGAGTCCGAGCTCGTGGCGGGCGTCCCTGTCCGGTACGGGGCTGCTCCGAGCGGCTACAGCGCCGTCGTGCTCGGATCGTCGATCACCGATGGGTCCCAGCTCGCCGATCCCCGCCCCGCTCTCGTGGCCGACACGTCGACGTTGAGCTCGGAGCAGGTCCTTGCCGTCAGCGACTTGATCCGCGACGACGACCTGGCGGTGGTGTCCTGGGATCCGCGCATCGACCCGATGTCCTGGGAGACGACCGACGGGTGGAGCGTCCCTACAGGCACCTCGGGCTGGGCGACCTGGTCCTGGCTCGTCCTGCTCGTGGCCGTCACGCTGGCGGCGACAGCGGCCCACCGACGGGAGCAGGACGAGGCCGGGCGGTTGCTGTGGATGCTCGGCGCGGGACCGCGTGCGTCCCGTCGGCTCTCGTCTCTCACCGCCTTCTCGCTGGCAGGCGTCGGCGTCGCTCTCGGAGTGACGGCAGTGGTGGTCGTGGTCGGGTTCGAGGCGTTGCACCAGACCGGCCCGGACCCGTTCTCGGGGCTGTGGAACATGGAGGCGTCGTGGTTGCTCGTCGCGTCGCTGGCGGTCCCGGTGGTCGTCGGGGCGTTGGCCAGGTTCGTTCCCGCCGCGTCGGCGGGTCGAGGGCCGAACACCCCCGACCCGATCTGAGCTCATCCTGCACTTCGTTCTATGCGTTTTGTGTGTATCTCACGTCGCCATGCGACGTGAGATACACACAAAACGCGGAAGATGCCGATGGCCGGTCTCAGCCGGTGACGGTCTGGGTGGTCAGGTTCGGATCGGCGGCGATGTCGACGTCGTGGAACAGCAGCGGTCGGAGGTCCTTGGCGGCGAAGGCGTGCATCTGGTCGACGTGGTGCGGCGATGCCGGGTCGCCGGACTGGCCGTAGGTCAGCAGACCCCGTCCGACCGGGCCGTCGTCGTCGAACCCGACGACCATCAGCGTCGACGCTCCGTACGTGACCGGGTAGCCGGTCGAGCACAGCCCTGTTCGTTCGGTGCGACCAGGGACGGGAGAGCCGGACGGCGGTCGTGGTTCCAGATCGCTGCCGGCGAACGCGCCGACCGGTGCGACGACGTTGACGATCCCCTCGACCTCGTTCGCCCCGTGGAGAGCGATCCGCTCTCCGGATCGCTCGATGTACTGCACGTCGCCCAGCGCGCAGTCGAGCTCGATGCCGACCGACATCAACACGTCGATCGCTCCGTGCATCGCTGCGTGCACCGGATCGGGTCCCGTCGGCGGAGCCTCTGCGAGACCACGCGGCGTTCCCACTGCGTCGTCGGGGTCGAACGGTCGAGCGAAGAGAGCGCCTCCGCTGCGGAGATCGTCGTCGCTGAAGGACGCGAGGAACTCACGCCACAGCACCGCGCCCCTGGACCCGGCGTCGAAGGCCCGGTCCCAGGAGTCGAGCACGTCGGCGGCGTCCGAGAGGGCATCGTCGCCGGAAGCCCGACAGCGACGCACCACGCCGTCGAGGAGCTGCTCGGCGAGGAGCGACCGGTTGTCGAGCAGCGCCCTCTCGAGGTCGGCGAGCGTCCAGCGCCCGTCGGCGGCGGTCGGTCCCGACGGAGCGTTCCCTGCCAGCACAGCGGCGTTCATCCTGCTCCGGGGTGACAACGCCTGACCGTGCAACCCGCACAGCGCCGGGGCCCGGTCGAGTCGGATCGTCGGGTGCGGCACCCAGTACGGGTCGTTGGAGTTGAACGCGACCGAGCGGGTTCGCAGCTCGGGCAGCTCCTCCACGGGCACCGAGCCCCTCGACGCGCTGCGCGGATCGGTCACCCACTCCGTCGCGGGATCCGACCCGTCGAGCAGAGCGATCCGCTGCGAGTGGAACAGCGCGGTGATCGGGTCGTGGACCACTGCATCCTCGAACGCGGCGTCGGCCTCGGGGGTGAGCAAGGGTGTGGTCGAGGGGTCCGAGTACCAGACCTCGCCGTGGCGGTCCGCCGCGATCACGTTCACCCACGGCACGCCCTGGTGGGCTCGGACCGCGTCGCGGAGCGACTCGATGTCCGTGGCGGCGTCCATCGCGAGGTACTGGGCGAGGAAGCGGTCGTTGCCGTGGTTCACATCCGCGAACGAGAACGCCAGAGCGTCGCTCCATCCCAGCAGTGGGACGTCGAGCATGGGTCCGTGGTGCGATCGCCACATCCGTCGTTCGATCCGCTCGACGGTGCCGTCGGGGGAGCGGACCTCGACCGCCTCGACGGTCGAGGTCATCTCTCTCCGCTCGTCGCCGAACATGTAGGCGGTCGGATCCGTCGGGTCGAGCCGCAGCGAGTAGAAGTTGAACCGGTGGCCTCGTGAGAACGTGTGGGTCCATGCGATGTCGTGGTTGAATCCGATCTGCACGCCGGGGGCGCCGATCAGGCTGACGCCGTAGACGTCGAGCTCGCCCGGCACCGTCAGGTGGCACTCCCAGAAGCGCCCGTCGCCGTACCACGGGAAGTGCGGGTTGGCGACCACTGTGCCCCGGCCGCCCTCGGTCACCTCTGAGCCGAGGGCCCAACCGTTGGAGCCCGGGTGGTCCTCCGGCACGAGCGGACGATCGGGGTGCGTCGCCGGCGAACCGCCCGGTGGTTGTGCCGCTCCCACGAACTCGGCGACGTTCCGGCCCGACGCCATCATCGCCATGTCGGCGTACAGGCGGAACAGGTCCAGCGGTTCGACGGGTCGGACCCACTCGGCGTCGCGACACCACTGCGGGAGCCCGTTTCTCCCGTGCTCGGCGAGCCAGCTGTTGAGACCCGAGGCGTACGCGTCGACCACGGCGACGATGTGGTCGGGCTGCGTGTCGAGCATCCGCTGGGCCCATCCCGTGACGTCCATCGCCAGGTAGCCGAAGTCGGAGTTCAGGTGGCGGTCCGCCTCACCTCGACCGAAGTGCGCAGCCCGCTCGCTGCGGGTCTTCAGCACCTGGTCAGCGATCAGCGGCAGGTGGTCGCCCGCGATCGCGTAGGCCTGGCCGAACACGACGTCGGGCGATGTCGCCCCGCGGATGTGCGCGACCCCGTGCGTCGTCCGTCGGATCTCCGCCTCGTAGCGGTCCGACCCGATCTCCTTCGGTGTTGTCGATGGCATGGTCGGACGGTAGTGGCGTCGATGGACGGAGGACGGTCCCGTTCATGCTCGCTACTGTCGGCCCGTGCACGTGCTGGTCACCGGGGCAACGGGGTTCGTGGGTTCGCACGCGGTGGCGGCGTTGCTGGAGGCGGGCCACGACGTGCGGTGTCTCGTCCGTCGTCCCGAGCGGCTCGACTCTGCGCTGGCGACACCGACCAGGGAGCGGGTGGGCGTCGCCGTGGGCGACGTGATGGACCCCGATACCGTCCGCGCCGCCCTCGACGGGTGCGACGCCGTCCTGCACGCGGCCGGAACCGTGGGGGTGTCGCGGGCCAACACAGGTTCCCGTGACGTCAACGTCGAGGGCACCCGCAACGTCGTCGGGCTGGCGGTCGACGCCGGTTGCGACCCGGTCGTCTACACGTCGACGATCTCCGTCTTCAATGCCCGCGGCCAGGTGCTGACCACGGAGACCCCGCTCGGCTCACCGACCGGTCCGTACGGTCGATCGAAGACGGCGGCCGAACGTGATGTCCGGACGCGGCAGGACGCGGGTGCGCCGGTGACGACGTTCTACGTCGGGGGGGTGTTCGGACCCGACTGCCCCGAGGTGGCGTCGGGGATGCAGGGGATCGTGGGCGCCGTGAACCAGTTGATGCCGGTCACAGACGGGGGCGTGTGCATCATCGACGTGCGGGATCTCTCGGCGATGATCGCCGCCGCCATGGTGCCGGGCCAGGGCCCCCGCCACTTCATGGCCGGGGGGCGGTACGTGGACTGGACCGAGTGGACCGACCTGCTCGGCGAGGTGACAGGGCGGCAGCTGCGTCGCCTCCGTGTGCCTCCTTCCGTGCTGAGAGGCGCGGGTCGTCTCCTCGACCGGATCAAGCGGCTACGTGACTTCGACTACCCGCTCACCTACGAGGCCGCACTCCAGATGACGTCGTCTCCCCGCACCGACGACCGGGCGACGGTCGCGGCTCTGGGCGTCGAGCCGCGCCCGTTGACCGAGACGCTCGAGGACAGCATCCGCTGGCTCGTCTCGACAGGCCACATCGACCCGTCGAAGGCCCCGCGTCTGTCAGAAGGCCTCAGTCGTCGTTGGTGATCGTCAGCGTCGCCGTGTTCTTCGTCGCCGTCGCTCCGACGATGTCGGACACGACCAACTGAAGCGATTCGTCCGGTTCGGCGACGCCGTCACGCACGACTCTCACCGTGACGGTCTTCGAGTTCGTACCCGCTGCGATCGTGAACGACGTCGGCGCCACCGCCGTGTAATCGCCGGGCGCAACAGCAGTACCGTCGACGGTCTGCGCGGTGAACGTCACCGGCGTCTGCGTCTTCGACGACAACCGCACGCTGAACGAAACCGCCTGCGTGCCGGTTCCGGTGCCTTCGACCTTGGACACATCAGCCACCGACAATCCCAGGAACGGCGACACGGTCGGACCCGATGACACCGCACCGGTACCGACAGCGGTCGTGGCCTTCACGGACGTCGAATAGGTCAACCCGGGCTCCAGGCTCGTGACCGTCACCGACGTCGCAGCCGGCAGACCCATCAACCCCCTCACTGACACCGTCCTGGTGTGGACGGTCGAGTCGGGCCGGGTCGCCGACACCGTCACCGAGTAGTTCGTCACGGGATACGCCGCATCGACCATCGCGTCATCCCACGACACCACGGCCGAGCTCGCACCCGCAGTCGCCGTCACGTTCGGTGGAGCTGCCGGCAGTGCCGGCGTCCGGACCATCACCCCTGGATCCGACGGCGTCGACACACCCACGGCCGATCGGGCAGCAACAGTGAACGAGTACTCCGTGTCGTTCGCCAACCCCGTGAACGAGAACGGCGACGCCGACACAGACGCCGACCTCGTCATCGACGCACCACCACCGGTCGGCGTCGCCACCACGGTGTAGCCCGTCAACGGCGAATCACTCGCAGGCGCCGTCCACGACACCGTCGCCCGACGAACCCCGGCGGCCACCGACACATCGCTCGGCACACCCGGCAGACCGAACGTCGTCGCGGTCGCCGCCGCCGACGGGACAGACGTCCCCACCGCCGTGCGAGACGCGACGGTGACCGAGTACTCGGCTCCGACCGCCAGGCCCGCCACGCTCAACGAGGTCGCCGTCGCCCCGGCCGAGCGGGTGATCGACGCACCACCACCGGTCGGCGTGACCACGACGGTGTAGCCGGTGATCGGCGCGTCGGACGTCGGCGGGTTCCACGACACCGTCACGGTCTTGTTGGCGCCGGTGACGGACACATCCGTCGGCGGTCCCTGCAACCCGAACGTCGTCACCGGAGCAGACGACGCCGACTCTCGCGACGACCCCGCCGGAGAGTTGGCCCTGACCTTGAACGTGTACTCCTTGGCCGTGGCCAGACCGGTCACGTCGCCCGATGTGACCGGAGTGGTGAAGGTCTTCGTGACCGTGCTGCTGCCGTCGGTCGCCGTCGCCGTCACCGTGTAACCGGTCACCAGAGCTGCATC
Source organism: uncultured Aquihabitans sp. (assembly GCA_964575165.1). Lineage (GTDB taxonomy): Bacteria > Actinomycetota > Acidimicrobiia > Acidimicrobiales > Microtrichaceae > Dermatobacter. The sequence continues at coordinate 1,150 of CAZNQK010000130.1, read as the reverse complement.
GACCGGCGCCGTCCAGGACACCGTTGCCCTGTTCGCCCCAGGGACAGCGGTCACGCCACTCGGTTCATCGGGGACGGCCGGCGTCGTCACCTGCACCGGCGGCGTCGAGAATGGGCTCCAACTGCTGACAGCAGCGTTGCGGTGCCTGACCCTGATGTCGTAGGTGACGCCGCTCGCCAGGACGATCGTCGCTGAGGTCGCGTCGCCCGTGATGTTCTTGGTCCTGTTGGTAGCCGTGGTCCCCGTCGCCGGGTCGATGCTGCCCGGAACCGGCACTGCCAGAATCGTGCTCGCCGAGATCGGAGCGCCGCCGTCGGACGGAACCGTCCAGGTCACGTCGGCCTTCTTGGGGCCCGCCGTCGCCTGCACGTCCGCTGGTGCGGCCGGTGTCGTCGGAGCCGGAAGTGCACGGCCGACCGTCCAGATGCTGCCGGTCGAGGACCGGACGTGGACCGCCGCCCCGACGAGCGGGAGCGCCTCCCGGGACTGGACGCACGGGTCGGGGTTCGCGGCCGGGAGCGACCCCGGGTCGCAGTCCGGCACCACGACTCCGTCCTTGAACACCACCAGGTCGGCCGGCGCCAGTCCGTTCGAGATGACATCGGGGACGACGAAACCGAGCACCGCTGGTTCCGCTGCTGTCTGCGGCGAGATCGACAGATCGAACTGGTTCGCCAGGAGCTCGTAGCCCGACGGAGCCCCGGACGACGCGGACCGGACGATCCTGACGTGTCCACCCGCCGGCAACTGCGCCGACATGTCGATCGCAGGAGGTCCGCCGGTCGAGTCGGTGCCCAACGTCCCGTCCGGTGGAACGTCACCTTCGATGCCGTCAAGGACGTCGATGTGGTAGCTGACGGTCGACTCGTTGCCCGCGATGTCGAGCCCGCGCACGAACACCGTCCACGGTCCCACAGCGTCCAACGCCACCGGACCGATGACCGGAGTCGCTCCGCCCGGGATCGCCGGCTGATCTCCCTGAACCACGAACAGGTCACACGTCGACACGCCGGAGCCACCAGGCTCGTCCTCGCAGGACGCCACGACAGGGAAGTCGGATGTGCGCACGTAGGTCGCCTCAGGCGGAGCGCCACTGACGGTGGCGCTGGCGGACGGGCCCGTCGTGTCGGGACCGGGGACCCCGATGTAG
>CAZNQK010000129.1:0-7085 GCA_964575165.1 uncultured Aquihabitans sp. | reverse complement strand
CTAGGACACCACCCTCTCAAGGTGGCGGCACGGGTTCGAATCCCGTTGGGGGTGCCAGATGCGAAGCCCCTGGTGAGCAGCTGAAACCGCTGCAATGCCAGGGGTTTCGGCGTTCCAGGGTGCTTGTGGGACCGGTCGGTCGCACCTGTCCGTGTCGCCCGATACCGGCCCGTACCACCGCGATTCATGCCCAGATTGTGCCCACCTGTGCCCGACGGCTCGGCGCCATCGGATCAGCAGCACGCTGGCCGTGGTGATCCGGTGACAAATCCGTCGGGAGCTTGTGACAGATCTCGCGACTGACGCAGTCAGGCCGGACCTCGCCGACGATCGGCGCCCTCAGACCGGCCTCGTACTGGGCATCGTGTTGGACATCATGGTCAGGGTTCCAGGTGATGGTCGAGCTACCACTCGCGGAACGTCGCAACGGACGGACGCAGTTGAGCTTCCACGTGCAATCCCGACTCGCCGAGGTCCCCACCAAGCAGTTGACCACGCCGACGGGCTACCTCGTCGTGTCCACGCCGGAGGCGACGGTGCTCGACTTGGTGTCCCGGCCCGCCGACGGGGGTGGGCTCGACAACGTGGCCGCCATGCTGGTGGAGCTGGCCGAGGAAGGCGCGATCGACCTCGCCTCGCTGGCGGCGACGACCGGGTCGTCGACCGTTTCGGCGCTGCGACGGGTCGGCTGGATGCTCGATCGGTTCACCCATCTCGACGTGAGCGACCTGCGCGAGATGGCGAGTGCCTCGGCTCCGACCATGCTCTACCCGCACGGTGGCCGTCGAGGTCCGACCGACGCCGACTGGGGACTGATCGTGAACTCGTCCGTGGAGCCTGACGCGTGATCGGGGGAGGCACAGGCAGGTGCTGGGGCTGCCGCACGACGGTGGCTGCAGGAGCAGCTCGTTAGCGAATACTTTACCGAAAGTGGTAGTGTTTTCGTCGGAGGTCGAGGCAATGGCCGGACGGATCCAGCGAGAACTGTGGGAGGTGGCCGTCGACCAGTACGGCTACGTGACCTCGAAGGACGCGCGGGCCCTGGGGATCAACCCCGTGGAGCTCGGCAAGCTCGCCGCACGGACCCAACTCGAGCACGTCGCCTACGGCGTCTACCGGTTCCCCCAGCTGCCGGTCACTCCGCTGGACTCGTACATGCTCGCCACGCTGTGGGCCAACGGACGCGGCGTGCTGAGCCACGACACCGCACTCGACCTCCATGACGTGTGCGACATCAACCCCTCGAAGGTTCACATCACCGTGCCCGGACGTCGACCGGAGCGCCGGGGCGGCGAGCTGTACATCGTGCACGCCGAGCCGCTGGCCGACAATGACGTCACCTGGCACGAAGGGATCCCGATCGTGACGGTGCGAAAGGCGATCGAACAGGGCATCGCGTCAGGCGTGCCGTCGTACCTGCTGACCCAGGCGCTGCGCATTGCCCGCGACCGGGGAGCCATCACCGCCGACGAGCACCGTCGCCTCACCGAGGGCCTGGAGGCCCGGTCATGACCGACCATCCCTTCGCGTCGCTGTCCGACCGAGACAAGGAACCGAGCTCCAAGCGGGTGCTCGACACCTGGATCGCCCACGCGGTGGGATCCACCGGGATCGTCGAGCGTCGCCTCGGGTGGATCGTCGCGTCGAGCGTCGCGATCGGCGCGCTGCAACGCGCCGTGCACACCGACGGTCAGCCGCGGTTCCTGCTGAAGGGCGGCGCCTACCTGGAAGTGCGCCTCGGCCTTCGATCACGCGCGACCAGTGACATCGACGCGCTGTTCCGGGGCGACTTCGACGAGTTCCTCGCCACACTCGACACGTGCCTGGAACCGTGGGGTGCCCTCGAGCTTTCCCGCAGCGAGGTCACCGCCATCGAGAGCGCCCGCAGGGTGGTCAAGCCTCGACGGTTCAAGCTCCAGATGTCGATCAAGGGCAAGGCCTGGCGCTCCGTCGATGTCGAGGTCGCTCCCAGCGAAGGCCGGATGGACGAAGCAGTCGAAGCGATCCCCGCACCACCGCTCGGCCACTTCGGACTGCCGTCCCCTGCCGAACTCGCCGGCATCGCGCTCGACTACCAGGTCGCTCAGAAGCTGCACGCCAGCACCGATCCCCACCAACCGCCAGACGCGGCCAACCTGCGCGCCCGGGACCTGGTCGATCTCCTGCTGCTCCGTGACGCCTTCTACCGCGACGCCGACGACGTGCGCGGCCTGCGCGCCGCGTGCGCCGACCTGTTCGCCTCCCGCTACGCTGAGGCCGAGCAGCTCCAGCTCGAACCTCGGCCGTGGCCACCACAGGTGGTCGCCTACACCCACTGGCACAGCGACTACGCCAGCGCCACCGAAGAGGTCGGCATCGACCTCACTCTCGACGACGCGGCCGAACAACTCAACGAGTGGATCGCCGTCATCGACGTGGCGTCCTGACACCCATCACCAGTCCTCGGTTGCGGCGGTGACGGTTATTGGTGCCCTCGATCGCCAGGCCTGGTGTGACTGCTCGACGGCACGATGGACCTGCGTCCGGTCGGGGAGCTCCGGGCCGTCCGGCTCGACCGCCTGCTGGTGGCCCCACGCCTCGTGGTGGAGCAGCTGCTCACCGGTGAACGAGCGGCCATCTCGCCGACATCGGTCGAGTCGTGACAGAGCCGGCGGTCGTGCCGCGGTCCTTCGGAGACGCGCGAACTGGACGCAGCATGACGCGCTCCACCTTCCGCAGGTGGGTGAGGCAGATCACCGCAGCCCGACGTGTTGTGGCCCCTGTCAAGGGTGGATCGTGGCCACGCTGAGGGTCGGTGCGTTCGAGAGGTTGACGTCCGTGGTGACCAGCGTTGCGTCCAGGTGCTCGGCCAGCACCACGTACAGGGCATCGGCAATGGTCAGGTTCGCTCGCCTCGACCACGCATCGGCCAGCAAAGGGCGAACCTGCACCCGTCTGAGCGGGGCAGCAGACAGCGACATCATCGCTTGGGCGACCCGGGCATTCAGGACCGCACCGCGAAGATCGGCCCGTACCACCGCGATCCGTGCCCGACTGTGCCCAGACTGTGCCCACCGGATCGGCGGTCCGAAGCACATGTCAGCTCGGCGTTGATCGCAGCTGCTCGCTCCACGTGGTGAACCACTCGCGCACGATCGGCCGCTCCGACGAGTCGCACGGGAGCTCGTCGTCGCGGAGTCGCGCGAGCTGATCGAACGCGGCCGCGATCTGGCTCGCTGTGACGCCGTCGTCGAGCTGTCGGGCCCATGCGATGGTCTCGGCCTTGCCGTACTCACGGGCGAGGGTCCACAAGTCGGTGAAGTCGCGGCCTTCGGCGCGGTCGAGTATGGCAACCACCTTGCGGGCGGCGAGGTCCTGCGGGGCGAGCGTCGGGATGCCATCGACGACCTCCACGGGGAAGATCGGCGGCGAGTCGACCGCAAGGTCTACCTCGATCGAGTCGCGGTCTCTGCTCGCGACGAGTCTCACGAAGGTCGGGTGCCGACGAGCCGCCTCGACATCCCAACCTGCACCGACGAGCGCCGCGTTGAACGCTTTGGCAAGCGGTCCGACATCTCCGGGTGGGTCTCCAGCTTGCGCCGCGGTGAACGCGTCGAGATCTCGCGTCGGGAGATCGATCACGCCGAGCGCGACGAGGGCTGAACCGCCGGCGAGCGCGAATCCCGCCGACTCCGAAAGCCCGAACAGGGTCCGAGCCACCTCCTGTTGCACGTCGGTGAGCCCGCTCACGATGCGGCTCGCACGATCGAGTCGTCGGCGGCGGAGACGATCAGCGGATTCCACGCAGCGCGAAGCTCTCGCGGCAGGACGAGGTCGGCCCACGCCTCGCACAGCAGCATGCCATCGACGACTTGCTCGATGTCGGCCGGGGCCCCCTCGCGTAGGACGATCTCGTAGGCACGTGCTCGGTCCTCGCGCAACGCTAGGTCGAAGCTGCGTGGCGGGCCGCTCCACCACAGATGCGATCCAGGGTCGAAGCGCCCGAGCGCCCTCTGGGGGGCGAGTCGCCACAACCTCGACGGCACCGCGTACGGCCGACGACCCTCGGTCCAGGACCACGCCACCGGCATCTCGATGACCAACTCCGCACCTGCCGCGTCGAGCAGCTCGACCGCGCTGTGGAAGAGCGGCTCGCGCCGGCCTGACTCATACGCGGTGATGTTCGGCCGCGCCACACCAGAGCGTTCCGACAGCTCGACCTGGGTCAGACCACTGGCCAGCCGGGCCGCCCGCAGCGTGGACGGGAACTCATTCACGGGATGTATCATAGTCGATACATAACACGGATCCTCGCTCGCCGGTCAGCTCCTTTGGAAGCCCGCTCGATCGGTCGGCCTCGGCGTCGCGGACAGCAGATCCACTTCGACGGTCCGATCGACAACCCCGCCTGGGTCGGTCGGACTCCGTCGGTACCATGAGCGACGTGGACGGCGCTCCCTACGACCTGTGGTTCGACCCGAACTCCGTCGTTGGAGACCTGGTGGCCGAAGGCTGGATCAGCCACGGCCCGCGTGCTGACGATGCCAGCTTCGACCCTGCTCCCGGCGACTGGCTCACAGTCGGCGACGGCGACGAGACTCCGCTCGAGGCACAAGTGATCAACCGCGACGACGACAGGGTGTCGGTGCAGATCCAGCTCGGCTCGACCAACGTCGCCGTCGCCTGATCTGCGATTTGGTCATCCATCTGGTGGTCCACGCGACGAGATCGGACCGTTGACGCCGGACCGGCCGGACCGTGAACCCTGGCAACACGGGACGAGTCGCACTCACCGGACCCGTCAGAGGACCCTGGTCGCCCTCCCAAGGCGGCGACACGGGTTCGAATCCCGTTGGGGAGCTCCAGCAGAGCGAATTCTCATTTCGGCTGCCCGGCATTCCATCCTCCGTCGCTGACCCGCTGCCGATAGGCCGTGGCGAGTTGGGTCCTACCGGCGAGGTCCAGCTTCCGGAGCACGTTGGATACGTGCGTCTTCACGGTCGCCCGCCCGACGATCAGACGCTCGGCGATCTGGGGGTTCGTGAGCCCCTCGGCCACCAGCTCGGTCACGAGCTGCTCGGTCGGAGTCAGGCTGTCCCATCCGACCGTCGGTCGGCTTCGATCGCCGCGTCCGCGTCGTGCGAGCTCCACCAGCGAGGTGAGGTCCGGGGTGGTCCCGGCCAGCAGCTCCGCCCTGGCGTCACGGACTCCGGCGACGACGGCCCGGGAGCGTTCATCCCGGCCGCCGATCTCGTCGCCGCGGGCCCACGCGTCGAGGGCTTCGAGCACGGCCGGGACCGCCCCGAGTCGCCAGAGGGTGTCGAGCGCGTCGGCGAGCACCGACTCGGCGCGACGGGTTTCACCGGCGGCCTCGTCGAGGCTCGCCAAGAGCACGCGGCCACGTGCTGCGTCGAGAAGGTTGCCGATGTCGTCGGCATCGACGACGAGCCGCTCGGCGACGCTGCGAGCTTCGTCGACATCGCCGGTGGCGAACAGCGCGACGGCGAGGGAGTGATCCAGCCAGTGGCGGTAGACCGACGCCCACTCGACTCCCGGATGGGCTCGGAGCGCGACGAGCGCATCGATCCCCTCCCCCGGCGAACCCGATGCGATCGACGCACGGGCGCGCGCATCCACGAACAGCGGGATGAACTGGAGCTCGCCGGAGCGGAGGTACAAGTCGATCGCCCGGTCCATGGCGGTCACAGCGCCGTCGGTGTCCCCCGCTTCGATGGCGAGCCAGGCCTCGACAGCGTCGAAGCACGCCGTGACGCTGATCGAGGTGAAACCCTCGGCGAGGAAGCGCCCGGCCTCGATCGTCGTTCGGGCATCGCCCCAGCGGCCGACCTGGTACTCGCAGATGCAGCGGCGAGCGGCGACGTCGAGTGAGAGTCGACGCGACCGCAGGGTCGAAGCTGCCGCGTCCGCCTCGGCCAACACCTCCAGCGCCTGTTGCGGCCGACCGAGGAAGGTGAGAGCGAGCGCGTCGCCACAGCCACCCCATGCCGACCACACAAGGTCCCCGCTGTCCGCACACAGCGCCACACCCGCGGCGATCGCCGTCGAGGCCTCTGCAGGGCGATGCCACGAGTCGTGTGCCGCTCCGAGCAGCAAGGCTCGTCCCAACGACCGTTGGTCGTTCGCCTCCTCTGCGACCGTTTGCGCCCTCTCGACGGCGTCGACGATCTCATCGTGGTCACCCCGGGACGTCGCGAGGAGCGCCCAGGAGACCAGGCCGGGCGCCGCCGCGCCCGGATCCGACCCGTCGTCGATCACCGCCGCCCGCGCTCCCCAGTCGAGCGCCTCGTCGATGTGGCCGTCGTAGAAGCACGAGTACGCCAGGTGCTCAAGCAAGCCCCACAGGACGTCGGCCCGGCCGGTCTGCTCTGCGTGGGAGATGGCGGCACGGGCATCGGGCAGCAGTCGGCAGGCGTCGATCGAGGCGCCCGCCGGATCGGGCCCGTCGAACCCCGGCGCGATGCGCGCAGCCGTCGACTGCACCCAGGCGAGGTGGCGATCGCGGGCAGACGTCGTCTCGCCAGACTCCTCCAACCGGTCCTCTGCGAACGCCCGGACCGTCTCGAGGAGGCGCAACCGGCCATCGGCGGTGGGAGCGACGAGGGAGCGCTCGACCAGACGATCGAGCGCATCGGCCGCCCGTCGGCGATCCCCGCCGACCACCTCGACCGCGGCGACGGGATCGAACGATCCGCTGAACACCGCGAGTCCCCGCAGGACGGATCGTTCGTCTTCCGACAACAGGTCGTGGCTCCAGCTGATGGACGCCTCGAGCGTGCGCTGGTGCGGCTGCGCGCCCCGTCGCGTCACCGAAAGGAGTCGGAAGCGATCATCGAGGCCTGCGGCCAGGTCGGCCAGCGGGAGGGTCGTCGCCCTGGCAGCGGCGAGCTCGAGTGCGAGGGGGATGCCGTCGAGGCGGACGCATATGCGGTGAACATCAGCGAGGGCGGCGTGGTCGAGTGGCACTTCGAACCCCGAGCGGGCGAGGCGATCGACCATGAAGTCGACCGCCTCGCCGGCGACGCCCGACGAGGTGCCGACGCCCGACGCGGATGCATCGTCGGCAAGGGCGAGCGGCGGCACCCTCC
>CAZNQK010000128.1:1174-7141 GCA_964575165.1 uncultured Aquihabitans sp. | reverse complement strand
CGACGGCCGACTTGAGCTCGGCGATCGCCTCCCACCTGGCGACCGGCGCGTAGTGCTGGAGAGCGGTGCGGGCGTGCAGCGCCACCCATGCCGCCCCCTCGTCGACCGAGATCCGGGCCGTGTCGAGGAACGTCAGATGGTCGTCGTCGATGCCCATCCGGAACTTGACCGTGACCGGGACCCGGCCGCTCGACTCGGCGTCGGCAGCGCTCACCACCGAGGTCACCACTCGGCGCAGCAGCCGACGCTTGTATGCGAGCGCTGCACCCCCGCCGTTGCGGGTGACCTTGGCGGCCGGGCATCCGAAGTTCAGGTCGAGCTGGTCGACCCGGCCCTCGCCGACGAGCATCCTGACCGCCTCGGCCAGGTAGCCGGGGTCGGTGCCGTAGAGCTGGAGGGACCGCACCGCTTCCGAAGGGTGGAAACGGGTCAGGCTCCAGGTCGTCGGGTGGTTCTCGACCAGCGCTCTGGCCGTCACCATCTGGTTGACGAACAGCCCGCCTCCGAACGAGGCGCACAGCACCCGGAACGGGGCGTCGGTCACGCCGGCCATCGGCGCCAGGACGACCGGAGGGTCGACCGTGATCGGGCCGGCTGTGATCGGACCCGCGCTGATCGGGCCCGCGCTGATCGGGCCCGCGCTGATCGGGCCAGCGCTGATCGGGTCGGCGTGGTGTCTGTCCGATCCTCGGTGCCGTTGGTCACCGCACGGCGACGGACCCTGCTCGATCACCGCCGTAGTGTGTCGCACATGAGCGGAGCGACGACCATCGGTGCTGGCGGGGGGAACGGATCCGGGGCTACCGAGGTGCCGGGGACTGGCCGTCACGTGCAGTCCGGCATCCTGGACGACACCGTCACCGTGCACTGCACACAGCAGTACGCGGTCGTCGGGGGAGTCGACGTGGGTGCGCTGAGGCATGCGATCGGCGAGATCAGGGCCCTCGCCGGCGGGGACAACGGTCCCGATCACGTGGTCGTCGCCATCGGGGCATCGCTGCTCGGAACCCTGGCGCCGGCGGAGATGCCGGCCGGCATGCGCCCGTTCACCCGCATCGAGGGGGCCGACGGCCACGAGATCCCGGCGACCCAGGACGACCTCTTCGTCTGGTTCACCGCCACGACTCGGGACCGCTGCCTGTGGGCCGCGTGGCAGGCGCGCAACGCCCTCAGCGGCCTGGCCGACCTGAACGCCGAGACCCACGGCTTCAAGTACTTCGAGAGCCTCGACGTCACGGGGTTCGAGGACGGGACCGAGAACCCGACCGGCGACGAGCGCGTCGATGTAGCGGCCATCGCCGAGGGGCCGTCGACGGGCGGGTCCTTCGTGCTCGCCCAGCGATGGGTTCACGACCTCCGCGGGTTCGAGCAGTTGGACCTCGACGCCCAGGAGGCGGTGTTCGGGCGTACCAAGGACCGGTCGGTGGAGCTGGACCCGCTGCCGGAGCGCTCGCACGTGGAGCGGGTGGTCATGGAGGACGACGCCGGCGACGAGCGTGAGATCTACAGGCGTTCCTTCCCGTACGGGGACACCGGCGAGCTGGGCCTCTTCTTCCTAGCGTTCAACAGCGACCTGTCGACCTTCCAGGACATGCTGGAGCGGATGCTCGGCGTGACCGACGGTCTACGGGACCGACTCACCGACGCCTCGAGGGCCGTCTCCTCCGCGTACTACCTGGCTCCCTCGGTCGAGGTTCTGGACGCGATCGTCACGGGCTCATCACAGAACGGCGGTCCGACTCGTTCCCGGCGCTGCATTGTCGGTCGGGGTGCGAGGGCGTAGAGTGAGCCTCGATGTCCGTCGTCCCCACCGTCCTCCTTCTTACGTAGGCGAGCCCGCCCCATACCGCGGCTCGCGAACCTCCTGCGTCTGCGCAGGAGGTTTCTTGGTTTTCGGGACAGGAACCGCAGACCATTCCACCCGCCACACGACACGAACAGGAACAACCGCCATGTCAGGTACCTCGCACACGAAGATGCCCTTCGAGAAGTACCGGCCGTTCCTCCCCCTCTCCCCGGAGCAGGGTGGGTCGGCCAACGGTGGACTCCTCGACCGCAGCTGGCCGAACAACCGGCTGGAGCGCGCTCCGATCTGGTGCTCGGTCGACCTGCGCGACGGCAACCAGGCGCTCATCGACCCGATGGATCCGGTCCGGAAGATGAAGATGTTCACGACGCTCGTGGACATGGGGTTCAAGGAGATCGAGGTCGGCTTCCCCTCTGCGTCGCAGACGGACTTCGACTTCCTGCGCGAGATCATCGAGGGCGACAGGATCCCCGACGACGTCACCGTCCAGGTGCTCGTCCAGTGCCGGGCCGACCTGATCGAGCGCACCTACGAGGCGCTGCGCGGTGCTGACCGGGCCATCGTCCACTTCTACAACTCGACCTCGGTGCTCCAGCGCAAGGTGGTCTTCGGCAAGGACCGTGACGGAATCACCCAGATCGCTACCGACGCCGCCCGCCTGGTCCGCAAGTTCCAGGACACCCTTCCCGACACCGACATCCGCTACGAGTACTCGCCGGAGTCCTTCACCGGCACCGAGCCGGACTACGCCATCGAGATCTCCGCAGCGGTCATGGACGCACTCGACCTCGGAGCGGAGGAGAAGCTGATCGTCAACGTCCCGGCGACCGTCGAGATGTACATGCCGAACGTGTACGCGGACGTGATCGAGTACGTGCACCGGAACATGCCGAACCGTGAGCAGGTGATCCTGTCGCTGCACCCGCACAACGACCGGGGCACCGCCGTCGCAGCGGCCGAGATGGGGCTGCTCGCCGGCGCCGACCGCATCGAGGGCACGTTGTTCGGCAACGGCGAGCGGACCGGCAACGTGGACCTGGTGACGATCGGGCTGAACCTGTTCACCCAGGGCGTCGACCCCGAGCTCGACTTCTCGGACATCGACGCTCTGCGCCGCACGGCCGAGTACTGCAACCGCCTGCCGGTGCACGAACGTCATCCGTACGTCGGGGATCTCGTCTACACGGCGTTCTCGGGGTCGCACCAGGACGCGATCAAGAAGGGGACCGAGGCGTTGGGCGTCGGTCCGACGAGCGCCGAAGGCGACTACGAGTCGTGGGAGGTGCCGTACCTGCCGATCGACCCGGCGCACCTCGGTCGCACCTACGACGCCGTCATCCGGGTCAACAGCCAGTCCGGCAAGGGTGGCGTCGCCTACGTGATGAAGGCGGAGTACGGGTTGGATCTGCCACGGAGGCTCCAGATCGAGTTCTCGAAGAGCATCCAACACGTGGCCGAGGACACAGGAACCGAGATCACCCCCGCTCAGATGTGGGAGGCGTTCGATGCGGCGTACCTGACCGGACCCGAGGGCGGTCTCGTCTTCCGCTCCGCCGAGGCGACGACCACGGCGGACCGTTCGAAGGTCACGGCTCAGCTCGTGGTCGACGACGAGCCACGCACCGTCGTCGGAGAGGGGGGCGGGCCGATCTCGGCGTTCGTCCACGCCCTGAGCCAGATCGGCGTGGAGCTCGAGGTGGTCGACTACACGGAGCACGCCGTGTCGGCCGGTACCGACGCGACCGCCGCGGCCTACGTCGAGGCCAAGTTCGACGACGGCTCGGTCCGCTGGGGTGTGGCGATGGACGAGTCGATCCTCACGGCATCGCTCAAGGCGGTCATCTCGGCGGTCAACCGCCACCGAGGCTGAGCTCCGCGGGGCGAGGAGCCGACTTCCGGAGTAACTTCGTGGATCGAAAGAACCTGTTTCCACCGGGGGGCACCGATGACGACGTACGACGACCTGGAGCTGGCGGGCATCTCGAGGGACGAGGCGGACGCCGCGATACACGCGGTCGCCGCCGAGGTCCCGACCACCTTCACCTGGGACTACGAACGCAGCCGGCCCGGGCTGTCGCGCCTGTACGAGAAGGCGAAGGGGTCGCAGTGGAACTCGACGACCGACCTCGACTGGTCGATCGACGTCGACCCCGCGAAGGTCTCGGCCGACCTCGGCGGCGGGACGGGCCGGTTCGGCCACCTGGCCGAGCACCCCGACTCGCCCGTCCACCACTTCGGCGAGAAGGAGTGGGCCGAGGTCGGCATCGAGCTCCAGAACTCCGTGCTCAGCCAGTTCATGCACGGCGAGCAGGGCGCTCTCCTGTGCACGGCCAGGATCGTGGAGACCGTGCCGTGGGTCGATGCCAAGTACTACGCGTCGACCCAGGTGATGGACGAGGCCCGTCACGTCGAGGTGTTCGCCCGCTACCTGGACGAGAAGCTCGGCCGTCAGTACCCGATCAACGCCAACCTGAAGGCGCTGCTCGACGACATCCTGGCTGACTCTCGCTGGGACGTGACCTACCTCGGCATGCAGATCATGGTCGAGGGTCTGGCGCTGGCCGCTTTCGGGTTCATGCGGCAGATGACGACCGAACCGCTCCTCCAGCAGCTCCTGCGCTACGTGATGAGCGACGAGGCCCGACACGTCGCCTTCGGGGTCTTGTCGCTCCAGGAGTACTACCAGGGGCTGACCGATGCCGAGCTGCGCGAGCGCCAGGAGTTCGCGTTCGACGCAGCGGTCCGGCTCCAGAAGCGGTTCCGCAACCTCGAGGTCTGGGAGCGGATGGGGGCCGACCCGAAGGCGGTGACCGACTTCCTCGACACCCACACCCACGCCGACGCGGACGTGTTCCAGACGATGCTGTTCTCGAAGATCGTGCCCAACTGCAAGAAGCTGGGACTGCTCGACGCTGCCGACGGATGGCTGCGGGACCGCTTCACCGAGGTCGGCGTGATCCAGTTCGAGGACTGGGTCGACACATCAGAGGAGTACGAGCTGCTCGACGAGGTCGCCGCGGATCGCGGCTCTGCCAGCGCCTGAGCCGGTCCTGTCGGAGCGGGCTGGTCAGGACGTCAGCGGCCGGTCGTGATGTAGTCGTGCATGCGCCGAGTCTCGTCCTCGAGCTGCGACAGCCGGGCCTTCACGACGTCACCGATGCTGACGATGCCCACCAGCTCACCGTCGACCACGACCGGGAGGTGCCGACAGCGGGTCTCGGTCATCCGGCGGGCGAGCTGCTCCAGGTCGTCGTCTGGTTGACAGGTCACGACCTCGGTGGACATCGCGGCCTCCACCGGTTCGTGGATGATCGCGTCGCCGCGCTCGGCCAGTCGTCGTACGATCTCGCGTTCGGACAGGATGCCCTCGATCTGCCGACCATCGGTCGACACGACCAGGGCTCCCACCCCTCTGACCCGCAACTCGTTGATGGCTTCGGTGAGAGGAGCGTTCGGCGCCGTGGTGGCAACCGTCGCTCCCTTGACTGAAAGGATCGACGAAACTCGCATGGTTCACCCCCCGGTTGGCCTGCTCTTGTCGACAGTATGACCACTCGGCACGGTCGTGTCACCACCCTCGCGGTCCGGTTCGGTGTGACAGACGCAACGGGGGTACTTGTAGAACACCCGCCCCGAGGTCGGTTCCTGCGCCTGTCCAGCCAGAATGGGCCCGATGGGTGCCCATGGGTTGGTCGGTGACGTGACCGAGTACGTCGACCGGCGCGCTCCGGGGCTGGTGCGGGTGCTCGCCGCCATGCGCTGGGGCGGGTTGCGGACCGTGCGGCCGGACAACCGGATGTGGTTCGGTGAGGCTGGCGCAGCGCTGGGACTCGGGCTCGTGACCCGTCGTGCCGTCACCGCCGCGACCGGGAACCGCGTGCGTCCGCCGGGTGTCCTCTCCGTGGCGATCGGATGGTCGGCGGTGCACCTCGCCGTCTGGCGTTGGGACACGGTCCGTTGGCGTCGGCGCAGGGTGGCGATGGTGGTCGACCTGCCGGTCGACGAGGTCATCGCCCTGACCGAGCAGCTGAGGTCGATCGGCTACGACGTCGAGCGCTGGGAACGGGTCCGTGGACCCGTGCGGGTCCACGGGATCTGGTGTCGCTCGGCGGACCTGCGCTCGGTGAACCGAGAGCTCGACGAGCTCAGCCGTCGTTGAT
>CAZNQK010000128.1:0-1074 GCA_964575165.1 uncultured Aquihabitans sp. | reverse complement strand
GTCGTTGATGCCGGTGTCGTTGATGTCGGAGTCGATGGTCGTGGTCGTGCGGCGCGTGCCCGAACCGCTGGGGGCCGAGCTCGTGGTTGCGGTGCCCCGACCAGCGACGGTGGTCACCGTGGCTGTCCCGGTCCCGGTGCCGGTGCCGGTGCCGGTGCCGGCGGCCGGGGTCGAGGTGGTCGTCGTGCGTGCGATCGCCGAGTAGCGGGCGACAGCGTCCAGGCACTGCCCCTCGACCCCCTTCGCCTTCAGCACCCGACGCACGGATGCCAGAGCCTGCTCGGGGGGGATCCGCCCGGAGGACAGCGCATCGACCAGCTGCTGGTGCGCCGACCCGACGGCGTCCGCTCCGGAGAGCATCGCGATGTCGGCGCCCGCAACGATGGCCTTCTCGGCGGCCTGCGCCTGCGTGTCCGTCGCGGCGATCGCCCCCATCCCCAGCGAGTCGGTGATGACGAGTCCGTCGAAGCCCTCGGTGCCGCGGAGCTCGCCCGTGATGGCAGCCTTCGACAGGCTCGCGGGCTCGTCCGGCGCGGTGAGCCCGGGCACCTCGGCGTGGGTCACCATGATCGCCGGGGCACCTGCCTTGATCGCCTGTTGGAACGGGATGAGGTCCTTCGCCCGCAGCTCTTCGATCCCGTCGAGGGTCGTCAACTTCTGGTGTGGGTCGGCTCCGCCGCCACCGATGCCGGGCCAGTGCTTGACGACCGGCACGATCCCGGCATCGCTGATCGCCGGGAAGACGGCGTTGACGAAGGTCGAGACCTTCGTCGGATCGTCGCCGTAGGAGCGGGTGCCGAGGCCCGATCCGGAACCGACGTCCGCGACCGGGGCGAAGTTCAGGTTGAACCCGAGCTTCTTCATCGCCGTGGCGTGGGTCCCCGCTGCGGTGGCGGCCTCCTGCGGCGTGCCCTTGGCAGTCTCGGCGGCCGACGCGAGCTTGCCCAGCGCCAGTCGGAGGCGTTGGACCGTGCCGCCCTCCTCGTCGGCGCCGACGAACGGCGGCAACGGTGCGTCGGTGACCGTCGTCGCGATGTCGGTGCCGACATCGCTCGTCTGGTTCCCCTTGAGGCC
>CAZNQK010000127.1:0-7233 GCA_964575165.1 uncultured Aquihabitans sp. | reverse complement strand
ATCGCCCAGAGTCCGCTCTCGGCTTCGACGATGCGCCGCACCTGGCCGAGCTCATCGCCGGCGCACTCGAGGCTCCGTAGAAGCGAGGACGCGCGATCATGCCCTCGCCGAGCGGGAGGGCTGTCCTCCGCGCACCGGATGACCACTACGGGACTTTTGTCCCTAGTCGATCTCTGGAGCAGTTCCTACTGTCCGAGACACCAGTTCGAGTTCGGGAGGGATCCCATGACGACGGACGACGACCTGCCTCCGGCAGATCAGCCACCGGACGGGCTCACCCGTCGCTCGATGCTCGCTGCCGGACCCGGAGCGTTCCTGGCGGTCATGGCCGGCGCTGGTGGGCGCGAGGCGCTCGCGTCGAACCTGTCGATGCTCCAGCCCATCCCGGACATCCCGAACCCGCTTGCGGCCTACCCGAACCGCGGCTGGGAGGACGTCTACCGGGACCTCTACCGCCCGGACACCACGTACCACTACCTGTGCGCGCCGAACGACACGCACGGCTGTCTGCTCAAGGCGAACGTGAAGAACGGCGTGGCGGTG
Organism: uncultured Aquihabitans sp.; assembly: GCA_964575165.1. Lineage (GTDB taxonomy): Bacteria > Actinomycetota > Acidimicrobiia > Acidimicrobiales > Microtrichaceae > Dermatobacter. Next base: position 6,690 of record CAZNQK010000127.1, on the reverse strand, counting down.
TACGCCGATCCGTCGTTCGGGTACCACAAGTCCACCGACGCCTATGGCAACCAGGCCTCACAGCGGTGTGACCCAAGGGCGTGCGTCTCGGGGCTCGCGTACGTCCGTCGCATGTACAGCGACCGACGGGTCAAGGGCTGCTACGTCCGCGAGGGCTTCAAGCGTTGGGTCGACGACGGCATGCCACGTGACGACGACGGGCAGCCGCCTCTCGAATACCGCTCCGGACGAGGCAAGGAGTCCTTCGTCAAGATGTCCCACGAGGACGCCGCTGCGCTTGCCGCCAGCGTGTACGTCGACGTCGCCCGCACCTACAGCGGCGACGAAGGCGCCAAGCGCCTCGAGGAGCAGGGCTACTACGAGCCCGAGATGATCGAGGCGATGCACGGAGCCGGCACTCAGACGCTGAAGTTCCGAGGGGGCATGCCGTGCAACGCTCCGTTCCGGATCGGCGGCTTCTACCGGCTCGCCAACATGATGGCCCTCCTCGACGCGTCGGTCCGCGAGGTCGAGCCCGGTGAGTCCTACGGAGGACGCCACTGGGACAGCTTCGCCTGGCACACCGACCTTCCCCCCGGACATCCGATGGTGACGGGTCAGCAGTCGATGGACTTCGATCTCAACACCGCCGAGAACGCCAAGCTCATCACCCTCTGGGGCATGAACTGGATCGCCACGAAGATGCCCGACGGGCATTGGCTCACGGAGGCCCGCCTGCACGGCGCGAAGGTCGTCACGATCGCACCCGAGTACCAGTCATCGACCTGCAAGGCGGACAGGGCGATCACCATCCGGGCGGGTTCCGACAGCGCGTTGGCCATGGGACTGGCAAACGTCATCGTGCGCGAGAACCTGTACGACGCCGAGTACGTCAAACGGCACACAGACCTGCCGTTGCTCGTTCGCACCGACACCAAGAAGCTCCTCCAGGCACGCGAAGTCGTCAGGGACTACATCCCCGCGTCGCTCAGCACGGTCAAGCTGGTCGAACCGGGCGAAGCGCTGCCACCGGCGGCCGAGCAGCCTCTCCAGTTCGTGCCGAGGGACCTCCGCGATGAGTGGGGTGACCAGGTCGTCTGGAACTCGGCGACCAACGCGGTGGCGGTGGTCAACCACGACCAGACCGGAGCGAACCTCCCCGACGGGATCGATCCCGCGCTGGAAGGGACGTTCGAGGTGCAGCTCGTCGACGGCTCCACGGTCGAGGTCCGTACGGTCTTCGACGCTGTCAAGCAGTACCTCGAGGACTCATGCACGCCGGAGCAGATCTCGGAGGTGACCTGGGTTCCCGTCGATGCCATCGAGGAGCTCGCCCGGGACATCGCGGCGAATCCGGCCGGCACCCTCTTCGTCGCCGGGATGGGCCCGAACCACTTCTTCAACAACGACAACAAGGACCGGGCGATGTTCCTGGTCGCGGCGCTCACCAACAACATCGGCCACTACGGAGGAACCGTCGGCTCGTTCTCCGGCAACTACCGGCTCCCGAACTTCTCCGGGATCGCTCAGTGGAGCTACGAGGACCCGTTCAACCCGACCCTCGACCCGATGAAGCAGGCGAGCCTCAACAAGCGACTCAAGGCGGAGTCCGCGCACTACTACGACTACGGGGATCGGCCCCTGAAGCTCGGCAAGAAGATGTTCACCGGCCACACCCACATGCCCACGCCGACCAAGACGATGCACTTCGCCAACTCGAACTCGCTGTTGGGCAACGCGAAGGGCGCACACGACGTGTTCGTGAACACGCTCCCGAAGATCGAGATGATCATCCACCACGAGTGGTACTGGACGGCATCGTGCGAGTACGCCGACATCGTCTTCGGCGTCGATGCATGGCCCGAGCGCCAACTCCCCGACGTCTACAGCTCGATGACCAACCCGTTCCTCCAGGCGTGGCCGTCCACCCCCATGCAGCGGGTCCACGTCACCCGCGACGACATGGAGTGCAACGCTCTCGTCGCGGCAGCACTCGGCGAGCAGGTCGGCGACCCGCGCTTCGCCGACTACTGGAAGTTCGTGACCGACGGCAACCCGGGCGTCTACATCCAGCGGGTGTTCAACGCCGGCAACGCCACGCGTGGCTACTCGTTCCACGAGCTGCACGAGTCGTGCAAGGCCGGAACCCCGTTCCTGATGATGATGCGCACGTTCCCGCGGCTTCCCGGATGGGAGCAGACCAACGAGTCGAAGCCCTGGTACACGAAGTCCGGGCGGTTGGAGTTCTACCGGGACGAGGACGAGTTCATCGAGTACGGGGAGAACCTGCCGCTGCACCGGGAGCCGGTCGACGGCACGGTCTTCGAACCCGGCGTCATCATGGCTGCGCCACACCCGTTCATCACTCCCGCCCAGCCCGACGAGTACGGGCTGGATGTCGATGACCTGTCCACCGAGGTCCGCCAGGTCCGCCACGTCGTGCTCACCCCCGAAGAGCTCGTCAAGTCGAAGCACCCCCTGCGGAGCGACGGGTTCAGCCACGTCCTCGTCACACCCAAGTACCGCCATGCGTGCCACTCGATGGGAGCGTCGACCGATACCGACGTGTTGATCTTCGGCCCCTTCGGCGACTTCTACCGACATGACAAGCGCAAGCCGTGGATGTCGGAGGGCTACGTCGACATGCATCCCGAGGACGCTGAGGAGCTCGGCATCAGCGACGGCGACTACATCTGGGTCGACGCCGACCCCTCGGATCGGCCCTTCAAGGGGTGGCAGAAGAACAAGGACGACTACCACGCCTTCCGCTGGATGGTGCGTGCACGGGTCAACCCGTCGGTGGTCCGCAAGGTCGCTCGGGCCTGGTTCCACTTCCACGTCGCCACCCACGGCTCTGTGGAAGGACACGAGACGAGGAAGGACGGCCTGGCACGCAACCCCCGCACCGACTACCAGTCCGGCTACCGCTACGGGAGCCACCAGTCGGTCACGAGGGCGTGGCTGCGCCCCACCCTCATGACCGATTCCCTGACGCGCAAGGAGGGTGCCGGCCAGCTCATCGGCAAGGGGTTCGAGCTCGACGTCTATGGAGCGGTCGGCGCTCCCAAGGAGTCCTTCGTCAAGTTCACCAAGGCCGAGGACGGCGGCGAGAGCGGAGAGGGCGTCTGGCACCCGGCGAAACAGGGTTTCCGGCCTGGCAGTGCGAGCGATCCGATGAAGCGGTTCCTCGGAGGCAGGTACATCGTGACAGAGAACGGGAGCGACTAGATATGGCCGAGGTCTACAACTGGCAGCTCAACCGGACCATGACCTACCCCTACGAGGAGGCGCGCCCGAAACGTCAGGCGGCGGCCGTCTTCGACACCAACAAGTGCATCGGCTGTCAGACCTGCACCATGGCGTGCAAGACGTGCTGGACCTCAGGTCACGGCCAGGAGTACATGCTCTGGAACAACGTCGAGACCAAGCCTTGGGGCTCCTACCCGCTGGCATGGGACGTCCGCGAGCTGGACCTCCTCGGACCGCAGCGCTGGGACGGCGACACCTACGCCGGAGAGACGATCTTCGAGGCGGCTCCCCAAGGTGAGCGCAACATCGCGTGGAAGCCGACCGAGATGGACTACGCCTACCCGAACCGAGGCGAGGACGAGACCAACGTCTCGCTGACGGTCAAGCGGTACCACCTGAAGCTGCCGCACGACATGTGGTTCTTCTACCTGCCGCGGGTCTGCAACCACTGCACCTACCCGGCCTGCCTGCAAGGGTGTCCACGCCAGTCGATCTACAAGCGCCAAGAGGACGGGATCGTGCTCGTGGACGAGGAGCGCTGCCGGGGCTACCGGGTCTGCTACGAGGCGTGCCCGTACAAGAAGATCTTCTACAACCACACCACGAAGGTCTCCGAGAAGTGCGTCTTCTGCTTCCCCGCGGTCGAGCAGGGCATCCAGCCACGCTGCATGCGCAACTGCATCGGCAAGATCAGATCCTTCGGGTATCTCAGCCAACCGGACCAGGTGCGCGAGGACAACCCGATCGACTTCCTGGTGCACGTGCGCAAGGTCGGCAAGCCGCTGTACCCCCAGTTCGGCCTGGAGCCGAACGTGTACTACATCCCCCCGATCCACGTCTCGAGCGACGACTTCCTCACGATGCTCTTCGGGCCGGGATCGCGTGCAGCGATCGAGGCCTACCAGAAGGCGATGAACGGCGAGGACCCAGAGCTGTTGGCCGCCCTCATGCTGGCGGTGTCCACCGACCGCATCATCACGCGCTTCGAACTGGTCGGCGACCGGGTGGACGCCTGGGCCGAGAACGGCGACCAGGTCGTCAGCATGCCGTTGAAGGTTCCGACGGTGGAAAGGGCGCCGTTCGATCCCGAGCTCAACGTCTACCGCTACAACTTCACCTGAGGAGGCGACATGGCCCTCATGGAGCACCGAGCCTCACGCCGGACGATCTTGCACGGAGCGGTCGTCGGCTCCGGCACGATGGCGCTCGCAGCTTGCAGCGCCGGCGAGTACGACGGCCGTGGGGTGCTGTCGCGCCGGGTGAAAGAGGTACCGCTCGACCCGGTGGATCCGATCTGGCTCGACACCCCCTACACGGAGGTCGCGCTCGGACCCCAGACCGTCGCGCTGCCTCAGCGTTCCAAGCCTGCCGTCGCTGCTGTACGGGTTCGTTCGACGCACGACGGTGAGCACATCGGCTTCCGTCTCGACTGGGACGACCGACGGGCCAACGAGATGACGGTCCGCGTCGACGACTTCCGCGACGCGTGCGCCGTGCTGCTGGCCCCGGGCGATGCGGACGAGACGCTTCGCATGATGGGCTCTCGAGAGACTCCGGCGACCCTGCTGCACTGGAAGGCCGACTGGGAGCGGATGGTGACCAAGGGCGACGAGGGACTCGACGTCGCCTTCCCGAACCGCAGCGTCGACACCTACCCGATCGTGCACGACACTCCGCCCGACGAAGTGGGCATCGACTCCTACGTGGCGGCCGGAGCGACGGAGTGGCTCCCGGCAATCCACGTGAAGAACCCGGTCTCAGGTCGGGCCGAACGCTCCAGCTCTGTGGAGAAGGCGATCGCCTACGGGTTCGCCACGACGACCACCACCCGCACCCAGGACGTCGTGGGTCGGGGAGAGCGTGACGGCCAGAGCTGGCGTGTGGTGATCGTCAAGCCGCTGAAGGCCCGCGACGAGGGCGAGATCTCGCTCTCTCCGGGGAAGGTGGCCACCTGTGCGTTCGCTGTCTGGTCGGGCAACGACCGCGACGTGGGTTCGAGGAAGTGCCCGGCCACGAACGTCGCGGCGCTCACCTTGGAGGCTTGAGATGCCCGCCGTCGCGACGGCCGACGCCCGACGGCTGCGTGCGGCGGCGGCCGCGAGTGCGTTGTTGGCACGCACTCTGGGACCCGACACGGACGCTCTGGTCGATCCTGAGACCCACGACGCAGTCGTGGCGGCGCTGGAGGCGGCCGACGCGCCCGCTGCCCTCAGCCGCCTCGACTCCTGCCGGACGTCCGTGAGCGCCGGCCCATCCGAGCTCGCCGGCCGATGGGTTCGTTGGTTCGATCTGGGGAGGGTCGCCCCGTACGAGGGGTCGAACGTCGTGTCGACAGCCGGTGGTGTGACGCCCCGGCTCGCTGACGTCGCCGGCTTCTACAAGGCGTTCGGATTGCAGGTGGTGGACGATCGACCTGATCACGTGATCGCCCAACTCGAGTTCCTGGCGATGGCCCTCCTGGCTCAGGCCGAGGCGATCGAGTCCGGCGACGAAGCCGCTGAGCAGGAGACCTCGAGAGCCATCCGCTCCTTCCTGCGAGATCACCTGGGCGGCTGGATCGACGTGTGGGCATCCCGGGTGGCCGCCATCGACGAGCTCGAGCCGTGGGTGCCGTTCGCAGCGGCAGCCGCCGAGCTCGTGCGGACCGAGGCGACCCGACGCAACGTGATCCCGCTCTCCGAGGCTGCCGTCCTGCCCGCAGACGCCGGACTCGCTGAGGACTACGAGGCGGTGGTGTCCTGCGAGGATGCCCTGGAGGACTGAGCGGGCTCTCGCCGGCTAAGCGTCGTCGCAGATCACGACGGGGATGTAGCGGTCGGTGTTGCGCTGGTAGCCCTCGTAGCCCCGGTTGAGTGGAACTACCGTCCGATGGCGTCCGAACGTGCGTCCGCACGGCAGGAAGGACAGACTCGGTTCGTGCGAAGAGCCCGATCACGACCGCTGATCCCCCTGGGATCCGTGGCCATCGTCGTGTTGCTCGGCGCTGGCTGCGCCCGCTCCGTTGAAGGCTCCGGCGGATCAGGTGGAGAGAGCGCCGGTGAGAACCACGCCCCTGTCGCCGTCGGATCGGCCTCGGAGTTCGGTCCGTGCGAGGACGTGACGCTCGAGGAGTTCCAGCAGATCTTCGGGGACCGCTTCACTGCGGTGAAGGTCGGTGGTACTGCACCGGACTGCACCATCGTCGCCCGGGACACCGCCATCGGCGAGTCCCTCACCATCCGCGACTCGGATCGGGCCGGATACGGGTCGGATTTCGATGCCGCCAGAGCCGCCACCGAGAACGACCACCTCTGCCCCGGCTCGGTCCACGACGTCGGGGGTCTCGGCGACAGGGCCTTCTACGCGACGACCTGTGACCCGGCCGAGCGACCGAACGAGTCACTCCACATCGAGGTCGACGGTCACCACATCGCCTACTCGGCGTTCTTCGTCCCTGCGGACCGCATCACCACGACCGAGGAC
>CAZNQK010000126.1:0-7246 GCA_964575165.1 uncultured Aquihabitans sp. | reverse complement strand
GCGCGCTTAGGAGACACGTGAGCGACGAACAACAACTCCAACTCGTCCCCGACGACACCCCCGCCCCCGAACCCCCCGCCCGGGTCACGAGGAAGCGAAGGCTGTCGGCGCCGGCATCGACCCCGCCGGCGCCGGTGGCGGCTGCGTTGCCGGTCGAGCCCATCGGGCGCGCTGAGCCGATCGACCGACCCGGCCGACCCCTCACCGACTACGGCGATGTCCTCACCGTCGAGGAAGCCGCCACCGTCCTCCGCATCAGCCGCGCCAGCGCCTACCAAGCCGCCCGCATCTGGCGAGCTACCGGCACCGACGGCCTGCCCGTCATCCAGATCGGCCGGCGACTCCTCGTCCCCCGCACCGCCCTCGAACAACTTCTCCACGGCGCCGACGGACCTGACCTCAGTCGCTGACGAAGCGAGCCGGAGCCGTTGATGACCTTCGACCGTGGAACTCGAATCAGGACGCCGACACGCTGGACACGTCGGTATCGATCGACTGCCAGCTCACTCGTCGAGCGAAGCGAAGAAGGCGTCAGTCTCGGCGTCGGTAAGTCCGTCGATCAGCAGATCATCGACCGATCGAAGGACCGGCGCGTTGTCGAGCTCCTCGGCGGTCAGGTCTCGCGGCAAGCCGGCGACCCCTGCGTTGTCATCGTGGAACGCTCGATCGCTCATCGTCATGGGCCTCGGTGCACACGCTACCGATGCGGGCCACCGAGGCTGCTTCCCATCTGAACTCGGCCGAACGGTTCCGCTACAGCCCGGGCCGGGCATCGCGTCACTGTGACCGAGACGGCTCAACGTGTGTGCGACCGGAACCAGGACGCGAGGGCATCGACATCGCGATCGCCTGCGGCTACGGCCAGCATCGTTTCGACGGCATCGACGGTCGCCGGGGTGGACCACTGGATGTCGTTCAGCATCAGGAACACGACCATCGCGACGAAGGCGCATCGCTTGTTGCCGTCCGGCAGGGGATGGTTCTTGACGAGGTGCCAGCCGAGCACGGCTGCCTTGTCGATGATGTCGGGGGTAGGCATCAGCGAACGAAGCTTGCGGCGCGTGGACAGCCGAGTCGGCCAGTCGGAGATCAGCGGCGAACGCGACAGTTGCGGGCTCGAGGTCCAGGACCTCGGCAGCGAGGTGGATCCAGTCGTCGGTGGTGAGGTAGCGGACGGGCCGCTCGCTCACGTCGCCGCGAGCCGGTCGAGGATCTCCTGGTGCTCGGCGATGGTCTCCCGGACCAGGGACTGCACCTCGGGGTCGGCGACGGCAACGTGAGCGAGGGTCTCGGCTGCCAGCTGCTCGACGGTGACCCCGCGTGCAGACGCGACTGCTTGCAGCCGGGCCAGGACTTCGGGTGACACCTCGACGCTCAACGTCATGTCCACGAGTGTACGGAGCCGGCTGGTCGACCGCCTCGGACCATTCGCCGGCCTCGATCCTGGCGATCGAGTCCGTGCTCCGCCGCCGGCGATTCACGAGCGGTGCCGACGCCGCTGACCTGTCGAATCTGTCCCATGGTTTGTCCCATGAAACCGGTTTCACGGCCCATCACCACTGATGACGGCCTGTCTCAAAACCCTTGAAATTGCAGGCTTCTCGGGACTGGACGACACCAGCCGGACGGCTTCTGGCTCTTTCCTAAACCGTGCGTCGCAGGTTCGAATCCTGCCGTGGGCGCCAACGATCACTCCAGAACCGCGGCAGGGTCAGGCCGGGGACTTCGATCCGTACTCGCGTTGCGCCGCCTGCTTGGAGAAACCGAGCATGGCGCCAGACTCGGACCAGGATCACTTGGCTGTCGGTCGCGCGTCGTGGACGGACCGAGCGAGCTCCCCATCCACCTCGTGCAACATGTCGTCGTCAGAAGCACCGTGCCTTCGGGCGCTCGGCTCGATGTCCGCTGCCCACAGCGCCAACTCCAGGCGAGCGAGAGCGTTCCCGCGGGAACGCTCTCGGACACGGACCGTGGGTCAACCCACACACACCGTGACACCACACCACGCCGTCCGCGCCGGGCGCAGTGACCCGGAGTTGGGCACCGAGGACCCCCGCGGCGAACACGACCACACCGGTCGCGGCCAGGGCACCGGTCCGGCCCATCACGTCCCGTCGGTCGTGGCGGAGTCCGGCTCTGCATCGACCGACTCGTCGGAGTCGGTCACGTCGTCTACGACATCATCGGAGTCGGTGTCGGTCTCATCACCGGGATCGTCATCGGCATCGTCGACGTCCGACCGGGCGGTCTTTTCATCGTCGGTCTCGTGCTCAGCAGGCCTGCCAACGGGCCCGTCGTCGTCGTCCGCTTCCTCGGGGAAGCGGGCGGGTCGACGGAGCACGACGACGATGCCGAGCACCGCGCCGGCGACAGCGAGGACCGAACCCAGGACCAGCAGAGCGACCTCTGACGACGAGCGTTCGGTCGCGCACTTCTCAGTGGTGTTGGCAGAGGTCGAGAACTCGTTGCCGTCCAGGACCCCGTCCCAGGAGTGGACCTCGCCGACCGCCAGAGCCGACGGGTCGAACGGGAGCGATGCCGTCGTGCAGCGGAAGCCGACCTGGGCCGTCCAGACGTCGGACTCGGGCGGCACTTCGAGAGGTACCACGGTTCGGAAGCCGTCGGGCTCGGACCCGATCAGGAACGTCGAGTGCAGTTCCTTGCCGTCCCGGCGGATGAGCCACTGACGGGAACCGGAACCCCGACCGCCGCCGTGCAGCAGCTCGACTGTCCGGACCGTCGGAGCGGCCTCGTCGGGCACGACGACTGCCAGCTGCTCATCGGATACACGGGACACGGCGATCACCGGGACCTGATCCGCGCAGCCTGTCAACCCGCACACGCCGTCGCGCAGGATCGGCGGGACGATCATGAGGACCAGTCCGATCCCCAACAGGGTCACGGCGGCCACTCCCATCCGCCGGTTCGTGTTCACCCGAGGGAGCGTAGGGGCACGCGGACCGATCGCGTCGCCCGCCCCGACTCCACCACCGGATCGGGAGAGGACCGGAATTCCGTCTCAGAGCGGAGCAGCATCAACGTCGGTCAGCCGCAGCACCGGATGATCGATGCGCTGTGGAACCGCTACCCGCAGGGCCCCCCGATCGTCGCTCCACGCCAATGGCGAGGCGCCGTCCGCTGTCACGAGCCCGACAGACGTCGTCGGCGTCGGCACCACGCCAGGGATGACCAGAGCTCCGTCGACCGCACCGAGCACTGCCACGTCGACGACCCGGTCCACCGCCCAGAACCGCAGATCGACCCGCCCGCCGTCCGACATCGCCGCCGTCGCCGTCGGGCGGATCCACGGCCGAGAACCGAAGATCGACGATCCCGACCCACCTGTCCAACCGGCCAGCACGTCGAGCAGGGCGAGCTGCTCGTCGGGGATGGTCGCGTCCTCGCCCCTCGGCCCGACGTTGAGCAGGAGGTTGCCGCCCTTCGAGGTGATGTCCGCGACCATGTCGAGCAGATCGTCAGGCGACAGGAAGTGCTCGGGCCCCGACATCCGGTTGTACCCGAAGCTCTGGTCCATTCCCCTCACGCACTCCCACGGCTCACGGCGTACGTCGTCGAACACGACGTACTCGGGAGTGCGCACGTCGAAGAACGGCGGCTTCGGCGGCACGAGCCCCCCGGCGGAACGGGTCATCCGGGCGTTGACGAGGTCGACTCCCCTGCGAACCACCGAGGACCTCACCGCTCCCAGCACGGGGGACCACGGCACCCAGCGGTCGTTGACGACCCCATCGGGGACCGATCGGTAGTAGTCGGCCAGGAGTGGCCAGAGTCCCTTGGCCTCCGCCGGCCACGCGATGTCGTTCCAGAGGACGCTCGGACGGTACCTGGCGATCAGCTCCCTGACCTGGGCCTCGGCGTAGGCCGGGTAGTCCCCCCGCGGGATGGAGGCGAGCATGTCGCCGAGGTTGCCGACGGGTCGGTCGTCGAAGGTCCAATCGAGTCCGCCGGAGTAGTAGACCCCGAAGCGCATCCCGGCTCCGAGCACGGCCTCCCGCAACTCCCCCACGACGTCGCGGCCGGTGTTCCAGCCGTCGCGGCGCGGGTTGGCTACCTCGGACGGCCACAGGCAGAACCCGTCGTGGTGCTTGGTCACGAGGACCACGTAGCGGGCACCGGCCTCTGCGAAGGTCCGCGCCCAGTCATCGGGGTCCCACGAGTCGAGCCCGTCCCTGTACCGGTCCGCCAGGTCGCTGTAGGGCGCCAGCCCGTAGGTCGCACGGTGATGGTGGCTGGCAGAGCTGTCGGGGAAGCGCAGCGAGTTCTCGTACCACTCGGTGTACGGGCTCTCGGCGAGTGCGTCGGACGCTCCGGCGGAGAGCAGGTCGCCGATCTCGGAGTCGACGGGTGCGAACCCGGCCACCGACGCCGGCGTCCAGTGGATGAAGATGCCGAGCTTGGCGTCGGACCACCAGGCAGGAACCCGATGACGACGGAGGTTCGCCAGTTCCGACCGGGCGCTCATGTCAGCGCTCCCCGGAGCAGGCGTCCGGGCAGGGCCCCTGTGTGCTCACCGTCGGTGAACGTGACCACGCCCGACTTCACCGTGTGTCGGTAGCCACGGGCGGTCTGCATGAGCCGGCGCCCCCCTGCCGGCAGGTCACGCACGATGGTCGGCGGATGGCAGGCCAGTGCGTCGAGATCGATCACGTTCAGGTCCGCCACGTACCCGGGTGCCACGACCCCGCGGTCGAGCCAGCCGACGTGGCGGGCGTTGCGTTGCGTGTGGCCGTGGACGATCTCCTCGATCGGCACGGGTTCGCCGTCACGGCGATCCCGGCTCCACACCGTCAGCGATGACGTGGTCATCGACGCGTCGCAGATGGCCCCGCAGTGCGCTCCGGCGTCGGACAGGCCGAACAGCACGTTGGGCGAGGTGATCATCTCGTGCAGGTCGCCGAAGTCGCCGTGGGCGAAGTTGAACAACGGCAGGTACAGCAACTGCTCCCCGTCCCGTTCGAGGAGCAGGTCGTACACCATCGAGATCGGCTCCGTGCCCGCGGCGCGGGCCCGAGCACCGATCGAGCGGTCGGTGTGGAGCTCGTAGTCGACGGGGTCCGCCATCTCGAAGGTGATGTCGAACCCGCACATGATCTGCCGGAGGATCCCCGGCTCGAGCCCGGCCGCCACCTCGGCGTGCTCGGCCAGGATCCGTCGTTTGCGCTCGGGGTCGCGGAGGGCCGCGACCCGCCCCGGCAGGTCCAGCCCGGCCACCTCGGCATAGGACGCGCAGAACAGGAACGGGTTGGCGGTGGCCTGGAGACCGAGCAGCACGCCGATCGGACGGACCCCCACCTGCGCCTTCACGTCGAGCCCGTCGGCGACCATCCTGTCGACCCAGTCCATCTGGAACCGCCACCGCTCGGGCGAGTGGTACGCCTGCTGCATCGTGAAGCTCAGCGGCCGACCGCTTCTCCGCACGAAGCGCTCGAGCAGGTCGAGCTCGCGCTGGGCGAACTCGTCGTCGGGGCTCTGGTAGAGGTCGCTGATGAGCTGCACGACGCCCGAGCCGGTGCGGCGCATGGCATCGGCGATGGCGAGGAGCTCGGCGTCACCAGCGGTCAGCGTCCCGATGTTCTCACCGGCGCTGGTGCGATGGACCACCGTGCGTGACGTGGCAAAGCCGATCGCCCCGGCGTCGAGGGCCTCCTCCACGAGCTGCGCCATTCTGGCGACCTCAGGCTCGGTCGGTGTCGCCGTGTGGTCCGCGCCGCGCTCGCCCATGACGTAGGTGCGCAGCGCGGCGTGCGGGACGTGCGCTCCGATGTCCACCGTGTGCGGCTTGGCCGCCACCGAGTCGAGGTACTCGGGGAAGGACTCCCAGTCCCAGGTGAGACCCTCGGCCAGAGCCGTCCCAGGGATGTCCTCGACCCCCTCGAGCAGGCTGATGAGCCAGGCGTGGCGGTCCGGTGCCGCCGGAGCGAACCCCACGCCGCAATTGCCCATCGCGATGGTGGTCACGCCGTGCAGCGACGACGGCGCAACGATCGGGTCCCACGTGACCTGGCCGTCGAAGTGGGTGTGGATGTCGACGAACCCGGGCGTAACCAGCAGACCGTCGGCGTCGATCTCCCGTGCTGCTGAGCCGTCGATCGACGGTCCGACCTCGGTGATCACACCGTCGGACACCGCGACGTCGGCGACGTCGCCGGGAGCCCCGGTGCCGTCGATCACGGTCCCGTTGCGGATGATGAGATCAGCCATGTCGTCTCCGTGTCACGGCGCGTCGGCGCCCATCCGTCTCTGCCTGCCCCCGGTCGGCACCGTACCGTCGACCTCGGGCCGCTGCAGGACCAGAGGCAGCGGATGCGTGACGGGACCACTTGATCACGACCGGTCCGTGCCGATTGAGGGGTATGGCCGTCACCCTCCGACTCCACCTCCCCCGATCACGACGCAGGACCCACGCCCGCGTCGACCGGGAGATCGAGTCGTTCAGGGCGACGCAGGCGGCGCTTGAACGGGCGTGCTCGGCGAACCGCCTCCACGTCGTCTGAGTCGCCACCGCCGGAACGCGACGACGGCCCAGACCGTCAACCCGACGACGGTGAGCATCGCCAACACCGGAACGACCACAGCCATGACGGTGACCACGGCGGACACGACATCCTCGAGGGCACTCACGAACGGGTTGCCCAAGCCTCCCGTCGTCGCCGTCACCGCCGGACGCAGCGCTCCCCTCGCCGCGTGGACCGATCCGGCGAGCAGGACTCCGAGCGTTCCTGCCAGAACCGGATGGGCGTTGGAGATCAGATTGTCCTGAGCGGCGAAGACCACCGCCCCCGATGCGGGGGCCACGACCAGCCCGATCGCGTGCAGCACGGAGTCCACGGCCGGGACCTTGTCGCCGATGAGGTCCAGCACGAACAGGACGGCCAGGACGATCAGCGTCGTGGTCGACCCGAGCCAGTCGAACGACGACGAAAGCTCGACCAACCCGGTGCGCTGTGCGATGCCGAGGCCGAGCAGCGGGATCCACGGGTTCAGCCCTGAGGCTGCTCCCAGTCCGATCGCTCCGGCCAGGTTGGTGAACAGCGTGACGTCCACGGGTCGCAGTCTTGCTCAGCGCTTCCCACACCGCGTTCCCATCCCGTTTCGCGCTGCTATACGACACGACGAATCGTCAGAACGCGGGGTTGAGGGGGGTCAGAGGAGGTCGGCGAAGAAGTCGTTGCCCTTGTCGTCGGTGATGATGAAGGCCGGGAAGTCCTCGACCTCGATGCGCCAG
>CAZNQK010000125.1:0-7349 GCA_964575165.1 uncultured Aquihabitans sp. | reverse complement strand
ACGGCGACCACCTCGTCGGGTGAGACGATCCACCCGCGCCCCGGTGCGGGAGTCAACTCGTCGTGGCGCGGGAGAGTCGTGTGCAGCAGGCCAGGGTGGAGGTCGGCGTCCGGCCGGAGCAGGATCCCGGTACGGCCGGACCGGAGTCGGCGCAGCGAGTCCGCATAGCACCGTGCCGTCGTGTCGGCCTCGCCGCTCGCCACGACGCGCACCGGCGATGTCGTCCCACGTCGTAGGACGCGTTCGAGGGCTTCGTCGAGGATGGTGCCGCCGGGGGCGTCGAGCAGCTCGGGTAGGTCGTCGATCAGGACGATCGTGGCACCGCGCCCGTCGACGGGTGAGGTGCCCGGGCCGAGCCTGTCGGGGTCCGCCAGGAGCTCTAGAGCAGCGACTGTTGTGTCGGAGTCAGTGGTCGAATCGAGCCACACGACGTCGACGCCGGAGTCGGTGCGTCGGAGTCGGTCGAGCACGGTCCGCAGCGCCGTGCTCCGACCCGACCGCGGCGGTCCGATGATGAGAGCGCAGCTGTGGGTGAGGTCGAGCACTGCCGTGTCGAGGTCGTCGTGACGGATGCCGACAGGGACCAGCCACTCCTTCGCCGCTGGAAGTGATCCGCTGTCCACCTCGAAGGGCAGACGGCCGATCGCACCAGTGGCCACGTGTCCGGTCCGATCAGCGGTGAGGTGCGACGCATCCGCGTTCCTCCATGTCGGTGTGGCGACCTGGACGATCGTTCCGTCGAGGTGGCCGCGGCCCGCAGGTGACGACGGGTCCGGGTTCAGCTCCCACGCTGAGGTCGACCTCAACATCAGGAGCCGATCGAACGAGGGCGCCAGTGCCGATGGGACCTCGGCAGCGCGGCCGGCCGTGGCGACGAGGTGGATCCCGACCGCCGGTCCGCCGGATGCGATGGAGACGAGCAGGTCGACCGCCTCGGCCCGGTTCACGTCGTCATGGCGCTCCACCAGTGGCCCGATCCCGTCGAGGAGGAGGACTGTCCGTCCGGGCGTGGTCCTCGTTCCGCCCTCTCGGGCCATCGCCCGGTCGTGTCCGTTCCGAGCGACGCGGTTCCGAAGCATCCGGAGCAGTCGAAGGGTCCGTTCGACGTCATCGACGGAGATGACGTCGCCGATGCGTCCGGCCGGCCCGTGACGGCCGATCAGTTCTGCCAGAGAGCGAGCGCCGTCGATGCCGTACACCGTCGTCGGTGTCGTCGGATCGGACACAGCGGCGAACGCGACCGCGTCGAGTGCCGTGCTGCGACCTGATCGTGGTGGTCCGATGACCAGCACGTTGCCGCCGCTCCGGAGGTCGATCGACGCCGGTCCCCGACGTTGCTCGTCGGGCAGGTCGGCCTCGCCGATCACCAGTCGGCCGGGAGGCGACGACGACCCGGGATCCAGCTCGAGATGCTCCGGCAGCGGATCGACCCACGGCCGACGTGGTGGGGTCAGCCCGCCGGCCTCGGCCGCCGCCCGGCAGTTGGCGACCGCTGCGGTGATCTCGGTGATCGTCGACTCGCCGACGGATGGGCCCTCGTCGTTGCCGGCGCGTGCATCGGCAAGTTCGCAGCAGTCGACAGGGTTCCGTCTCCACAACGGAGCGGAGCTGTCCGCGACCTGGAAAGCGACCGACTGGCGAGGTCCGAGGCGCAGCACGGCTCGGCCGGGGAGCTCGGCGGGGATGTGCGCCGCGTCAGCTACATCGACGATGTCGCGGCTGTCGTCCTCGTCAGCGACGCGCAGCGCGAGTCTCAGCGACATGTTCGCCCGCACCGCGTCGGTGACGATGCCGGACGGGCGCTGTGTCGCCAGCAGCAGGTGGATGCCGAGGCTCCGACCCCGTTGCGCCACATCGAGCAGTCCGTCGAGCAGGTCGGGAACCTCGCGCGCCAGGGTCGCGAACTCGTCGACGACGACGACCAGGGCGGGGGCGGCACGATCGAGGTCGACCTCGATCATGTCGGAGGCGCCTGCAGCAGCGACGATCCGCTCACGGCGGCGGACCTCGGCCCGGAGCGAGATGAGTGCCCTGTGGGCGGTTGCCGGTCCGAGGTCGCTCACCAGGCCGACGACGTGTGGCAGCGCGGCCACCGGAGCGAACGCAGCACCTCCCTTGTAGTCCACGAGGAGGAACGTGAGGCGGTCCGGCGGATGGTGCAGCGCCAGCGATGTCACGAGCGTGCGCAGCAACTCGCTCTTGCCGGATCCGGTCGTCCCTGCCACCAAGCCGTGGGGCCCGTCGGCGCGCAAGTCGATGTGCATCACTCCGCCGGGCCCCTGCCCGATCGGCGCGCCGAGGAGGTACGGATCGGCGCGGCTCGCCCGCCATCGTGCTCCGATGGCCTCGGGACCGTCGCTCTGGAGGATGGTCGCGTCGGCGAGCACTTCGCTGAGTCGGACGCTGCCCGGCGGTGTCGAGTCGCTGTCCTCGGAGCCTCTCAGCGGAGCGAGGGCCCGGGCCAAGGGCTCGCACATGTCGGTCGCGAGTCCCTCTGGAACCATCTCGCGGCGAGGGCCGTCCTCACGGCGGACCCATCCGCAGCGGTCGTCCAACCCGACGACGGTCCCGCATCCCGGCGGAACGTCCGCCTCGTCGTTCACGATCACGACGCAGAGAGGCCCGCCGTCGACCGGACGTGGTCTGTGACCGTCCACGAGTCGCACCACGACGCGACCCCAACCGGGGGACCGTTCCGACGCCGACGCCGACGCAGACGCAGAGTGCACGAACGCGACCTGGTGCGGCAGCCACCGGAGCCAGTCCCACGCAGCGGAGCGCTCATCCGGCGCGTCGATCTCGATGCCGAGGTCATCAGGTCCGAGCAGTCCGACGAGCTGGGCGATCACCGAGCGGGCCAGCGCGCACGATTCGACGCCCGCGCCGACCACGGCCAGGCCGGACACGGACAGATCCACCGCGACCGGACGTTCCAGCTCGGCCAGCTCCGTGGCGGTCTCCTCCAGTCGTGTCCGGAGGTCGTCCCGGCCACCCCTCGGCACCACGACCGGGTCATGAGGCGGCACCCGTTCGATCCCGATTCGGACTCGGAGAGCGCCGTGGTTCACCGGACGTCGTTCCCATGTCCGATGCCGATCACCGAGCGCCCATTCAGCGACCTCGGTCCCCGAGGGGAGGTCCCGTCGGGCGCGCATGAGCTCCTCTGCCCTGCGCTCCCGAGCAGACTCGGTCGCGGTGGCGAGGTCGTGCTCGAAGAGCCGCTCACGGAACCGACGATCTCGTTGGTGCTCCCGACGGGCCTCGATCCCTGACGCCACCACGAACGCGACGCTGAACAAGACGAACCCCGCGACAGCCAGGCTGCGCGTCGCGACCCACATCGCGGCTCCCATCAGGAGCGGCACGAGGGCCGACAGGAAGGGGAACCCCGGGATCCGATCCGCTGAAGGTGGCGTAGGCAGTTCGATGGGCTCGGCCTCGGGTTCCTCGTGCACGGCGGCTGCGGCCCGGTGCTGCCGCCAGGGTCCCGTGGTGACCGGCGGTCGGAGACTGCCGTCGACGTGCAGGACGTAGGCGGTCTCACCGACGCGCAGGATCGAACCGTGGCGGGCCGGAGCGCTGCCGCGGACAGGGACCCCGTCCACCTCGAGTCGCTCTGTCGCTCCCGTCGCGTGCAGCGTGATCGTCGATCCGACCTTCAGCAGGGCACCACCCATGACGGTCGTTCCGTAGGTCATCCTCTGCCGAGCGTCCTGCCGGTCATCGTGGCTCCCTGCCGGATCGATCGGCTCCAGGGAGACAGGGGAGTGGAACGGGGGCCGGACGGAGGTGGTGCGGGCCGCAACGACCCGCACCGTCGAACCCGATGGCGGCGCTGCCTCCGCAGCAGGGCGAGCGGGGTCGACAGCGACGGGAGTCTCGCCGACGGTCTCCAGCGTCAACCCGTCGGTGCACCCGGTTGGTGTGCACCTGGTGTCGGCGTGTCCGGTGCCGTCGTCGCCCCCGGCCGACCCGTCGTGGAAGCGTCCTCCGGTGGAACCCGTCCTTCTCGCGATCGACCGGGCGAGGTCGGCGACGGTCGCGGTGTCACGAATCGTCACCAGGACGTCCTGGTGCCCCGAGTCGAGCACCACCCGATAGGCGGCGAGGCCATGTCCCATCGGACGTCCTCCCGTTCCCCCTGCCCAGCGTCAGGCCCCGGAGGCCTGGCGCTGCTGGGCGATGTTGGTCCCGACCGCCTGGGCCGCCGCCTCGAGCGCGGCGGCGACCCGGGCGAGTTGCGCCTTGTGGTTGCCGTCCCACTCGCTGCGGAACTTCGTGGCGTCGGAGCCCTCCCACCACGCAGCGCGCAGCAACCCGTCGAGCTTCTTCGTCAGCGACGTGATCGATCCGGCGTCGGCCTGCATCTGCTTCTGCAGCGCCGCCATCGCCTCCGGGTCCAGTCCGAGCTTCGCCATGGTTCCCACCTCCTGGGTGTCGCCGGTGCATCCGGCGTGAGAGGAGGGAACCAGACCGCAGCGACGATGTCACCGGGGACCGGTCCCCGTTGACCAGGGCGATCCGTGTGTGCCAGAGCCTGGGTCGTCAGCGACCTGTCCAGCGTGGCGGTCGCTTCTCGATGAACGCTGTGATGCCCTCCGCCGCGTCCTCGAGGCCGGTCGCGACGGTGAGCATCGGATGCAGCATCGCGAGGGCGTCGGTTGCGGACTGGTCCCACGCCGCGTAGAAGCTGCCCCGTCCCAGACGCATGACCGAGGGTGACTTCGATGCGAGGACAGCGGTGAGCTCGTCGACCGATTCGTCGAGCCCCTCGACCGGGACGAGACGGCTCAGGATGCCGAGCCGGTCGGCCTCGGCAGCGTCGATCCGTCGCCCGGTCATCATCAGCTCGAGCGCCCGCTTGGGCGCCATCGACCGGCACAGAGGCACGGTGATCATGTAGGGCCACAATCCGACATCGATCTCGGGCGTGGCGAAGACGGCGTCGTCGGCCGCCACGACGAGGTCGCAGGAGAGCGCCAGGCCGAATCCGCCAGCGAGGCAGTAGCCGCGCACCTTCGCGACGGTCGGCTTGCCCAGGGACCACAGGTCGTCGAACAGGCCCGCGAGCTCGCCACGGGCCTCGTGCACCTCGCCGTGACCTGCATCCGCTCGCATTCCGGTCAGGTCCGCACCCGCGCAGAACGCCCTGTCGCCGGCACCGGTCAGGACCACGACCCGCACCTCGGGGTCGCTCCGGAGGGCGGTGATCCGGTCGCGCAGGCCGGTTATGACCCCCCAGCTCAGGGCGTTGCGCCGCTCCGGTCGGTTGATCGTCAGGGTGGCCACTCCGTCGACGGTGTCGAGGAGCAGTTCTTCTCCGGCTGGTGTCTCCGACATCGACGCCACGCTAGTTTCCGGCGATGGCGCTGGTTCCCACGCTCCTGGCCATCGGCATCGGCGTCGGACTCGGACTCCTGTGGGGCGGACGCGTCTCCAACCTCCTCGAGTGGGTTCCTCCGCTCTGGGAGGCTCTCGTCGGCGGGATCGCTGTCAGGGTGCTGCTCGACCTGCTGCCGTGGTCGGGATTCCTCCCTTCGACCCTGGCGATCGCGTCGACGGCGGCGCTGCTCGCCTTCGCCCTCGTGAACGTGCGCATCGGAGGGATGGTCCTGGTGGTCGCCGGCCTCGGGCTCAACCTCCTGGTCATGTTCGTGAACTGGGGGATGCCCGTCAGTGCGAGCGCCCTCGTCAGCTCCGGCATCGTGACCGAGAAGCAGGTCGGCGACGTCGTGCTCTCCGGCGGGCGCGAGGTCGCCGACGGCGCGTTCCTCGGCTTCCTCGGCGACGTGATCCCGTTGCCCTGGGGCCAGGTGATCTCGATCGGCGACGTGCTGGTCCTCGTCGGGATCGCCCTGGTGACCGCCAGCGTCCTGCGTCGCTACGAGGTCGGTCGTCGGACCCCGTCCGGTCGCGGTGGCAGGGGTGGACCGGGTGAGTACCGCTCCGCGCTCGAGGCCCTGGGCCGGGGTCCGGCGCCGCGGAAGGGTCCGGGGCTGCACCCATCGAAGCTGAGTGGCGCCGAAGGTGGGCGCCGGCGCCGGTAAGGTCCGGACCCATGGTCGACTCCATGGGTTTCAAGGTCATGCTGCTCATCCACGTGCTCGCCGCCGTGGTGGCGTTCGGAGGCAACTTCATCCAGCCGATGCTCCAGCGCGGCGGCGCCGACAACGCCGGGCTCGCCAAGGTCAACAAGCTCATCCAGCTGCCGGCGCTCGTGGTGATGTTCCTCGCCGGGTCGGGTGCCGTCGGGATGAGCAAGGTCGGCGATGTCGCGCTCTTCGAGTTCAGCCAGATGTGGGTGTCGCTCGCCTTCGTGGTGGCGATCGTCGCGTGCGTGTTGCAGTTCCTGGTCGCCCGGGCCTACGAGAACGACAACACGGCGGTCGTCGCCCCGCTGGCCGGCGGACTGCACCTGTGTCTGATCGTGGGTCTGGTCCTGATGATCTGGAAGCCGGGCCTCTGATCGGCCGACCGGACAGATCGGCTACGAGCCCGTCACGATGACCATCGTCAGCTATTCATCGGCCGACTCGGTCGCTCGTCTGGTCATCTCGCGTCCTGAGCGGCGCAACGCCCTGAACCACCGGGCGCTAGAAGAGCTCCACGGCGGTATCCGGCGAGCTGCCGAGGGCGGGATCCGGGCGCTCGTCGTGACCGGTGAGGCGGATCACTTCTGCGCCGGCGCCGACCTCACCGAGCTCGAGGACCTCTCCTTCACCAGGGCCCTCCGAGCGGCTCTCGATGATCTGGCGGCCCTCCCGTTCCCGACGATCGCGGCGATCTCGGGCGCGTGCATGGGGCTCGGCACCCAGGTCGCGCTCTCCTGCGACCTCCGGCTGGCGACCCCCGACGCCCGCTTCGCCGTTCCCGTCGCCAAGCTCGGTCTGATGGTCGACCACTGGACGGTGCAACGCCTCTCGCTGCTCGCCGGTCATTCGACAGCCAGGTGGATGATGCTCACGGCCCGGCCCGTCACGGCAGGACGCGCGCACCAGCTGGGTCTTGTGCACGAGCTCGTGCCGGTCGCCGACGGTGGGTCGCCCGGAGCGGCGGTCCAAGCGGCGGCCGACGAGCTGGCGACCGAGATCACGGCCCTGGCCCCGCTCGCTCTGGCGGGATCCAAGCTCGGCCTCGACCTCCTGCAACGCCCCGGCGACGAGGGCGACCCCGACGGCACGTACCGCGCCGCGTTCGAGGCCGCTTGGGCATCCGACGACCTCGTGGAGGGTCGGACGGCCTTCGGTGAGCGACGCAGCCCGAACTTCCGCGGCGCCTGAGCTGTCCCCTTCCCATCCCGTTCTGTTGTGCAGAACGAGAAGGATCCTTCTCGTTCTGCACAACAGAAC
>CAZNQK010000124.1:0-7440 GCA_964575165.1 uncultured Aquihabitans sp. | reverse complement strand
GGTCCACGTTCGCCGAGCAGGTCGACCCGGGCGGTCACCGCCTCGCGCTGATCGTTGGTCAGCGTCGACCACCACTCGACGAACTGGTCCGTGACCTCGACATCCCACAACGACACACTATGAGCTATTACTCATTATGAGTCAAGGCTCATTGCCGACCAGAGGGGAAAGCGACACCGAGCCAAGCGCAGCCTCCTCGCCAAGATCCACGACCAGGGCTAGGAGTAGCAGGACCGGGTCGAGCGGTTCCACCCGGGAGAAGACCCGGAAGAAGCCGGCCTGAACACGGGAGAAGCCGGGCCTCAGAGCCCGGCCTCGCCTGCAATATCAGTCTCGATGGTGGCGGGGGCAGGATTTGAACCTGCGACCTTCGGGTTATGAGCCGGATGTCCGGCCTCTCCCCTGGTCCTGTCCTGTCCCGTTTCGTACCTCTGGGCTGGGGTTTCGCGCATTCGACGTACCGGTCCATACCACTACGGACCAGCCAATCCCGGCCCGCGGTGTAGAAGAGAGTGTAGAACTCGCCACGGCGATGGTCACGCCGCGACGACCTTCCGCACCTTCTCGACGGGCAAGGCGACGGTGGTGTCCTCGTCGACTACGTAGCCGGAGATCTCGGGGGTGAGCGTGAGCACGACCCGCCGGTCTTCCTTGCGGCCGTAGAGCTCCCGGACGGTCCCGTGGACCTCACCGGTGCCCCACCGGAAGGCGACGAGGTCGCCGTATTGCAGGTCGTCCTTCATCGCTCCTCCTTCACCATGGCCTGGGGACGCCGAGGGAGCTGGCGAGCTTATCGGCGACGACATCGTCCATAGTACCGGCCAGAGCGTCGAGTGCCCGGCGGTGTTGCTCGTAGGACCGCTTCGTCGCCTTGATCTCACCAGCCGCTTCGATGGTGGCGATCTTTGTCTCGTCGCCATGTCCGATGGCGTTGCGATAGTCAACGACCCGGTCGAGAGCGTCGAGATGGCTGGCCGTGGCGGGCCCGGTTGCCTTCAGGTCGTCGATCAGCGTGAGCCCAAGGCGGACGAAGTCGTGGCCGAGGGTGGAACGCCGTGGATTGTGGGTGTCGAGCCGACGGCCCTGCACCAGGACGACTTCGAGTGTGTCGGCTTGACGAGGGCTGGCCTGGCCGATGAACACCTGCGCTGCCTCATCGTGGAGGTCGCGGCTGAAGCTCTGGAACTGCGCCACCAACGCCAGGAACAGGCTGCGGTTGAGTTGGGTGGTCCCCCAGCGCCGCCCTCGACCGGTGCCGGACATATTCGCGTGCACAGCCTCCAACTCGCTCAGGCGAGCCAAGCCGGAACTTCGCCACTGGGTCAGGGCTGTCGAGGTCACTCCCCCGATTCTCGCGCAGGGCGGAAGCCCTCGGTCCGGCGACGACCGGCGGCGGACGACACCTCCGCTGGAGCCTCACCACTCCCGCGCTGCGGCGCGAGGCGAAGCCGACCGCTGCCCTGTCCGCCGCCACGCCCGGACGACTGGCGGTTGCGACCGGTGTCGTAGATTGAACGGGTGGCGCGGCCCTCGACAAGACGACGACCAAAGGGGCCGACGGCCCTCGGCTCGTTGACTCCAGATGAGCGAGGCCGGGTGTTGGACGCGTTGATCGCGCAACATCAAGAGTTGGAAGCGGAGGCCGAACGACTCGCTGTCGAGGTGCTGGCATCGGTCTCCGGCGATGCGGTCGCATCCGATGTCGTTGCTGCGCTGGCCGGGATCCCGCTGGATGCACTCGGCTCGCGCTCCGGACGGGTGCGGGGCCGTGGCTACGTCCATGAGGTCGATGCGGCGTGGGAGTTGGTCGAGGAGGCGGTTGAGCCGTTCCGCGCCGATGTCGAGCGGAGGTCGTCGCTCGGTTCATCCGCGGCTGCCGCATCGTTGACAGTCGGGATCGTAACGGGCCTGTACCGGGTCCGTGAGCCGGAGGAGGGCTCCGTGCTGGCCTACGCCGGTGAGGACGCGCCGTACGAGCTGGCCGCTGGCGTGCTGGATCGCGCGGCGAGGCTCGGCGTGGACGTCCCCGACGACGCGGCTGACGGCCACTGGCCCGACTGGACCGACCTGCCGTGACCACTCACGGCTGATGGGCACCGACGACCCTGCGGAGCGGGAGTCCGTCAGCAGCCTCCAGCGAGAGGTCGAGGAGTTGCGAGCCGAGAACGCCCGGCTCCGCGGCCTGTTGGGGCTCGATGACCGGTCCCGGGAGGGTCACGCCGAGGCGTGGGCACCGACGTTGCTCACCGAGCCGGCGACACAGCCTGTCGTGGACAACTTGTCGCCGTGGGAGGACAAGCTCGGCTTGTTCCGGTCGTTGTTCGGGGCTCGCTCCGATGTGTACGCCCATCGTTGGGAGAGCGCTTCGAGCGGGAAGTCCGGCTGGTCGCCGACGACGAAGGGACGTTGGTCGAAGGGGCGCCCGCCCAAGGACCACCTCCCGCTCACCGACGAGGTGTTCGCCGCACACCTCCGAGGCGAACAGGCCATCGGGATCTACCCGCTGCTGCGCGGCGACACGTGCACCTTGCTGGCGTGTGACTTCGACAAGGGCACCTGGGCGCTCGACGCGCTCGCCTACCTCGACGCCTGCCACCACAACGGGGTGCCCGCCGCCTTGGAACGATCACGGTCGGGCGACGGGGCCCATGTGTGGGTGTTCTTCACCGCCCCTGTGCCGGCGTCGGCTGCTCGCGTCATGGGGGCGGCGCTGTTACGCCAAGCGATGACGGCTCGGGCAGAACTGGACCTGTCGAGCTACGACCGGTTCTTCCCATCGCAGGACTTCCTGCCCAAGGCCGGGTTCGGGAACCTGATCGCTCTTCCGCTCCATGGCGGCTGCACCGCTCGGGGCACGACGGTGTTCCTCGACCCGACGACCATGGAGCCGTGGCCCGACCAGTGGGCGTTCCTGTCGTCGGTCGCTCGCCTGGCACCCGATGCGGTGGAGACGCTGGTCGAGACGCTTCGCCCGGTCGACACCGGTCCGGCGCTCTCACTGGCCGACCTGGCGAAGGCCGGTGGCCCGCCGCCTCCGCCGGTGGTGCGGGCCCGTCTCAGCGCCGAGCTGTCGACCGAACGGGCGGGTCTGCCGCCTGCGGTTGTCGCCGGGCTGAAGCACCTCGGGTCGATCGCCAACCCGGAGTTCTTCGAGAAGCAGCGCATGCGGTTCTCCACGTGGGACACCCCTCGCTACATCAGCGCGTATCGCGAGGACCTCGAATGGCTGCACCTACCCCGGGGCCTGGCCGGCAAGGTCGAAGGCTTGTTCGCCGAGCTCGGTAGCACGCTCGAGATCGTCGACGACCGGCCCGAGCCATCGCCGATCGGCTTCGAGTTCCGGGGGACGTTGCGACCCCAGCAGGTGACCGCGGTTGCGGACCTGCTCGACCACGAGCTCGGCGTCCTCGTTGCGCCGCCTGGTGCGGGCAAGACCGTCATGGCCTGTGCCGTCATCGCCCACCACCAGATGCCGACGCTCGTCGTGGTCGATCGCAAGGAGCTGGTCGACCAGTGGCGCTCGCGGCTGCACGACCACCTCGGTGTCGGCCCCACCGACGTCGGCCAGATCGGTGGAGGCCACAACAAGCCCTCCGGGATTATCGACGTCGCGATGATCCAGAGCCTCGCTCGGCGCGATGATCCGTCCCTGTTCGACCGCTACGGGTTGATCGTGGTCGACGAGTGCCACCACCTCCCGGCCGTGTCGTTCACCACCTGCATGCGCACGGCGCGGACCCGACGCTGGCTCGGCCTGACCGCCACCCCGTACCGACGCGACAAGCTTGAAGCGCTCATCGCGTTCCAGTGCGGCCCCACCCGACACGAGATCACACCCGCCGCGGTCGAGGGCACCGAGCTCGTCCGCCGCGAGCTCGTGGTCCACCAGACCGACACCGCGGTGTCCGAGGATGAGGTCGCGCACATACAGCAGGTCTTCCGCGTGATCAGCGAGGACGACCAACGAACCGCCCAGATCTGCCGGGACGTCCACGACGCCTCTGCATCCGGGCGGACCTGCCTCGTGCTCACCCAACGGACCGAACACATCGACGCGATCGTCGCCGGGCTCACCGGACTCGGCGACGCAGCGCTCGTCTTGAAGGGCGGCCTCGGCAAGAAGGCGCGCGCCGCGGTGAGCGACGCCATCGCCGCCCGCGATCCCGACGCGGGGATCGTGCTGGTCGCCACCGGGTCCTACCTTGGCGAGGGCTTCGACTGGCCCGAGCTCGACACTCTCTTCCTGGCCTTCCCGCTCGCGTTCAAAGGACGCGTCGTCCAGTACGTCGGGAGGCTGCTGCGCACCCACGAGGGCAAGCACCACGTCGAGCTCCACGACTACGTCGACGGTCGCATCCCCGTCCTCGACCGTATGCATACCAAGCGCCTCCCCGCCTACGCCACCTTGGGCTTCGACATCCCCAAGACCCGACGACGACCGCGGCCACCCGCACCATCACAGGGAACCGATACCGATGCCTTCTGACGACTCGGACGGCGACGCCTGGCTCCACGACCTCGACGAGCTCGACCGTGACGAGCTGATCGAGCAGATCACCGTCGATGCCTACGGAGACGAGGGCTACTGGTCGTTCCGCCAAGCGTTCGAGGACCACATCAAGTTCCCCATGACGGCTTCGGTCGTCGGTGCCGAGGTCAGCGTGTCGGAGGTCGACTTCGACGGCGACGAACGCCGCGGCCTCACCGCAGCGGTCCAGCGCGATCACCGCACCTGGACCGTCTCGCTTCTCGACATCGAGATCGAGATCGACGCGAGCCAGCACCGGTTCGCCCGCCTCGTCGACGCCTACCGCCGCTGGCTCGGCGCGGACTGATAGCGGACGAGCACAACAGAGCTGCCAGAGGAGGATCCGACCTCCATCGCTCGGGCGGCCTGAGCGTTCGCAACCCTCTTGCAGTCATGGGCGCGTTCTACCGAGTCACTCGACCGAACCAACAGCCCCTTTGACCTGCGGATTCATCAGATGCGCTGTCCTGCTCGACACTCGGGCGCACCGGTTCTAACGATCGTTCTACCGGGTTCCGGACTGTTCGGATCCGGGAGAACGAGGAGGATCCGTCATGCAAGGACACATTGCCCGCAAGCGCGACCGCTACTACGCCGTCATCTACGACGGGCTCGACCCCGTCACCGGCAAGGAGCGTCGCACCTGGCATCCGGCCGGCACTGACCGAGGCGAAGCCGAAGCGCTCGTTGCACGCCTCGCCGCCGAACGCGACGGCCGCAACGATGAGGTCCGGTCGCTCACCTTCGGCGCCTACCTCACCCACCACTGGCTTCCCGCCAAGCGGCTCGAGCTACGAGTCAGCACCCATCGCAGCTACGTCCACAAGACCCAGCGTCACATCCTGCCGACCCTCGGACGTCGGCGAATCCGTCGCCTGAGCCCCAAGGACCTAGAAGGGCTCTACGACTCGATGCTGCACCCCACCGACGGGACCCGGCCCCTCGCCCCCAAGACCGTCTACGAGGTGCACCTCATCATCCGCGGCGCCCTCGACCACGCCGTCCGCCGCGGACTCGTCACCCGCAACGTCGCCCTCGCCGCGTCCGCCCCCAAGCTGCGAGCGATCCCCAAGATCGAACAGCACGCCTGGACCGCCACCGAGCTCCAAACGTTCCTGCGCGCCGCCGCTGGACACCGGCTGTTCCCCGCCCTGTGGCTCTCCGCCAACACCGGCCTCCGCCGCAACGAACTGCTCGGACTGAAGTGGACCGACCTCGACATCGACCACGCCCGCCTGTCCATCAACCGAGGGCTCGTCGCCGTCAGCTACGAACTCCACGAATCACGCGGAAAGACCGACAACTCCCGGCGCTGCATCGACCTCGACCAGACCACGCTCCGGGTGCTCGCTGGCTGGCGGGCGCTCCAGGCCGCCGAGTACGCCGCCATCGGCGTGGCCGACCCCGGCTGGATGTTCACCACCGCGACCGGCGAACCCGTACACCCCCACTCGATCAGTCAGACCTTCGACCGCATCGTGCGCCGCGCCCCGGTGCCGGTCATCCGACTGCACGACCTGCGCCACACCCACGGCAGCCTGCTCATCGCATCCGGCATCAACGCCAAGGTCGTGTCCGAACGACTCGGCCACGCCCAGTTCGTGTTCACCGTCGAGACCTACCAGCACACCTTCCCCAGCATGCAAGCCGACGCCGCCCGAGTCTTCGAAGCACTCCTCACACCGGGCGCCACCGAAAACCCCGCGCTCCCCAGAGCCGGTTGAACACCCGGGAGAACACCACCCGAACCCGGTAGAAGCCGGGCCCGAGGCCCGGCTTCCCTTGAAATCACAGTGTCGTTGGTGGCGGGGGCAGGATTTGAACCTGCGACCTTCGGGTTATGAGACGAGGTGCGTCCCAGCCCGTACCAGGGCGTCCCAAATAGTGGCGTTGAGCTGGGCTTTCGTGCTGTCGCACTCCCGGAGCGTACCTCTCCGTACCAGCCCGTCACTCTGAAAAGTGTAGAAGAAGTGTAGAAGCCGTCCGAGGGCGTGGCCGAGCGTGTCATGCGACTGACCGGTCGAGTAGGTGGCGGTTCTTGGCCACTGATCCGGGCAGGATCGCGAAGTGGATCTGGCCATCGTCGTCGACGGACACGACCCTCACGACAGCCTGCGCCTGGGTGTTGCCGGCCAGCAGCATGGCGCCGGATCGGACACGCCCGGGGGCCGTGGCGTCGGCGAGGGTGGACCAGCCGAGGCCGTCGTCGTCTTGAGCGTTGAGATCAGCGATGAGGTCGAGGTCGTCCATCGTGTCACCTCCGAGTTCAGTCCTCATGGTAAGGGTTCTGCCAGCTGCGGTGCTCGCAGGCTTCGATGGCCGACACACCCGAGTCCAGGTCATCGAAGGCGACCGTGAAGTGCCGTGGGTTCCGGCCCGTCGGCTCAAGGCGGAACCCGGCCGAGAGGAGAGCGCCGACGCGCACCAGGGTCAGGATCTCGAAGCGCACGAGCGGGGCCTGCTGTGCCAGTTCATCGACGGTGGCGTCACGGGCCGCGAACACCGATATGCCGTACTCGCCGTAGATCGAGTGGTAGCGCTCGGCGTCAGCGCGCAACACGTCGGGGTCGAGGTCCCCGCCCCGGATGATGACGGTGTCGTCGTCATCGAGGTGGTCGCCCGGTCGAACGTGTCGTTGCTTGGACATCGGCTACTTGACCTCACATCGATGCGCTCGTGCGCATCTGCGACCGCTACAGACTCGACGTGCCCCCGGACCCGTGGCCCGGGCGGGTGCCCCGCTACGCGTCGCTGAGCGAGGCGTGCATGGCAACAGGGGCGCTGATCGAGGCCAGCGTTGACTGTGTGGCTCGTCGGGTTGACTTCACCTCCTACCACTGCCAGCGGGCCATCAGATTCGTCCCGTTCGTCAGGTGATCAGGAAGTTGCGCATCATGCCGCCGTCCTCGTGC
>CAZNQK010000123.1:0-7448 GCA_964575165.1 uncultured Aquihabitans sp. | reverse complement strand
TGGCGACGCGGTCGCCTGACACGAGCCGATCAACAACCTCGACCTCCGCGGTCGAGTCCGAGGTGCGGTCGAGAAGCGCCTGGATCGTGGCGATGACCGCCGCCCGACCGGAGTGGACTCCTGCCAGGCCCCCACGTCCGGGCAGGTGCATGACCACATCGTCGTCGTAGAACGACCAGGCCTTCTGAGTATCGCCCGACTGCCATGCGGCGGCGTAGGCGGCCAGGACCGCAGCGGGTTCTGCCGAGTCCCTGGCCGGTCGGTGCATCGGGCGCAAGGTCGCTGCGCCGTCGGGGGTCGGAACCTCGGCAGCGATCGTGAATCCGAGGCGCTCGTAGAAGGTGAGGTTGCGGGGGTTGGTCGAGACCAACCCGCACGGTAGGGACTCGTCATCGCAGACCCTGAGCACCGGTGCCACCGAGGCCGTGCCGAGTCCGGCGCCGCGGCTGCGGGTGGTCACGCCGATGTACTGCAACGTCCAGTGGGACGCCTCGAGCGCGTGCTCCCGCGCAGCCATGATCGTCGTGAGTGCGTCCTCTGCCGTTGAATCGTCGGCGTGTGAGGCGATGATCGAGCGGCCTCGGGCCATGTCGTCGGGGCCGACGAGCGCCACGTCCGGCGGGACCCAGGCGACGGCGATGTCGAAGTCGCTGTTGACGTAGGTGTGGCCGTGCCGGAACACGAGCTCCGCGATGAACGTCATCCAAGCGGACCCGAACGACGACCAGCTCTCGTCGTCGGGCGCGATCCACCGCAGGAACGGATCGCCGGCGAACGCCTCGACCCAGACTCCCACGACCGCGTCGATGTCACGACCGAGCGCGTGGCGGAGCTTCAGATCGTTCACGTCCCCATCCTGCCACTGCCGGGTGCGCCGCCGACCCGTCGATGTCGTCCCGTCCGGCGCACGACGCGGTGCCGCTGCACACGAATAGCTCCGCGAGCGTCGATCCCATCAGCCGGGCTGAGGGAGGGTTCCTGTGGATCTCAGCACACACGATCCGTCGGTGGGTCGAACGAGGCGGGCCGCGGGCTGCGACCTCGTCGACACAGTGGCCATAGCATCCGGTCGCCGAAGGGGGGTCCCGTGTTGCACACCCGGTTCACGGAGATGTTCGATCTGACCTATCCGGTCATGTCCGCGCCGATGGCCATGCACAGCGGCGCCGCGCTCGCGGCTGTGGTGTCCGAGGCCGGCGCGCTGGGCTCGTTCGGCGGGATGAACCTGCAAGGCGAGTCGTGGATCCAGGCAGAGGTGACTGCGATCCGCGGTCGGACGGATCGGCCGTTCGGGGTCGGGTTCATCACCCCGTTCCTGGAGTTCGCTCCGTCACTCCTCGACGCCACGCTGGCTGCGTCGGTGCCGGTGGTGATGTTCTCCTTCAGCGACCCCAGACCGTGGATCGAACGTGCCAAGGCATCCGGGGCGTGCACGATCTGCCAGGTGCAGACCCTGGCGGGAGCGGACCTCGCCGTAGAGGCCGGTGCCGACGTGATCGTCGCCCAGGGCACAGAGGCGGGTGGGCACACAGGTTCGATGAGCCTGCTTCCACTTCTGGCGGCGGTCGCCGATCGCCATCCGGCCGTGCCGCTCCTGGCCGCCGGTGCCATCGCCGACGGAAGATCGCTGGCCGGGGCCCTGACCGCCGGCGCCGACGGCGCGGTCATCGGTACCTCGTTCCTCGGTACCCCTGAAGCGGTGGAGGTGCACGACGTGCACAAGCAACTCATCGTCTCCTCCGATGGCCACGACACGGTCCACACCCGGGCCTTCGACGTCGTCAGCGGGATGCCGTGGCCCGACACGATCGGCGAACGGGTGCGCCGCAACCGGTTCACGCAGGAGTGGGCGGGGCGGGAGGCGGAGCTGATCGAACGCCGGGCTGAGATCGCGGGCGACAATCCGTTCCTGGTCGAGGACCCCGACCCGGCCACCGAGCCGATGGCCTACGGGCAGGGAGCCGGGTTCGTCGACGCCATCCGGCCTGCCGCCGAGGTCCTCGAACGGATCTGCGGTCCGGCCGAGCAGATCCTGCGGTCACGTCCGGCGTCGATGCTGTGAGGTTGCCGAACGCGTGCCCAAGGGGAGTCCGGTGATTCCTACTGGGCCGCGGTTGCCCGCGATCCACGGATACGCGGACGAGCTCGCCCGACTCGATGCCGTCGCGACGGTCGAGGCGCTCGACCGGGGTGAGATCTCGCCACGCGAGGTGATCGCATCGGCGGTGGAGCGGGCACGCGAGCTCGCCCCCGGGCTCGGTGCGGTGGCGTTCGAACGCTACGAGAGGGCTCTCGGAGCGGCCGACCGGCGGTGGCCCCGCCGGGGTGGTCTGCACGACGTTCCCACGTTCATCAAGGACATGGTCCCGGTGGCCGGGCTGCCGATGACCTGGGGTTCGGAAGCGTTGGCCGGCGCCCCGCCCGAACGTCGTACCGGCGGCGTCGCCCGTGACATCGAACGGATGGGGATGGCGATCCTCGGCACCTCGACCATGCCCGAGTGGGGGTTCATACCGTCGACCGAGTTCCCCCACCGCGATCCGACGGTCAACCCATGGAACCCGGAGCTGTCCGTGGGTGGCTCGTCCGGCGGTTCGGCGGCGCTCGTCGCAGCCGGGGTGGTGCCCATCGCCCACGCCGTCGATGGGGGTGGGTCGACCCGCATACCGGCGGCGTGTGCCGGTCTCGTCGGGCTGAAGCCCACGCTCGGCCGGCTCCGTCGCCACACCGACGAGGCGATGCTGCCCGTGTCGATCTCGGTCGACGGGGTGGTCACCCGCACGGTCCGGGACACCGCCCGTTGGTACGCCGAGATGGAACGGGTCCACCGGTCCAGGTGGCTCCCGCCGATGGGTGAGGTGACGGGACCACCGACGCGTCGTCTGCGCATCGGGGTGCTCGGTGAGATCCCGGGCGTCGGGATGCTGGACCGACCCACGGCCGACACCCTCGATGCCACCGCAACCCTGCTCGAGGAGCTGGGTCACCACGTGGAGCCCATCGGTGCGCCGGTGGAACCGGAGCAGTTCCGGGACGACTTCGTCGACTACTACCGGTTCCTGGTGTTCGCCGCCACACGCACCGCCCGCCTGGGCCACGGCGCCCACTTCCGACCCGTTGCGCTGACACCCTTCGTGCAGGCGATGGCTCGTACGTTCCGGTCCGACCCTATGCGGGTCGTTGGGGCCTCGCGACGGCTCCGACAGACCCGGTCCAGGCTCGCTGCGCTGCACCAGCGGTACGACGTCATGCTCACACCCACCCTGGCGACGCTCCCTCCGCGGCTCGGCACCCTGTCGCCCGAGGTGGAGTTCGAGGTCCTGCTCGACCGGATCGCCGGGTGGATGACCTTCACCCCGATCGCCAACGCCGCCGGTACACCGGCGATCTCCCTGCCCATGGGTTTCGACGAGGAGGCTGGCACGCCAGTGGGCGCGATGTTGTCGGCTGACCACGGCAACGACGCGCTCTTGGTCCAGCTCGCCCTACAACTCGAACAGGCACGGCCGTGGGACCTCGCCCGGATGCGCTGACGGCGGCCTCCCTCCGACCCAGCTGAAGAAGCTATGCCAATCCGGACGGCGGTGTGGCCGCACGACGACGGGCCGACAGCCGCTTGGCGACGGCGTCGACAGCGAGC
This sequence comes from uncultured Aquihabitans sp., assembly GCA_964575165.1. Lineage (GTDB taxonomy): Bacteria > Actinomycetota > Acidimicrobiia > Acidimicrobiales > Microtrichaceae > Dermatobacter. The sequence goes on along the minus strand of CAZNQK010000123.1, from coordinate 3,808 downwards.
AGCACGGCGGGGGTGACGGCGACCACCGCCCAGCCCTGGATCGGGGGCAACTCCTGGCCGAGTTGCTCGGCGACGAGTGGCACTACGAGCATCACCAGCGATACAGCCAACCCCACCGCCACGCCGGCGAGCAGCAGCGGGTTGGTGCGCCATCCCAACGCCCCTGGCCACCGGGTGGAGCTCCGACACGCGAAGGCGTTGGCCGCCTGCCCCGTCACGACCGCCATGAACGCGGCGCCAGATGCGGCGGCGACCAGCGAGCCCGTCGTGTCGTCGCCGAGAGCCCAGCCCGAGCTCCACAGCGACACGGCGAAGGCGGCCATCGACATGAAGGCGACCGTTGGGCCGAGGATCCCGAAGGCCCGCACGAGGACCGTCCGGTTCATGAGCCGCCCTGCCACGGGCGGGCGCTCGAGCACCCGGGCCGTGGGTCGCTCGGCACCGAGAGCCACCGCCGAGAGCGTGTCCGTGCCGATGTCGATGGCCAGGATCTGGAGCACACCGAGGGCGAGGGGGACGTTCCCTCCGGTGAGTGCCCACACCACGAACGGGGTGAGCTCGGCCACGTTGTCGGTCAGGTGGTAGGTGAGGAACCGGCGGATGTTCAGGAACGTCGCCCTTCCCTGTTCGATGCCGGCGACGATCGAGGCGAAGTGGTCGTCGAGCAGCACCAGGTCGGCGGCCTCGCGGGCCACGTCCGTTCCGGATGCGCCCATGGCGACGCCGATGTCGGCCTCGCTCAGCGCAGGTCCGTCGTTCACGCCGTCGCCGGTCATCGCCACGACGTGGCCGCGTCGTCGGATCGCCGAGGCGATCGCCAGCTTTTGCTCGGGTGAGACCCTGGCCACCACCACCCCGTCGACGTCGAGCAGGCGGCCGAGCTCGTCGGGGTCCTCCGGCAGCTCGCTGCCCAGGTGCACCGGCCCGTCGGCGTCGCGCAGCCCGACCTCCTGCCCGATGGCCGCCGCCGTGGTCGGGTGGTCGCCGGTGATCATCGCGATCCTCACCCCGGCTCGACGGCAGGCGGTGATGGCGTCGCCGACGTCTGGTCGGGGCGGGTCCTCCATGGCCAGCAGACCGCGCAGGCGGAGGTCACGTTCGGCGTCCTCGGGGGTCGTTGGCACCCGGTCCACGACCCGCTCGGCCACTGCTATGACGCGCAGGCCCCGCTCGGTCATCATCTCCAGGGCCTGGTCCGCTCCTGGTTCGTGGGCGCACAGCGGCAGCACCGAGTCGGGAGCGCCCTTCACGACGACCCGGCCGCCGGTGACGACCGACATGCGCCGCCGCTGCGGGTCGAAGGGGAACGTGGCGTCCAGGTGTAGGTGACCGGCCCGGCCCCGTGGGGTGTCGACACCCAGGCGGCGAGCGAACACGTCGAGGGCTGCCTCCATCGGGTCGCCGTGCGCCCGCCATCCGCAGCCGTGCTGCTCGGCAAAACCCGATGAGCAGGCGGCGGCGTCGCCGGCCAGGCCGGCGACGGACGGTCGCGCAGCGTCGTCGACGTCGACCGGTGGGGAGGGGTCGTAGCCGGCGATCCCGACCGTCGCGGTTCCGTCGGGTGACCACGCCTCGACGACCGTCATCTGGTTGAGGGTGAGCGTGCCGGTCTTGTCGGTGCACACGAACGTCGTCGACCCGAGCGTCTCGACCGCCTCGAGGTTGCGGACAAGCACGTTGCGGTGTGCCATCTGCTCCGCGCCCCACGCCAGCGACAGCGTCACGGTCGGCAGCAACGCCTCGGGGACGAGCGCCACGGTCACCCCGACAGCGAAGATGAAGCCGCTCGACGCGCTGTTGCCGAGCAGCAGCGACAGGGCGAAGAACACGGCGCCGATCCCGACCGCGATGGTGGCGATCAGTCGGACGACCCGTCGCAGCTCCGATGCCAGCGGGGTGGGGGGCCGGGTGGTCGACGTGGTCAGGCGGGCGATGGTCGCGAGCAGGGTTTCGTCGCCGGTCGCGGTCACCTCGGCCCAGGCAGCACCACCCACCACGAAGGTGCTGGCGTGCAGGATCTCGCCGGGTCCGACCGACACGGGTTCGCTCTCGCCGGTGAGCGTCGAGGCGTCGATCGTCAGGCCGGTCGCGTCCACGACCTCTGCGTCGGCGGGTGTCCGGTCACCCGGTTCAAGCACGACCAGGTCGCCAACCACAACGTCGGCGGCGTCGACCTGCAACCGCCTGCCGCAGCGGACCAGTGTCACCCGCTGCGGGAGCAGTCGGCCGAGCCGCTCGGCGGCGCGGTCCGCCCGGTGCTCCTGGGCCGCGGCGAACACGGCGTTGAGGACGACCACCACCGCGATCGCCAGCGACAGCTCGGGCAGTCCGCCGAGCAGTGCGAGAACGGCGGCCGCCCAGAGCATGAGCGCGAAGAAGTGGATGAGCTGCTCCAGCAGCCGCCGGGCGAGTGGCGTCCGTCGTGGCCGGGGTAGCTCGTTGGGTCCCGATGTCCTGAGGCGGGCCAGCGCCTCGTCGTCGGTCAGTCCGTCGCGGGATTGTCCCGTCACCTCGATGGGCACCTCCGCGTGCCGAAGCGGTCTGGAGCCGTCGAACGCTAGACCGATGCGGGACCTCGGAGCTCGGGCCGGCCGTACAGCGGCTCAGCCGCACGGCTCCACGTTGACCATCACCAGATCGACGTCATGGGGAGCTCCGTCGGCGTCGGCGAGCGTGCCCTGGAAGGTGACCCCCGATGTCAGGTCGAGCGGGACGACGCCCGAGAGCACCTGCGCGCCGCGTCCCTCGGAGGCGTCGAGGTCGACCCTGACGCCGATCGACCCGAGGCCCTTGCTGGTGTCGAGCGCGATCCGTCCTCCGTCCAGTCCGATGGTGTCGCCGATCAGGCAGAAGCGGGTCACCGGGTACCGCCGTCCGTCGACCATCAGGCGTCCAGCCGCGGCGTCGGCGGGGTCGACGTCGTCGGCCGGGAGCTCCTCGAACGTGTCGAGCGACGAGATCGGGACCGGGATGAAGTCGATCCGCTCGTAGGGGTGACGGGGTCCGACCTCGGCGACGACGCCGATCGTGTCGTCGTCCAACCGCACCAGATCGGAGTAGGCGGCGGGGCCCGGCACCGGCACCGGACCGGGCTTCCACGCAGTCCCGTCGGTGCCGGTCCACAGGCGCAGGCCACGTCTGGTGGTGGGATCGGACGGCGAGGACATCACGACCTTCCCCCGGTCGGCCAGAGAGAGGAGCGAGCCCTGGACGCCCGGGACGCCGAGGCCCTCGGTCGCGGTGAGCGCGGCCCCGCCCGGTCCGGGCAGCACCTCCTCGCCGTCGGCGGACACACGCATCTGGACCCGGTCGTTCTTCGCGGCGCCCGCGTTCCGGGAGGAGACGAGCAGGGTGCCGTCCGCCAACTCGACCACGGCGGTCTCGTCGGGATCGAGCGTGGGTTCGGTTGTCGAGGCGTGGGCCCCGATCCGCCAGCTCTGGCCGCCGTCGTCGGACAGGAGGAGCGCGACCGTCGCGGGGCTCGATGCCAGGCCGGTGTCGGCGGCCATGACGAGACGGCCCTCGGCCGGGCCGCCGGACAGCTCGATGCCGTGGCCGGGACCCGACCGGAGCCGATCGACCTCGGAGGCGGGTAGGGCATCGACCTCGGCCAGTTCCAGCGGCTCCATCTTCGACCAGGTCCGGCCGTCATCGGTCGACCTGGACAGGTAGAGGCCGCCCCTGTCGCGGCACGGGTGGAAGACGACGACCAGATCGCCCGCCGCCGCGCCGACCGTCGGAGCGATCAGCACGGGGTCCGACGGGTAGCAGCCCGCCTCTGGCGTGTCCGGGGGCGCGACCTCGATCA
>CAZNQK010000122.1:0-7508 GCA_964575165.1 uncultured Aquihabitans sp. | reverse complement strand
AGGGCCGCCGGGCCAAGGACCTCGGCCTGTCGGCCCGGGACCTGCTGGCGGTGCGTGAGCGGGCCGAGGCCGACGACATCTGCGTCCTCGGCCTGCGCTTCTCCGACGACCGGCTCAGCCCGCCGCAACGCTTTGCCTCGCTGCGGCGTGAGCTGGGTGACCACTTCATCGGCGTCGAGATCGACTCGTCGCCGGGCAACCCGTGGGGTCACCGTCGGTTGGCCCACAGCGTGCTGACCGAGGACCTGGTCGACGAGCCGGGCCAGCCGACCCACGAGGCGCTGGAGCAGGTGCTCCAGTTCCTGCGCGACCGCCTCCAGGCCTGAACACGTCCGTTCCCCGTGTCCCGGGTCCGGCCACCCACCCGTGGTGACCGTCACCGTCGAGGCTGTCAGGGGCCGGAACTAGGGTGGCGACGATGAGCGTCGAGGACCTCCTCGAAGGCCTGAACCCGGCCCAGTACGAGGCGGTCACCCACGGCGAGGGGCCGCTGCTCGTCGTCGCGGGCGCGGGGTCGGGCAAGACCCGCGTCCTCACGCACCGCATCGCGCACCTCATCCAGGCACACCACGTCTCGCCCTTCGAGATCCTGGCGATCACGTTCACGAACAAGGCCGCCGGCGAGATGAAGGAGCGCATCGGCCGCCTGGTCGGTCCGGTCGCCGACAAGATGTGGGTCTCGACGTTCCACTCGGCGTGCGTGCGGATCCTGCGACGCGACGCACAGCTGCTCGGCTACCCGTCCGCGTTCACGATCTACGACCAGGCCGACGCCGTCCGTCTCACGGGCTACGTCCTGCGCGACCTGGACATCGATCCCAAGCGGTTCCCGCCCCGGTCGGTTCACGCAGCGATCTCCGCTGCCAAGAACGACGGGACCTCGGCCGAGGACTACCTGGAGCGGGCGTCGGTCATCCACGAGCGGCGCATCGGCGAGGTGTTCGTCGAGTACCAGGCCCGTCTCCGCAAGGCCGGGGCGATGGACTTCGACGACCTGCTGAGCGTCACCGTCGAGCTGCTGCGCACCGAGCCGCAGGTCCTCGAGCACTACCGCAACCGGTTCGGCAACGTGCTCGTCGACGAGTACCAGGACACCAACCCGGTCCAGAACGACCTGGTCATGCTGCTCGGCGAGGAGCACCGCAACGTCTGCGTCGTAGGCGACCTCGACCAGTGCCTCGTGCCCGGCACGGCAGTCAGGACGCCCGAGGGTTCACGCCAGATCGAGGATCTGCGGGTCGGTGACCAGGTCCTGGGGACTCTGGGTCACAGCTCTCTGGCGCCGGCGCAGGTCACAGTGGTCAAGGAGGGTCGCTACGAGGGTTGGATCGCGGAGGTCCGCGCCGGTGACGCCGTGGTCCTCGGCACGCCCCACCACATCGTTCCGGCCCGCATGTCGGCGATCGACGGCACGCACCTCGTCTACCTCATGTACCGCCATGACCGTGGCTACCGGATCGGACGGACGAAGGCTGTGAGGGCCGACGGTCGGGGAGACCCGGAGATCGGCTATCGGGTGCGGGTCAACCAGGAGCACGCGGACCGCCTGTGGGTGCTCAAGATCTGCGATTCCCTGGCCGAGGCCGCGTACTTCGAGTCTTGGTTCGCTGCGACTTACGGCATCCCCACGGCGTGCTTCCATGCCAGCGGCAGGGAGGGGATGGCCCTCGACGAGCGTTGGCTCCGACGGCTGTACAGCGAGGTCGACACGGAGACTGCAGCGAAGCGCCTCATGAACGACTGGGAACTGCATCCCGAGTATCCGCACCACCGTCCGCAGAATGGTCTCCGTCGTCAAACGATCAACCTGACCATGTTCTCCGACCGTCGCAGTGATCGCCCGCTGCACCGGGTGCAATGGTCGTCGAACCGTGACGACATCGGACAGCGACTTGCCGACGCTGGCTACGACGTCCGAGGGCTGGGCTCGAACCGGTCGGGGTGTCGATTGGAGACCGTCCGACGTGACTACGCCGAGGCACTCGAGCTGGCGAGGGGGGTCGCGGAAGCCGGTGGAATGGAGATCCGTCGGCGGATGATGGTCGGCGGCACCGTCTACGACTACACACCCCTGTCGCACCTCCGGCGCGGGATGGTCGTGCTGGTGTCCGAGGACGGCCGACTGGTAGAGCGCACGGTCGACGAGGTCGAGTTCGTACCGTACGAGGGCCCGGTCTACGACCTCGAGGTCGCCGAGGCTCACACCTACGTCGCGGCTGCGCCGGGGCATGGGGATTCGGCGTCGGACGGCATGCTCGTCCACAACTCGATCTACGCCTTTCGCGGGGCGGACATGCGCAACCTCCTCGAGTTCGAGAACACGTTCCCCGACGCGACGACGGTGGTGCTCGAGCAGAACTACCGCTCGACGCAGAACATCCTCGATGCAGCCAACGCGGTCATCGCAAACAACACGGCGCGCAAGCCCAAGGACCTGTGGACCGACGAGGGGCCCGGCGAGAAGATCGTCCGCTTCCAGGGTGACGACGAGTCCGAGGAGGCCCAGTGGGTGGCGCACCGGATCTCGTCTCTGCACGAGCAGGGTGACGCCCGCTGGTCCGACGTGGCGGTCTTCTACCGGACCAACGCGCAGAGCCGCGTGATAGAGGAGCAGTTCCTGCGCTCCGGCATCCCATACAGGGTGGTCGGCGGGCTTCGCTTCTATGACCGTCGAGAGGTCAAGGACGCGCTCGCCTACCTGAAGGTGGTCGCCAACCCGACCGACGAGGTGAGCGTCAAGCGGGTGCTCAACACGCCCAAGCGGGGGGTCGGCGACCAGACCGTCGGGCGGATCGACGCGTACGCCCGCGCCCACGAGATGACGTTCATGGACGCTCTGCGCCGCTGGGACGACGCCGGTGCCAGCGCCCGCGCCGCCCGGGGCATCGAGGCGTTCACGACTCTGATCGACGAGCTGTCGACCGAGGTGGACCGTGGCCCGGCGCACCTGCTCGAGCAGATCCTCGAGCGCAGCGGGTACTCGGCCGAGCTGGAGGCCGAGCGGTCGCTCGAGGCCGAGGGCCGTCAGGAGAACCTGGCCGAGCTCGTCGGCATGGCCCGCGACTACGAGACGGTCGACGAGTTCCTGGAACGGGTGTCCCTGGTCGCCGACACCGACCAGCTGCCCGACGGTGCCGGTACCGACGCCGAGGACCATGACCCGTCCGACACCGGCGTCGTGTTGATGACGCTGCACTCGGCCAAGGGACTCGAGTTCCCCGTCGTGTTCCTGATCGGGATGGAAGAGGGCGTCTTCCCGCACATGCGGGCCCTCACCGAACCGGCGGAGCTGGAGGAGGAGCGTCGTCTCGCGTACGTCGGCATCACCCGGGCGCGCGAGCGGCTGTTCCTGTCACATGCCTGGTGTCGGACGTTGCACGGCTCGACGCTCTACAACCCGCCGAGCCGGTTCCTCGACGAGGTGCCGGCCGAACTGGTCTCCGACGATCCCTCGAGCCGGGCCGGCCGGCCTCGGTCGTCGCGCCGCTCGGGTGGTTGGGAGTCGACGTCGTGGACCCCATCGGGCCGCGAGCGTCAGGTCGACCGGGCGACCCGCCCGGCACCGCCGACCCAGACCGGGGCGCACACGCTCGACATCCGCGTCGGCGACGACGTTGTGCACACCAAGTGGGGCGAGGGGGTCGTGCTGCACATGGAGGGTTCGGGCGACAAGACCGAGGCCGTCGTCCGGTTCCCCGAGGTGGGCGAAAAGCGACTGCTGCTGTCGTGGGCGCCGATCGAGAAGCTGCAACGCTGATTCGAATCCAGCGGTACCTGAACGCCGGGGACTGCGGATCCAGTGGCGGTCCGTGACATGCTCAAGGGATGACGTTGCGTTTGTTGCGCAGGGCCGATGTCGTCGTACGACAGCGGGTCACACTGGCCGATGTCGCCGACCGCTGGGTCGGTCTCCACGGGGACCGGCTGATGGTGACCGAGGAGGGCGTCACCGCCGGCGCCTCCTCCGGTCGGAACGGCCTTCGAAGGGGAACGACCCGCGGCTCGGGCTCGGGTCCGGGTCCGGGTCCGGGTCCGGTGCGGCAGCTCACGTACGGCCAGGCCGCGGAACTGGTGGCGCGCTGGTCGGCGGCGGTCGCGGCACGAACCTCCCCCGGTGACCCGGTCGTGCTCGCGACGCCCAACGGCATCGACCAGTTCCTCCTGGCGCTCGCAGTCAGCCGTGCCGGACGGATCCCCGCTCCGGTCAACCCGCAGATGCGTCCGGCGGAGATCGACCACGTGATCGCCGACAGCGGCGCCACGCTCGTGATCCGCGGTGCTGTCGAGCTCAGCTCCGGCCCGGGTTCGCGGGCCGTGCCGTCGCCGCCGGTGCAGCCGTCGCCGGACCACCTGGCCGCGCTGTTCTACACGTCGGGGACGACCGGCTCTCCCAAGGGTGCCGAGCTCACCCACCGGGCGCTGGTCGGCGGACTGACCGCCATGGCGGCGTTCCCGTCCGATCTGCGTCACGACGAGCTGATCCTCAGCCTCCCCGTGGCGCACATCATGGGGTTCATCTCGGTGCTCGGACCGTCGCTGGCCGGGGTTCCCATGTACTTCCTGAACCACTTCGACGCGGGGCGGGTGTTGGACCTGCTCGAGGAGCGCCACAGCAGCGCGTTCATCGGCGTCCCGGCCAGCTACCGGCTTCTCGAGCAGGCGGGAGCTGAGCACCGCGACCTTCGCAGCGTCCGGGCGTGGATGACGGGCGCGGACGTGATGCCCTCGGAGCTGGCCCGCCGGTTCAAGTCCTACGGAGCATCGATGTGCCTCCCGGTGGTCGGCCCCGTCGGCGAGGCCGCGTTCTTCGAGGGGTACGGGATGGTGGAGACCGGGGGCGGGGTCGTGGCCAAGGTGTCGCCGCCGCTGCTGCCGGTCGGTCTCGGCGACTCGCTCGGCTTCACGCTTCCGGGGTGGAAGGTGCGGGTGGTCGACCGCGGCGGACGACCGGTTCCGTCGGGTGTCGTCGGCGAGCTCCAGGTCAAGGGGCCGGGCGTCCTGCTCGGCTACCACGGCGACGCGGCGGCGTCGGCAGAGACGGTGACCGAGGACGGCTGGCTGCGGACCGGCGACTTGGTGCGCAGCGGTCCGCTGGGGTTGCTGTCGTTCCAAGGTCGGGCCAAGAACGTGATCAAGTCGGGCGGCTACTCGGTGTACTCGGTCGAGGTCGAGGCCGATCTGGAGGAGCACCCCGACGTGGTCGAGGCCGGGGTTGTCGGGATCGAGGACGCGAAGCTGGGCGAGGTCCCGGTCGCAGCGGTCCGACTCCGCGACGGGGCGAAGGTCACGCCCGAGGAGCTGTTGACGTGGAGCCGCGGTCGGATGGCCCACTACAAGGCACCCCGTCGCATCCTGGTGGTCGACGACCTCCCCCGGACCGGGACGCGGAAGATCCGGCGGGACCAGATCGTCCCGTTCTTCGATGCCCCGGCCGACGCGGCAGATGGCTGACAGCCCGTCCGGGGAGGCACTTTTCGTCCCGGCCGAGGGAGGCTCGGCTCCAGGCGACGAGATCTGGCAGCCGACCGACCTCTGCCGGGGCCCCTGGGACCCCCAGGCCTGTCACGGCGGAGCGCCGGCCGCCCTTCTCGCACGCGAGATGGAGCGGGTGCCGCTACCCGAGACACCGGACGGGCCCCGGCCCTCGATCGAGGCAGCCTCGATCCCGATGCGCCTGGCCCGTCTGACCGTCGAGCTCGTGCGTCCGGTGCCGATCGAACCGCTGCGTCTGGACACCCGGGTGCTGCGGCCGGGTCGCAAGGTGATGGTCCTCGAATCGACGATCCGGACCGTCTGCGACGAAGCGGTCGTCGCGATGGCGAGGGCGCTGCGCATCCGCACCACGCCTCCGGGTGCGGTCGACCTCGACGACGTCGGTCCCGGTGGTCCGTCGGCTCAGGGCGTGGACGAGACTCCTCCGCCCATCCCTGCGGCGACCGACGACGTCACCCACGCGATGGCCAGCTACGTCGCGTTCCACAACCGTGGGACAGAGCACCGCTTCGCCCGTGGGACCTACTTCGAGCCGGGCCCGGCCTTCGACTGGATCCGTCTGGCGTTCCCGGTGGTGCCCGGAGAGACGCCGTCGCCGTGGCAGCGGGTTGCGGCGGCGTCGGACTTCGCCAACGGCACGGCATCGAGCGTCCGATTCGGCGACGCCATGTTCATCAACCCGGATCTGACCGTGCACCTTTGGCGCGAGCCGGTCGGGGAGTGGATCGGGCTCGAGTCGGTGATGCGCACGTCGGGCACGGGCATCGGGGCGAGCGACTCGACCCTGTGGGACACCCACGGCCGGATCGGCCACACCAACCAGTCTCTCCTCCTCGACTCCCTCTGACCGGTCCACACCAGCGCTCCGAACCAGCTTTGTTCCCGTTTCGTGGCCGAAATCGGCCACGAAACGGGAACAAAGCGAGCTCCGGCAACAAAGCGAGTTCCGGCAGGGGGTGTTCATCGTGAACGGTCCTGGTCGATGGCCTCGCGGACCCGTGCGACGACCACGTCGGGGTTCGTCCACACCTCGGTGTCCCACACCTCGACCCAGATCCAGCCGCTCTCCTCGAGCTCCTTGCGTCGACGTCGGTCCGACTCGACGTCGGTCAGCGCAGTGTGGTGGGCGCTGCTCTGGACCTCGATGACGATGGGCCGACCGACCACCACGAAGTCCACCCTGCCGGTCCACGCCACGTCGGATCCAACATCCACCTGACGGCGTATCTGGATGTCGGCCCGACTCAGGATCTGCATGGTCCTCGACTCGAGGTTGGACGCCGTCGGCGTGTAGTCGGCAGGACGAGCTTCGAGGTACTGACGAACCCCCGCTGTCCCGTTTCGGCCCATCTCTCCCATCTGGGCGATGAAGCGGACGAGCGATGGGCCCGACAGCAGGCGCATGGACCACATCCGTTCGACGAGTCGCTCTGCCCGGTCGTAGTGGCAACTGGCGAACAGCTGGAGCGCGCACAGCTCAGGTCGGACGACCGGCACGCCGCGGAGTACCGTCACCCATGCGTCGGGCAGCAGTCGGACGGTGTGGATCTCCACTCCGTCGGGTCGAGGGCCGCTGCGAGCGGTGCGGACGACGTCGACGGGCCGAGTTCGGCAAGCCGACTGCCCCCACAGCCAGCATGCCGGCTCGTGGGACAGGACTGCTCCCGGGCCGGAGCTGAGTACGGCGATGGTCAGGTCCTGCTCGACCGAGGATCCGGAGCCGGTGCGCACGAGCACCTGGGGCGCTGGGCTCGTCCACCCGTCAGAGGAGCGCATCCTCCTCGCCCGGTAGCGGTCCACGCCCAACCCGCGGAGTTGGTGCGTCGACACGACTCCGTTGTGGCGGCTGGCGAGATCGAGCACTTCATCGAGGTCCATGCGGGTCGATGGTGCCGACCGGCCACGGTGCTTGTCACCGGGGACCGCTCCCCCCACTCTCCCTCACCTGCTTTGTTCCTGATTTGTGGCCGATTCCGGCCACAAATCCGGAACAAAGCAGGTGAGGGGCAGGTGGG
>CAZNQK010000121.1:0-7508 GCA_964575165.1 uncultured Aquihabitans sp. | reverse complement strand
GTCTACTTCGACTCCAGCGCGTTGGTGAAGCTCGTGCTCGACGAGGTCGGATCCGACCTCGTCGCTGTCCTGTGGAACGCATGCGATGTCGCGCTGTCGAGTCGACTGGCCCATCCTGAGGTCTGCGCCGCGCTCGCAGCCGCCGGTCGCCACCGCGACCTGACGGAGTCGCAGGCGGCTGCGGCCATGTCCGACTGGGAGCTGTTCTGGGCATCGATGCGTCCGGTCGAGCTGACAGTCGGTGTCGGGCAGGCTGCCGGGTCGCTCGCGGTTGAACATCAACTCCGCGGAGCTGACGCCGTCCACCTCGCCAGTGCGCTTGCGCTCGGAGCGACGGATCTCACGGTCGCGGTGTGGGACGAGCGCCTGCACGCCGGTGCGGTTGCAGTCGGCCTCGCTGTCGCTCCGGCCACCCTCGGGTGACCGGGTCGTCGAAAGCGATCCTCGTTGTCGACGGTGTAATACGACATATCATGCCTGTATGACGATGCTCAGCTTTCGAGTCGATGACCGTGAGGCGAAAGAAGCACAACGGTGGGCGGAGACGCTTGGCATCGACCGTTCCGAGCTGTTGCGTGAGGCACTCCGCCGTCACCTCAACAGGTTGGCGTCGGAGGGTGATGCCGATCGTTGGACGGCCGTACCGCTCGACCAGGGTGAACGAGCCCTGAGCGAGCTCGCCGACTGGGGGCCGGCGGAGGACTGGTCCGACTGGACTGTCGATGCGGCGGGGTGAGATCTGGTTCGCTGCGACGCCCGGTGGTGCCCGGCCGGTTCTTGTGCTGACCCGCGACCCTGTCGCAGATCGCATCGGGTCGGTCGTGGTCGCCGCTCTGACCCGAACACATCGCGGGCTCGTCTCTGAACTGGTGCTCACGGAGGCTGACGGCGTCCCGACCGAGAGCGTGGTCAACTTCGACAACCTCCACACGATTCCTCGGGAGACGTTCCGACGGAGGGTGGGGATGCTGTCGCCGGAGCGCATGGCCGAGGCCTGTCGAACCCTCCAAGCGGCAACCGGTTGCTGAGCGGCGTACGGGAGACGAGCTTGCCGAGCGGTTCGAGGACCGCGAGCCCGCCGACGTTCCGAACGGGGACCCCGAGTCACGGACAGCACCAGAGGTGCCGCGACCCACGGTGATGCGCTCAATCCTGGTTGAGGTCTGCAAGGAGGATCGACGCGATCGCTTCCTCGTGGACGGCTCTACCCTGGTGCTGCATCGCAACGGCGAGGTCGGGGTCCCACGGTGTTGGTCCGACGGCGCTGCCGAGGTCGGTCGTCGGTCCGGCGAGCGCCTCGGTGTAGTCGTGCTCGGTCATGCGCCACGGCGTGGCGTCGAGGCGGTTGATCAGGTGGTTGACGATCGCGATGCCGCCGACGTCGAGGTCGGCGTGGACGAGCAGCTCGCACCCCTGCGATCGGAGGTGCGCCAGCAGCCGGCTGGTCACCGAGGCCGGCATCCCGTCGGTGCAGAGCACGGGTCGACAGTCCGCTGCCAGCCGATCAGCTGCGAGCACGACGATCGTCGGGTTCTCGCAGACCCATACCCGCTCGAGTGCGCCGACATCGAGTCCGAGCTCGGAGTCGAGCATGCGGTGGGTGATTCGAAGCGGTTGGCAGTTGGACCTGGCTGCGGCCAGGATCGAGCCCGGTCGGCCGGGGAGCATGTAGGTGAGCGCCGAGCTGTTCACCTTGTCCAGTTGGACCCCGAACGTCTGCCATGCGGCACGCATGTCCTCGGTCCCTGCGAGCCGGCACACACCGTCGGCCACCAGTGCGCCTAGGGGTCGCTTCTCGTCGAGCGCATGAGCATCTCCGAATGTGGTCGCGGCAAGGACTGTGAGGGGGAGCGCTCGGCCGTCACCGATCGGATCGGGGGATGCGAGGTGCTGGATCGTGTCGAGCGCGTCCAGGAGGAACGGGACGGGATCCTCGGTGTCGACACGGGTGATCCGACCTCGCCGGCGGAGGGAGTCGACCCAGTCGCTCACTCCGTCGATGTTGCTCGCCGGGTGCGACGCTGCGGCTGACCAGAGGGCGGTGCGGGCTTGGCGATCAGCTGCTCGGGCTGCGGGGCGGTCAGCGATCGGCCCGGAGATGGCCTCGAGCGTGCCGATGAGCCCGCCGTCGTGTCCGGCATCGCTGAGCGCCGAGTCGAGCTGGTCGAGTCGGATGCGCAGCTTGGGTTCGGCGGGACGTCGCTGACCGAGCAGCGCGCAGATGGCGTCGAGCTCGGCTGCGTCGAGGTCGTCGAGCTCGAGCCGCGACGCGGAGATGGCGTGTCCGTTGCGTTCGAGGCGTCGTCGCGCGGTGTCCCAGAGGCGGGCGAGATCGGGTCGGCTCAGGGGGTGACCGGAGGGTTCGCTCGGGTTCACGGTTCGGTGGCGAGGTCGTAGTCGATGCCGGCGGTCCAGTCGAAGCGCTGGGCGTGCACTCCAGGCAGAGGTGGCCGGCGCGTCAGGTCGTAGAGCACCAGAGCGGGGACGGTGTCGTAGAAGCCCCAGAACTCGTGGCTGGTGAGGAGCACGTCGAGGTCGAGCTGGGTCAGCAGGCCCATGAGTCGGGCGCGCATCCGGTCGTCGATGCCGACGAACGCCTCGTCGAGAGCGATGAGGCGTGGACCGTCGACCGATCCGGCCGAGTACTGAGCCGCAGCGGCGGCGAACAACGGGAGGTGCAGCAGTGACGCTGCCTCACCACCCGACAGGCCCTTGTAGAACTTGCGTGTCACCTTGTGTCGGGATCCGTCGGAGAAGCGGGCGAAGAGCGTGAACCCGTGCCACGACCTGTAGTCGAGTGCTGTGGTCAGGGTCTCGGCGAAGCTGCGCCCGGGGTCGCTCGCCCGCAGGTCGGCGATGCGCTGCATGAAGAACTCGCGCAGTCCCTCTCTGCGTTCCGGGCCGAGCATCTCGGGTGCGGTCCGGAGCGCACGCACCGCGTCGGCGAGGCCGACCTCATCGCCGGTGACCTCCCACTTGAGCTCGACGACCATCCCGCTCTCGGTGGGTGCGTCGGCCATCTCGGCGTTGATCCGGTGCTGGAACTCGTCGGCCTCGAGCAGCAGCGCACGCAGCGACTCGCCGATCCTCGTCAGCAGGTGGGTCTCGAAGATCTCCCGTTCCTGCTTGGACAGCAGCTGTGCGGTTCGGTCGTGCTCCTCCCGCAGCTGGCGTGCGAGGGTGCCGATCGGGAGCTCGCCGTCGGCGGTGCCGACACGCACGACGTCGATGCCATCGACCTTCGGCATGCTCGGATCGTGACCCGCTCGGAGCCCGTCGAGGAGGATCTCCCGATGGGCCCGCTCCATCCGGTTGGTGGCGTCGTCGGCAGGCGGGGCGGTCCCGCCCATCACGAGTCGTGCAGCGTCCAGTTCGCCCGCGCCAGGCTCGACGCCCTGGATGGACAGGACCTCGGCGACCTCGGACGCGCAGATGACCTGGAACCGCTCGACAGCCGCAGTTGCAGCATGCTCCGCTGTCGCCTGTCGGCCACGCAGATCCTCGAGGTGCTCCTCGAGCTTCGCGATCGCCAGCTCGGCGTCGCGCTGCTGCTCGCTCGCCGCCCGCTGTCTACCCGCCGCGTCGACGAGCTCCTCGCGGGCGGTGGCGAGGTGCTCGACAGCCGCCTTCGCATCGGCGCCGACGGTGATGCGCAGCTCCTCGAAGCGAGCCTGCTCCGCGTTGGCTCGACCCTCGTCTGTCGAAGCAGCCGCTGCGTCCGCCTCGGAGCGTTGCGTCGCATCGTGCAACGCCTCGGTGAGCTCGCTGAGCCGTTGGCGGGCATCGCCGCAGGCCTGCTCGGCGGCTACGACCTCCTTGCGCTGGAGCTCCACGCCGAACAGCGACTGGACGACCTCGGTGAGCTCGGCAA
The DNA here is from genome assembly GCA_964575165.1 of uncultured Aquihabitans sp. Classification (GTDB taxonomy): domain Bacteria; phylum Actinomycetota; class Acidimicrobiia; order Acidimicrobiales; family Microtrichaceae; genus Dermatobacter. The sequence goes on along the minus strand of CAZNQK010000121.1, from coordinate 3,637 downwards.
CGGCAGTGGGGAGACGTGCGGCAACGGCGTGACGGTGCAGCTCGGTGCTGGCTGTCTCGGCAGCCGAAGCCGCTTCGTCAGCCGTGGTGACGGCATCGGTGTGCAGATCGGCGGCGTGATCTGCGAGGTCGGAGCGGCGACGGTGCTCGCCTAGGGCAGCCATCAGGGGCGCGGTCGGGGGTTGGTGGGCCCGTAGGTCACCCAGCTCCGCCCGTCGGTCCCCGGTGGTGGCCGCAACCGCTGTCCGCACGGCCAGCTCGGCCTCAGCCTCGCTGATCTGGTCGTCGAGCAACGCGAGCCGCTCCGCCCGTCGACGTTCACGGGCGGCATGCCCGATGTAGCGGGCCTCGTCGTGGAGGTAGCGGCCGGCGAGCGGTCCGAGTCGCCAGCGGCCGTCTCGCTCGAGCTGCACGACATCGCCGTCGAGCGGGATCGCCCGGAGCACCGCGCTGATGCGGGCGGCGTCGAGCCCCGAACCCGGTGTCGGGATGAGCACGTCGGCCAACGTGGGGCCTTCCGTGATCGAGCGTCGCTGCGGGAGGAGCGCAGCGTCGAAGGAGTCGACGGGGAGTCCGTCGGCTGCGATGCGGGCGTCGAGCAGTCCGGCCGCGTCCAGCGCGGACTCCAGGCCGGCCCGTGCGGCCTCGTCGAGCTCATCGGCGAAGTCCACGCACATGTACAACGGCGAACCGGGCGCCAGTTCGTCGGCTCCGTTGGGGCGCGTCGGCTTCGGCGGCGGACCCGGGTTGGGTTCGTCTGCGACCTGTCGTCGTTCGTCGGCGAGGCCGGCCAGTCGCTGCTGCTGTTCGGCGACGGCGTCAGCGGCGCGCTGCACGGCCAGAGCCATCGCGGTGTCGACGTCGCCGAGCCAGCTGTCTGCCCGGTGGAACCGGACGGTGTCGTCGTCGGGGCGGTCAGCGTCAGGCCGGGTCGTCTCCGCCGGTTCGAACGCATCGCCGCGAACGGTGCCGGTGACTGCGTCGGGGTCCGACACGTCCAGCGGTGTGATGTCGCTCCGGATCCTTTCGACCAGCGCAACGACGTCGTCCCACCATGCAGTCCACTGCTCGGTGAGAGCGGCTCGTTCCAGCTCGACAGCCTCTGCTGCCACGTCGCGCTCGTGTGCTGCTGTCTCGGCTCGTCGGCGACTCTCCTCGACGGTCCGGACGGCGAGCTCGGCGCGGGTCGCAGCCCGTGCAGACGACTCCGCGAGCTCCTGGACAAGCTGCAACTGGGTTCGCCGTTCGGTCACGACGGTGACCGCCCGGTCGTGGTCGAACGGGTCGGGAGGCAACACGGTCTGGATGCCTGCGTCGGCCGCGAGGTCGTTCCACGCCCGGACAGCCCGTTCCCGCTCGTAGTCGCGACTTCGCAATGCGTCTGTCGCAGCATCCCGTCGGTCGTTCGCCGCTTGGGCCTGTGTTGCGCTGGCCCCGGCCCGTTCCGCCGACTCCTTCGATCGACGTACCGCCCTCTCCGCTGTCTTGCGGACCTCGTCGAGCGCCGCGGCCGACCTGTAGGCGTCAGAGGCCTGGATGGCCGAGATCCGGGCCTCGATCGCAACCTTGGCAGCCTCTGTCGCGGTCAGCTGCTCGGCGGCTGCGGCCTCAGCGGCCCGTGCGGTCTCGAGTCGGTTGCCGGTGCTGCGCCGGTCGCGCTGCACGCGGCGCAGGTCGTCGGCGGTCGACACCACGGCCTCTGCCCGGGAGCGTGCCGCCGCGACCAGATGCTCTCGGTAGACGGGGAGGAATCGTTCGACTGCTTCGAGCGATGCGGTGAGCCCCTCCAGCTCCTGTTGCATGGCATCGAGGTCGTCGAAGCTGTGCGCGACGTCGTCTATCAGCGACGTGTCGAGCTCACCCAGACCGGCCGACAACGTGGCCGACAGGTGCTCGGTGTCGAGCTTGCCGGCGAGGTGCGGTCGGCGCAACGTCAACAACAGGTCGACCAGGGAGCGGTAACGGGGCGTTCCCAAGCCGAGCAGTTGGCGGTCGACCGCCCTGCGGTACTCCTCGGCGGTGTTGAACACCGAAGCCGTGCCCAATCGCTCGGCCAGCTGTCGACGGCCGAGCGGAACGTCACCTGCGGTGAGCTCGAACCCGTCGCCGACCCGCTCGCTGGTGACGAAGAACCAGACGTCCGCGTCGCGGTGCACCGTGGCTGCGGCTCCGGCGCCGACCGTGCACCGTTCGTCACCCCGCTCGAACTCCATCCACACGTAGCCGGTGCCGGAGTCGTGCTGGTACCCGCCACCCTCGGTGTCGTCGCGACCGAGGAGCAGGGACTTCATCGACCGGGCGCCGCCCATCGGGTCCATGCGCGCGGCGCTCATCACTCCGTCGAGCAGAACGGGAACAACAGCGCGAGCGCGTTGGACTTGCCGGACCCGTTCCGCCCACGCAGCACCAGGCGTCCGTCGCCGAAGTCGAACGTCTGGTCGTCGTACTCCCATACGTTGAGGATCCCTGCCCGTGACGGCTTCCAGCGCATCAGAACATCGCCTGCTGCTCAGCGGGTTCGGTCGGGGTACCCGCCGCCTCAGGTGCGGATGAGACCGGCTCGGCCCGGTAGCGGTTGGCGACGGCACGAACCCGCCAACGCTCTGGTCCGGGTTCGACCAACCCGAAGCGCCGGAGCATGGACTCCGCTGCCTCGCGCACCCGGTCGGGCTGCTCCCGCGCGTCCTTCCCGAGCCGTTCGCCGTACTGCTCCAGGACCGCGGCCCACGCAGCGTCCACGTAGTCGGCATCCACCTGGCCGTCACCCGTCGGTGACCCGACAGCGGGTTGGGCCCCTGGTTCGACGCCATCTTCAGGGGACTCGCCGCCGGCGCCGACGTGATCGACCGGTTGGGAAGGCTTGATCGGCTCGATTCGGTGCAGCAGTTCGGTGAGCCACAGGAGCGCTGCGTGGGATACGTTGTCGCTGCCGGGGAATCGCGACCTGCCCATCTGGTGGATCGGATGCTCGATGAGGGCGATGCCCTCCCGACGGAGCTCGATCTCACAACCGGTCAGGCGGCTGATGTTCTCCGCCTCGCGGCGCCGGTTCCGCCAGGCCAGGTCGACCTCGTCGCCGACGAGGTCCGCTGCGACGACGACGGGCTGATCGAGCATGCGTCGGTTCAGCAGGTGTCGGGCACGCCTCCGCCGGGCCTCGACGCCGCTCGGCGGTGGCTCGGCGACGAAGTCCTCGACCGACGACACCGATCGCAGGATCGACGGCGTCGCCACCATGCACATCGCCGCTGCGTCGCGGTCGACGTCCCAGAGCACCTCGCCCTCCTGGAGCAGCGACTCCACATCACCATCGCGAACCGTCAGCACCCCGACCTGTTCCAGGTAGCGCACGGCGTCTCGGAAGGCGCGCCGCTGCGAGTACTCGGTCGTGTCCAGGGCGAGTCTCTCGTCCCCCCGGGCCAGGTTGGTGATCCGGCCGAGCAGCTCCGACGCGACCACCTGGTGGCCCGGTTGCTCCAGCGCGGCCAAGGTCAGGCACAGATAGACATATCCCCACCGCCCCAGGTGTCGGGCGTTGCGCTCGATGTAGGCGCCCCGCGTGTCGGTGGTGGACGCCGGCCGGCGAAGGAGCCGGGCAGCCGACCTGCTCACATCGAGCCGGTAGCCCAGCTTCTGGC
>CAZNQK010000120.1:0-7775 GCA_964575165.1 uncultured Aquihabitans sp. | reverse complement strand
ACACCCAGTTCGACGACAAGGGCTACGCGTACACGAGCCTCTTCCTCGACTCGGCCGTGGCTCGCTGGAGCCTGGGAGGCAAGAACGCCCCTGAGGGCGAGAAGCCCTGGACGCTCGTCACCAAGACCGACGTGCAGTACAACATCGGTCACCTGACCGCCGCTGAGGGCGACACGGTCAAGCCCGACGGCAAGTACCTGATCGCTCTGAACAAGTGGTCGATCGACAGGTTCTTCCCGACAGGTCCGCTGCTGCCCCAGAACTTCCAGCTGATGGACATCGGCCAGAAGGGCAAGACGATGCCTGTGCTCTACGACTCCCCGATCGGGGTCGGGGAGCCGCACTACGCGCAGACCATCAAGGCGGACAAGCTGAAGCCGTTCACCGTCTACCCGGTCGGTACCGATCCGGGGAAGATGGCCGGCTGGAGCCAGGACCCGAAGGCTGCGGTGGGCGAGAACGCCGTCCTGTCAGAGGCGGACGCGGGTGTGACCCGTGACGGAAACACCGTGACCGTCAAGATGGGCGTCGTCCGGAGCCACTTCACACCGGACCTGGTGGAGGTCAAGAAGGGTGACCACGTCATCTGGCACATGACCAACCTGGAGACGACCCAGGACGCCACCCACGGGTTCGCAGTCCCGGGCTACAACATCAACCTCAGCCTCGAGGCGGGGGAGACCGCGACGGTGGAGTTCGACGCCACCCAGTCGGGCGTGTTCCCCTTCTACTGCACCGAGTTCTGCTCGGCGCTGCACCTGGAGATGATGGGCCACTTCCTGGTCCAGCCGTGAGGTCCGCCGGCTGCTCCCGATCTACGGTCCGAGACCGTCGGTCGGGGGCGGCCGGCCCTGTCTACTTCGGAGAGGATGACGTGACATGGGTGTGAAGGACCTGTTCATCGGTCCCAGGATCCCGGATGACGAGTACCGCCTCGACCGGGCACGGTTCCGTCGTCCGACGGCGCTGTTCGTGGCGGCGATGCTCGCCCTCATCCTGTCGCTGTTCCTGCCGTACTGGGTTCTCAAGCTCGAGGCGCCGCAGTTCCCCAAGGGGCTGACGGTGTCGGCCTACATCAACCGTCTGGAGGGGGAGATCGATCCGGTCACCGGATCCGACGACCTCCAGCAGCTCGACGAGCTCAACCACTACGTGGGGATGCCGCCACTGGCCGACGGCGCCCCGCTCGAGCGATCCGTCGCGATCATCGCGATCGTCGTGTTCGCCGGACTGATGCTCGCCGCGGTGTACATCCACAGCCGGTACGTGGTGCTGTTCGTGCTGCCCACGCTCCTGTTCCCGTTCGTCTTCCTGGCCGACCTCCAGTACTGGTTGTGGAACTACGGCCACAGCCTCGACCCGCGGGCGCCGTTGTCATCCGCCGTGGGGGAGTTCACGCCGCACCTGTTCGGCCCGTCCAAGATCGCCCAGTTCGACACCATGGCCCTGCCGGGCCCGGGCCTGCTCCTCGCGTTCCTGGCCTCGATCCTCACCGCCGTCGGTCTCTGGTTCCACCGCAAGGCCTACCGGCCGCTGGTCCTGGAGCAGGAGGCCGAGGCGGACGCTCCGACGTCGACGACCGCCGAGGGCGCGGGTGACGAGACACCGTCGGACGAGGCCCAGTCCGATGAGGCTCCCGAGGATGAGGCTCCCGACGACTCCGACGACTCCGACGACACCATGCCCGACACAACGCCGTCGGATGCGACTCCTGATGCGTCGTGATCGGCCGTGCGCTCGTGCTCGCGGTCGTGATCACAGCCGTCGGCGGGGCCGGTCCCGCGCATGCCACCACGGCATCGGTCGAGGATCGCCCGGCGAGGGACCTCGCTGAGCTCGTCGCGGGGACGGCCGAAGGAGGGACTCTCCGCCTGGACCCCGGACGCTACCGGGGAGGCGTCACCCTGGACCGCCCGATCACCATCGAAGGACGCCCGGGAACGATCATCGACGGTGGCGGTCGCGGATCGGTCCTCGAGGTGACCGCACCCGACGTCACGCTGCGCCGGCTCGAGATCCGCGGCAGCGGGAGGAGCCTGCCCCACGAGGACTCCGCGGTGAGGGTGAAGGCCCCACGGTTCCGGCTCGAGGACTCCCACATGGTCGACACGTTGTTCGGCGCCTATCTGCGTGAGTCCCCCAACTCCGAGATCCGCAACAACCGTGTCACGCCCAAGGACGTGAGGTTCACGCTGCGCGGCGACGGCATCCACGTGTACCAGTCACCCGACACCGTGGTGGTCGGCAACCGACTCCGCGACGGGCGTGACGTCATCGCCTTCTTCTCGGACCGCACAGTCGTCAGGGACAACGTGGTCGAGAGCGGCCGCTACGGTCTGCACCTCATGTACTCCGACGACGTGGTGGTCGAGGGCAACCGGATGCTCCGCAACTCGACAGGGCTCTACGTCATGTACAGCACCGGGACGGTCGCACGCGGCAACGTCCTGTCGCTGAGCGACGGGCCCAGCGGCTACGGGATGGCGGTCAAGGAGTCCGACGTCGTCGAGGTCACCCGCAACCGCATCGTCGGGAACCGGGTCGGCATCTTCATGGACGCCTCGCCTTTCAGCGCCGGAGTGACGACCAGGTTCAGGGGGAACGTGATCGCCTACAACATCGTCGGCGTCCTCTTCCAGCCGTCGGTGCGCAACACCGAGTTCGTCGGCAACGCCTTCATCGACAACCAGGAGCAGGTGTCCGCCACGACCGGTGGCAGGTTGGAGGGCAACGACTGGACCGTGGGTGGTCGAGGCAACTACTGGAGCGACTACGCAGGCTACGACCGGGGTCGTGACGGCATCGGCGACGTGGACTACAGAGCCGAAGGGCTCTACGACGCTCTGACCGACCAGCACCCCGCGCTCACCTTCTTCGCCGAGACGCCGGCCGCCAGGGCGCTCGACGCCGCCGCGCGTGCGTTCCCGACGCTCCGTCCGGCGCCCAAGGCGGTCGACACGGCCCCGCTGATCGACGCCCCGACGCTGCCGCCGCTGCGCGACGCCCCGGTCGGCTCGTCCAGAGGGGTCCTGGCCGGCGTCTCCGCCGTTCTGCTGCTCGTCGCCGCCGTCCTCGTGCGGCGCGGCAGCCGCCCGTTGGTGGGGGAGGCGCCGTGATCCGCGTGGAGAACCTGACCAAGCGCTACGGCTCGACCGTGGTGGTCGACGACGTGTCGTTCACGGTCGGCCCGGGTGAGGCCATCGCCCTCTGGGGGCCGAACGGGGCGGGCAAGAGCACGATCATGCGATGCCTGCTCGGCTCGATCCGCTTCGAGGGGACCGTCGAGATCGGGGGCAACGACGTCGTGCGGCGTGGCAAGGCCGCGCGGCGACTCATCGGCTACGTGCCGCAGCACCTGTCCTTCTACGACGATCTGACCGTCGCCGAGACGATGGCGCTGTCGGCGCAGCTGCGTCGGGCCGACCAGGAGCGCGCCCGTGAGCTGCTCGAGCGCGTCGAGCTGGCGGATCACTGGTCCAAGCGTGTGGGCGCCCTGTCGGGAGGGATGAAGCAGCGACTGGGCATCGCTCTCGCTCTGGTCGCCGACCCACCCGTGCTGATGCTCGACGAGCCGACGGCGTCGTTGGACGTGGCGTCGCGGGCGTCGGTGCTCCAGGTGTTCGAGTCGCTGCGTGACGACCGGCGCGCCGTTGTGCTGACGTCGCACCACCTGGACGAGGTCGGGGTGCTGACGGATCGGGTGCTCGCCATGGAGGACGGGGTGCCGGTGCTCGAGTGCGCACCCGGTGAGCTCGCCCAGAAGCTCGGTCTGCGGGTCTGGATGCACGTGACGGTGGCGGAGGACCAGATCTCGCAGGCCGCCGACGTGCTCGACGTCGCAGGCTTCGAGACCCGCCGGAACAGTCACGGCGTCCTGGTCGAGGTGGCCGCGGGCGAGAAGGGCAAGGCGCTGAGCCACCTCAACGACGCGGGAGTGGGTGTGATGGACGTGGATGTGTGGCGATGAGCACGGTCTCCGAGGTGCAGGTCGAGGTCGAGCCGATCAGGGAACGGGTCGAGGTCCGGACCGTCAGGATCCTGGCGGCCAAGGAGCTGCGCGACGCTCTCCGCGACCGCTGGCTGTGGCTCTACGCTGCGAGCTTCGCCCTCCTCGCGACGGCCATCAGCTCGCTGGCGGTCTCGAACGCCCGGACGATCGGGTTCTCCGGCTTCGGTCGGACCGCCTCGTCGCTCGTGGCGTTGGCCCAGTTGGTCGTCCCGCTGATGGGTCTGACCATCGGGGCCCGCAGCGTGGCCGGCCAGCGTGAGCGGGGCACGCTCACCTTCCTCCTGTCGCACCCGGTGAGTCCCAGCGAGGTCTACATCGGGATCTTCGTCGGCAACGCGGCCGCCTTGCTGGCGGCGGTGACGGCAGGCTTCGGCGTCGCCGGCCTGCTCGCCGCCGTCCGCGGTGCGGCCGTCGACGGCGTCGACCTGGTCGCCATCGCCGGGTTGGCGTGGCTGTTGGCGGTCGCCATGATCGGGATGGGCATGCTGGTCAGCGCGTTCGCCCGTCGCAGCGCCGCGGCGATGGGAATGGCCCTTGTGCTCTGGCTGGTGTTCGTGCTGCTGGGCAACCTGGGACTCATGGGAACGTCCACGGCGACGAGGCTCGGCGAGGGGTCGCTGTTCATGGCAGCGGTCGCGAACCCGGTCGAGGCCTTCCGTCTCTCGGCGATGACCGTGCTGAGCGGATCTCTCGACGTGCTCGGTCCGGTCGGGACCTACGCGGTCGACCGCTTCGGCGGCAAGGTCGGGTGGGTGACGGGAGCGAGCCTGCTGCTGTGGGCCGTGATCCCGGCGGTCATCGGAGGACTGGCGTTCAGGACGAGGGCTGACAGATGAGAAGGATCACTGCTGCATCCACCACGATCGGAACGGGGGTCGGACGGGCCATCGCCGTCGTGCTGGCGGCCATCGTCCTCGCCGCATCCTGCTCGGGCGAGTCGGCGAGCGGACCTCCGGAGATCGCCTACGGCCGGGACGTGTGCGCCGAGTGTCACATGATCATCAGCGAGCCTCGGTTCGCGGCGGCCTATCGTGTGGGTGAGGGTGAGGCGTTCACCTTCGACGACATCGGAGACCTGATCGCCCATGCGACCAGGTCCGGCGACATCGACAAGGTGACTGCGTGGGTTCACGACTACGACACCGAGAAGTGGATCGATGCCCCCGACGCCTGGTTCGTGACAGGATCGGACGTCGAGACCCCGATGGCAGGAGGGTTGGTCGCCTTCGCCCGGCGCTCTGACGCCGAGGCCTTCATCGAGGGCAGCGGCGGGACCCTCGTGCAGTGGCCGGAACTGATCGAAGCAGGGGCCCCGTCGACCGGCGGGACCCATGGATCCTCACCAGGGAAAGGCAGGTAGCGCTATGAATCGAAGCACCGTCAAGATCGTGGTGACCACCTTGGTCGTCATGCTCAGCCTCGGGCTGGTCGCCGCCGCGTGCAGCAGCGACGGCGAGGAAGGCGGCGGGACGACGACCACCGCGAGCAGCAGCAGCGGCGGCAAGAGCGGAGGGTCCGGCGAGGAGATGTACGCCTCGTCGTGCTCCTCGTGCCACGGCGCCGACGCCAAGGGCCTGCCGAAGCTGGGCAAGGACCTCACCACGTCAGCCTTCCTGAAGGGGATGAGCGACGATGAGGCCGTCGCCTTCGTCAAGGTCGGCCGGACCGCGTCGGATCCCGAGAACACCACCGGCGTCGCCATGCCGCCGAAGGGTGGCAACCCTTCGCTGTCGGACAAGGACATCGCGGCGATCGTCACCTACCTGCGCACGTTGCAGCAGTGAGGTCCGCTTGACGGCGAGACGAGGTGACCGGCGGCCGGGTGAGAGCCCGGACGCCGGTCACCTCGGGCGTCGTCGCCGCGGCGTGATCGTCGCGGCGGCGGCGCTGTTCGCCGTTCTGGTCGGGTGCTCCTCGCCGGACGCTCGTGCCGGCTCCCCTTCGGGAGCGGCGGCCGACCGGGACGACACCGTGCAGTACCGGGCGGCCGACGCGCTGACCGGCCGACCCGTCGATCTGACCGACCTCCGAGGTCGACCGGTCCTGCTGTCGAGCTGGGCGACGTGGTGCGCACCGTGTCGGACCGAGCTCCCTGCCCTCGAGCGGCTCCATCGTGACCGTGGCGACGATGGGCTCCGGGTCGTCACCGTGAACATCGACTCAGCGGACGCGGACGAGGCGGCTGTGCGGGCGATGGCCGACGAGCTGGGCCTCACGATGACGCAGTGGCGTGACGAGCAGGACACGTTCACCACGACGTTCAAGGGGATCGCCATCCCCATGTCGGTCCTGCTGGACCCGGACGGTCGAGTCGTGGAGACGTGGCACGGCCCGCTCGATCCGGACGACGAGGACGTGCGTCGGCAGATCGACGACGTCCTGGGTGACAGCGCCACCGACTGACCGTCCGCTTCAGCCGAGCATGTCGACCGACACGTCGAGGAGGCGGAGGTGCTCTGCGCACGTCGAGGTGCTCGTGAGGTGAGCTCACGCCGGGGCGGATCCTGCTGACCGGTCCGTCTACCTGATCTGTGTCGGTGAGCTCGACGATGGCTCCTGCGGTGTCCCGGCTGCGACCTACGGCATCTCCCCGCGGATGTCGTCGATGGCGACATCGATGCTCGGGTAGAAGTGCTCCTGGTCGAGCGTCGAGTCGAGCCCGTAGGTGACGACGAGGTCCTGGAGCCTGTCGCGCAGCTCGACGAACGCCAGGTGCACGCCCTTGGCGTTGAGCTCGGTGTCGAGGTCCTTGAGGACCTCGGCGGCGGTGACGTCGATGTCGGTGACGGCCTCGCACTGGAGCACCACGAACGACGGCGACCGCTCCCTGACGAGCAGGCGGATCTGATCGCGGAACTGCCCCGAGTTGGCGAAGAACAGCGGGGCCTCCCAGCGGAACACCACGATCCCCGGCACTTCGTCACCGTCGGGGTACTGCGTCTCGCTGTGCCATCCGCCTACGCCCGGGACTGAACGCAGGACCTCTCCGTGGGGCCACCAGCTCCGTCGGAAGAACAGCAGGACGGCGAGGACGATGGCCAGGACGATGCCCTGGAGCACGCCGAGGAAGATCACGCCGGCCGACGCCACCAGGCTCACGACGAGCGACGAGCGACGGACGGCGGCGAAGCGGGTCAGCGCAGGGAGGTCCATCAAGGACAGGGCGGCGCCGATCACGACCGCGGCCAGCGCCGCCTGGGGGAGGTCCGCGAGAAGGCCGTTGAACACGACGAGCAGCAACATGACCAGCCCGGCTCCGACCACACCCGTCAACTGGGTGCGGGCTCCCGACTGGTCCGCCACCGCTGTGCGCGACCCGCTGACCGACACGGCGAAGCCCTGGAACAGCCCGGCCGCCACGTTGGCCGCTCCGACGCCGATCATCTCGGCGTCCGCGTCGACCTCCTCGTCGTGGCGATCCGCGAAGCTCGACGCCGTGGCGATCGTGTCGGTCAGCGACACCATCGTGATGCCGACGGCGCCGACCAGGAGGGCGACCGCGTCCGATACGTCGGTCCATGGGAGCTGCGGAGTGGGGAAGCCCTTCGGCAGGGTTCCGACCGTGGCGACGCCGTCAGCGGCCAGATCGAGGACGGCCGACGCGATCGTCACGCCCACCACGGCCACCAGCACCGCCGGGATGCGGGACGTGAAGCGGGGGAGGATCAGCAGTACGGCCAGCACGGCGAGGCCGGTCCAAAGCGTCGCCGGGTTGCGGCCTGAGAGGCCGTCGAAGAACGCCTTCACCTCATCGACGAACCCGTCG
>CAZNQK010000119.1:0-7814 GCA_964575165.1 uncultured Aquihabitans sp. | reverse complement strand
CCGAAGGTCTGGCTCTCCTCGACGGTGATGACGCCGTCCTTGCCGACCTTGTCGATCGCCTCGGAGATGAGCTCGCCGATCTCGGAGTCGGCCGAGGAGATCGCCGCCACCTGGGCGATCTGGTCCTTCGAGTCGACCTCGGCGGCCAGCTCGTGGATCTTGGCGACGGCTGCCTCGACGGCAGCCTCGATGCCGCGCTTGATGCCCATCGGGTTGGCGCCGGCGGCGAGGTTGCGCAGTCCCTCGCGCACCATCGACCAGGCGAGCACGGTGGCGGTGGTGGTGCCGTCACCGGCGACGTCGTCGGTCTTCTTGGCGACCTCCTTGACGAGCGCGGCGCCGATGTTCTCGTAGGGGTCCTCGAGCTCGATCTCCTTGGCGATCGACACGCCGTCGTTGGTGATCGTGGGCGCGCCCCACTTCTTGGCGAGCACGACGTTGCGGCCCTTCGGGCCGAGCGTGACGCGCACGGCATCGGCGAGCTGGTTCATGCCCGATTCGAGGTGGCGACGGGCGTCCTCGTCGAACTGGATGATCTTGGCCATGGGTCCTCCGTTGGAAGCTGTGGCGTGTCGGGTCCTGGCTCGGGACCGTCTTGGCGTTGGCACTCGCGGCAGGCGAGTGCCAGAGCAATTCTTAGCACTCAATCCTCGCGAGTGCTAACCACCCCGGTTCGACGGGAGCCGTCCCGGCGAGCCGTGGGTGTCAACCAGCACCGCTGGTACGGTGCTCCGGGAACTCGACCGTCCGGTCAACTCCACCGCTCGGTCACATCGGGCTCGGAACCCGCAGGGAGGACGCCGTGGCGCGGATCGTGGTCATCGGCGCGGGAGTCGGTGGTCTGGGAACTGCGCTGTGCGCGGCCCGGACCGGTCACAGCGTCACCGTCGTCGAGCGCGACGACACCCCGCTGCCGGCCGACCCCCACGGTGCGTTCGAGTGGGACCGGCGGGGCGCACCCCAGGTCCGCCACTCCCACGCCTTCCTCGCCAGGCTGCGGAACCTGCTCCGTGACCGTCACCCCGACGTGCTGGCGGCGCTGCTCGCCGCCGGCGCCACCGAGATGCGCTTCACCGAGATGGCGCCGGAGGGCATGGACATCATCCCCGAACCGGGTGACGAGGACCTCGTCGGCATCGCTGTGCGACGCACCACGTTCGAGTGGGTGCTGCGACGTCTCGCGTCGGCCGAGGGCGACGTCGAGCTCGTGCACGGCACGGCAGCGGAGGCGTTGCGGACGGTGCGGGATCCGCTCGGGCCGGGAACTCCCCGGGTCATCGGGGTGGAGCTGGCCGACGGGTCGACCGTCGACGCCGACGTCGTCGTCGCCGCCGGGGGTCGACGCAACGACGTGCCCGCCCTGCTCGCACCTCACGGCATCACCGTCGCCGAGACCACCGACGACACCGGGATCGTCTACCTGTCCCGCTTCTTCCGCCTGGTGGACGGCGCCGAGCTCCCTCCCAGGTCCGGGGTGATCGGCGGTGACCTCGGGTACCTCAAGTACGGCGTCTTCCCGGGCGACAACCGGACGTTCTCGATCACCTTCGCCGTCGGCACCCACGACTCCGAGCTCCGCAAGGCACTGCTCGACGACGACACGTTCATCACGGCTGCGTCGCTCATCGTCCCCACCGCTCCGTACGTCGACGGACGCTCCGAACCGATCACCGGCGTCGAGGTCATGGGAGGGCTCATCAACCGCAGCCGTCGCTTCCTCGACGACGACGGCAGGCCGGTCGTGCTCGGCCTCCACGCCGTCGGCGACGCGCACACCGCCACCAACCCCCTCTACGGGAGGGGCTGCTCGCTCGCCATGGTCCAGGCCCAGTTGCTGGCCGACCTGCTCGACGAACCGCTCACCGACCACGACCCCGACTCCGCACATGAGGGAGTCGCGGCAGCACACTTCGCCCGTGCCATCGCCTACGAGGCCGCCGTCGAGTCAGAGATCACACCCTGGTACCGCGCCGCGGTGACTCAGGACCGCTTCGCCCGCCAAGCCGAAGGGACCGCCCCCGATGACGCCGGGCCCGACGGGACCGTCGACCCGTCGGACTTCGTCCGGGAGCTGCTGCGCGACGGTCTGCTTCCGGCCATGCGGACGGACCCGGTCGTCCTGCGTGCGTTCCTGCGCACGTTCAACCTGCTGAACCCGCCCGACTCGCTGATGAACGACCCCGACCTCATCGGCCGGGTGATGACCGCCTACCAGGACCGTGACAACCGCCCTCCCGAGCCCGAGATGGGACCTGACCGGGCCGGGTTCTTCACCGCCGTCCGAGCGCCTCGGCACCCTCCCGCTTCTCGGCACGTTTGACGTCGACTATCGACGTCAAACGTGCTCGGTACGGGTGGCGGGTGGAGCAACGACCGGCGACGGCGGTATCCGGTTGACGTTCAGACGTCCGGGCGGATGCGGACCACGCTGGCCGACGGGTCGTCGGGGTCGAGGTACACGTCGATCGGACGTTCGACGTCGCCCTCGTCCGCATACTGCTCGACGACCGGACGATCGTCCTTCGGCTCCTCGATGACGTCGCGGATGCCCAGCAAGCCCGCGGCGAGGACCGACGCTCCGAGCGAGTGCCGGTACTTCTGCGGCACGCCCACCGGCTGGACCGGCCGGACCGGTTGGGCGGGTTCGCCGTCGACAGCCACCAGCAACGGCGGCAGGAGAGGGTCGACGTCCTCGTCGTCGGTGATCTCGTGACCGAACGGCCCTTCGTCGTCCACGGCCCGAGGTTACGCGGCCCGGTCGGCCACGTTCCGGTCGCGTGGAGCCTCCGGCGCTGCTGGCCGGTCAGCCTCCGGCGCTGCTGGCCGGTCAGCCTCCGGCGCTGCTGGCCGGTCAGCCTCCGGCGACGGCCGGGATGATCGAGAGCTCCGACCCGTCGGCCACGGCGGTGTCGACGCCGTCCAGGTAGCGGACGTCGTCGTCGGCGAGGAACACGTTGACGAAGCGACGCAACGCGCCCTGGTCGTCGAACAGCCGGTCCTTGAACCCCGGATGGGCCGCGTCGAGGTTGCCCAGGACCTCTCCCACGGTCGACCCCTCGACGTCGACGGTCGACGCGCCACCTGTCAGCGTGCGCAACGTGGTCGGGATCCTGATGGTCACCATCTCGTTCCTCCTCGATCTCCGGCGCCCTCGCGTCGGACGCCACACAGCCGCCGATTCTCCACCAGCGGTGGCGGCGGTGCGAACTCCGGTCTCGGTGACGGGGTGCAACAGACCGGCACCGCGTGCAATTCCCGACGTGGTTGTCGGTATGGTGCCGTGTCGGTCGGAGCCCCCCGTTCGACAAGCCGGCATGCGACCACGGCCGAGTCCCGCGATGACCAACGACGACCGAACGACCCCTCAGGGCTGCCCACCCGGACTGGACTGTCCTCCGATCCGGTCGTTCCACCACGCCGAACGCTCCCTCGACGAGCTGCTCGGAGCCAAGGCATCGACGACGGTGTCGGTCTGCCTGCCGGCACGCAACGAGGAGCGCACGGTGGGCGACATCGTGTCGACCCTCGTCGCCGACACGATGAGGACCGGTCTCGTCGACGAGCTCATCGTGATCGACGACCACTCCACCGACGCCACAGCCGCCCGCGCCGCAGGAGCCGGAGCCACCGTCGTCGATGCCTCGACGGTCCTTCCCCACTTCAGCCGAGGTCACGGCAAAGGCGAGGTGCTGTGGAAGTCGCTGCACGTGTCGAGCGGAGACCTCGTGCTCTGGTGCGACGCGGACCTCAGGGAGTTCAGCTCGCACCTCGTCACCGGTCTTCTCGTCCCACTCCTGTGCGAACCCGACGTGGAGCTCGCCAAGGGCTTCTACCGACGACCCGAACACGGCGCCACTGGCGGCGGACGCGTGACCGAGCTCGCCGCCCGACCGCTCCTGTCCCTCCTGTTCCCCGCGCTGGCCGGCCTTCACCAGCCGCTGTCAGGCGAGTACGGCGGGCGACGCAGCGTGTTGGAGCGCCTGCCGTTCGTCCAGGGCTACGGCGTCGAGATCGGCCTTCTCCTCCACTACATCCAGCAGCGGGGCACGACCGGGCTCGTGCAGGTGGATCTCGATGAACGCCACCACCGCCACCGCCCGCTCGACCAGCTCGGCCCGCAGGCCATGGCCGTCACGCAGACGATCCTGCGACACGCCGAGGCCCGCGGCCTGCACCACGACGGGTCCGCGCCGGCGGTCCCAGCGGTGGCGGAGCTGCTGCGACCGGGCCGGCCTCCTGTGACGGTCGACGTCTCGGAGCTGCCGCCGATGACCGAGGTCGCCGCCTACATGAACGCGCTCCGATCCGGGGATCGAGAGCCACTCGGCCCACCCTCAGCGGCCCCTGTCTACGAGCATCGGACCCGCTGAAGGTGCTCCGACCCGGCGTCCTGGCCGTCCTCAACGCGTCACCCGAGTCGTTCTCCGGCAACAGGGTCGACCCCACCGACGCTGCCGACCTGGCGGACCGGATGGTCGCCGATGGCGCCGACGTGCTCGACGTCGGAGCCCAGTCGCTGCGCACCGACCAGCCCGAGATCCCTGTCGCCGAGGAGATCGACCGCCTCCTCCCGGTCCTGACCGCCGTTTCCGGACGGGTCCCCGGCACGACCCTGTCGGTCGACACCTACCGACACGAGGTCGCCGCCGCGGCGCTCGACGTGGGCGCTCAGCTGGTCAACGACCCGTCGGGCCTACGGGACCCGGCGATCGCTGACCTGGTCTCGGGCACCGCTACATCGCTGGTGGTGGCGTTCAACCCGGGGGTCCCGAAGGAGCGTCGCCCGGCGGGCAGGCGACTCGTCGATCCGGTGGAGGACTGCCTGCGGTTCGTCACGGATCGACTCGACGTCCTCCAACGGGCCGGGGTGGATCCGTCCCAGGTGATCCTCGACCCCGGACCGGACCTCTACAAGGCACCCGACGAGACGGTCACGGTCCTGCGCGCCGTCCCCCGCCTGCGTGACGAGCTCGGCATCGACCGGATCCTGTGGGCGTTGTCGCGCAAGGACTTCCTCGGGGCTCTGACCGGACGGATCCCCCGCGAGCGCGGAGCTGGGACCCTCGGAGCGCTCGCTGCGGTCGACCTCCGCGACATCGATCTGATCCGCGTCCACGACGTGGCGGCCACGGTCGACTTCCTGACCGTCCGGGCCGCACTGGTGCACGGACCCGATGGTGCCCTCGAGATGGAGGACTCGATCCGCTACGACCCCCGCTAGAACCACCTCACGCCAGGTTCGGTAGCTCGGGCGCCACCTCGGCGATCAGCGACGCCGGATCGGCGAGCGCCTTCGCCCGACCGAACCGCTCGACCAGCGACACGGTCGGCACGCGCTCCTCCATGCCGTCGAAGCACTCCCCCACCACAGCGACGACGGGGACGCGGAAGTGCCGGGCCATGTCCACCATCCCGCCGACCACCTTGCCGGAGAAGGACTCCTCGTCGAGGAACCCTTCACCGGTCACGACCAGGTCCGCTGACTCGACGTCCGAATCGAGCTCCAACCGCTCGGCGACGAGGTCGAACCCGCTCACGAGCTCCGCCCCGACACATGCGAGCGCCCCTGCCAGGCCCCCGGCGGCGCCCCCGCCGTCGAGCTCGGACACGTCGACGCCGTACTCGTCGCGGTACACCTGCACCAGCCTCTCCAGGCGCCGTTCGAGTAGCCGCACCTGAGTCGACGTCGCACCCTTCTGAGGCGCGAAGGTCCGGGCGGCGTCGACGAAGCGGGTGTGCACGTCGCAGGCCACGGTCAACCGAACCCCCCGGAGCCGGTGCAGCGGGTACAGCGCCTCGAGCGCCCCGTACCCACCGTCGGTGGTCGCCGATCCGCCGACGCCGACCACGATGTCGGTCGCTCCGGCGTCGAGCACGGCGGCGAGCAGCTCGCCGGTCCCGTGGGTGGAGGCGCCGACGGCGTCGTTGCCCTCGGCTCCGCCGACGAGCTCCAACCCCGACGCACGAGCCATCTCGATCACCGCCCGCCTGCCCGACAGCCGCCACCCGGCCTCGACCGGGTCGCCGAGCGGACCGCTCACAGTCGTACGTCGGTTGGCTCCGCCGAGGGCGTCGAGGGTGCCCTCACCCCCGTCGGCCATCGGTCGCACGACGACGTCGTGGCCGGCGGCCCTGAGCGGAACGGCGATCGCATCGGCGCACGCGGCGGCGGAGAGGGTGCCCTTGAACTTGTCGGGAGCGACCACGATCCGCACCGGGGCAGCCTACGGGTGACGTTCCCCTTCCCCCTCCCCCAACGCGTTCTGGCTGTCGTGGTGGGGGCGGGGGGGGCCCGAACGGCAGCCAGGGGCAGGGGCGCGTGGGGCGGGGGGGGGGGTGCTGGCGTCCCCCGAGCCACCCATCGTCATCGTGTCCAACCGCGGGCCGCTCAGCTACCGCGACGAGGGCGGACGCCTCGTGTCCCGTCGGGGCGGCGGCGGACTCGTGTCCGGCCTCGGACCGCTGCTCGACAACGGCCGTGCATCGTGGATCGCAGCGGCGTTGACCGACGCGGACAGGTCGGCCGCCGCGGCGGGGCTGCCGGAACAGGAGCACCAACCGGTCCACCTGGTGGACGTGCCGGTCGACGAGTTCACCCGCTACTACGACACGATCGCCAACGGCACCCTCTGGTTCGTCCACCACGGCCTGTTCGACCTGACCCGGGAACCCGAGTTCGACGAGGACTGGCGGGCATCGTGGGACGCCTACCGCAGCGCCAACGCCCGCTTCGCGACCGCTGTGATCGACCACGCCCCCGATGACGCCGTCGTGCTGGTGCAGGACTACCACCTCACGTTGCTGGCCCCGACCGTCCGGGCCGAACGCCGCGACCTGTCGCTCGTGCACTTCCACCACACCCCGTTCGCCGGGCCCGACAACGCACGGGTCCTGCCGCCCGGACCGTTGGCCGAGATGCTGGCATCGCTGGCAGCACATGACGCCTGCGGGTTCCACACCGACATCTGGGCGACCGACTACCAGCAGGTGCAACGGCGGTTCGGATCCACGACCGACGTGGGCGCACGGGTGTTCTCCGCGACCCTCAACAGCGACGTCGACGAGCTGCGCGGCGTGGCGGCAGGCGCTGCCTGCCAGGAGGCGTTCGAGGAGATCGAGGAACGCGTCGGGGAGCGTCAGCTCATCGTCCGAGTCGACCGGATGGAGCTGTCGAAGAACATCGTTCGAGGCTTCCACGCCTTCGGACGGCTGCTGGAGCGCCGAGCGGACCTCCGCGGTCGGGTCACCTTCCTCGCCTGCTGCTACCCGTCCCGCGAGGGCGTGCCGGCGTACGCCCGCTACCGGGACGAGGTGCTGGCCGCCGCAGCGGACGTCAACGACCGGTTCGGCGAACACGGCTGGTCACCCGTCGAGTTGATGACCGACGACGACTTCCCCCGGTCCGTCGCCGCGTTGCGACGCTACGACGTCCTGCTCGTGAACCCGATCCGCGACGGCCTGAACCTGGTCGCCAAGGAGGGCCCGATGATCAACGAGCGTGACGGCCAGCTCGTCCTGTCGACCGAGACGGGAGCCTGGACCGAGATGCTGGGAGCCGCCGACGGCGTCTCCCCGTTCGACGTGGAGGGCACCGCCGACGCGCTCGAAGCAGCGCTGGACCGTGATCCCGAGGACCGGCGTGGGCGGGCGTCGATGCTGCGCCGCGACGCCGTCACGCGGACGCCGTCGGACTGGCTGAGAGACCAGGTGGCAGCCCTCGACCCCTGACGCCCTCCCTCCTCCTGCTCGCTGCTCCTCCTGCTCGCTTTGTTCCCGTTTCGTGGCCGATTTCGGCCACGAAACGGGAACAAAGC
>CAZNQK010000118.1:4743-7850 GCA_964575165.1 uncultured Aquihabitans sp. | reverse complement strand
AGGCGACTGGGCAGACAACCCGAGGGTCAACCTGACCCAGGGCGACGGTCGTTCGTTCCTCGCCCGCTCGAACAAGGACTACGACCTGGTCTGGTTCGTCGCCCCCGACTCCTACGCCGCCAACAACGCTGCTTCCTCCGGGGCGTTCGTGCTTTCGGAGAGCTACCTCTACACGCAGGAGATGGTCGAGCAGACGATCGAGCACCTCACCGATGACGGGATCGCCGTCGTGCAGTTCGGCGAGATCGACTACCTGAACCGCCCGAACCGGACGGCGCGCTACGTGCTGACGGCACGCAAGGCCATGGAGGAGCTCGGGATCACAGACCCCTCCCGCCACATGATGATCGCCACGTCGCAGGACCCGCTCACCAGCGGCCTGTCCACGATCGTCATGAAGAAGACCCCGTTCACACAGGACGAGATCGACAGGTTCAAGGCGGTGGTGCCGACCGCGCAGAGCGGCGAGGTCAGCTACTACCCCGGCATCACCGGCACCAACCACGTCGTGCCGTGGCTGGCAGCCGCCACGAACGCCGAGGCCGACAGGATCCAGGCCGAGTACCCCTACGACATCAGCCCGATCACCGACGACGGCCCGTTCTTCTGGCACTTCGTGCCCTTCACCGACGTGATCCGGAACCTGGGCGACCCGATCGATGCCACCGACCGGGAGAACGCGGTCGGTGAACGGGTGCTGCTCCTGCTCCTCACCATCGCCGCGCTGTTCGCGGTGGCGTTCCTGCTGCTGCCCTTCCTCGTGGTTCGCAAACGCTGGCAGGCGCTCCCCGCCAAGGGCGTCTCCGCCGTCTACTTCGCCGCTCTCGGACTCGGCTTCATGCTGTACGAGATCACGATGATCCAACGGCTGACCGAGTACCTCGGGTTCCCGACCTACTCGCTGACAGTGACGCTGGCGTCGCTCCTGATCTTCACCGGCATCGGCTCGCTGTGGTCGAACCGCTTCGCGTCCGATCCCGGGCGGGTCCTGCCGATCCTGCTCGGCGTGCTGGTCCTCCTGACCGTCTTCTACCGCCTGGCGCTGTCGCCGATAACCGACGCCACCCTGAACGCCCCGCTGTTCGCCCGCATCGGCGTCGCGTTCCTGATCCTCGCTCCCCTCGGGCTGTGCCTCGGCATGTTCATGCCCCTCGGGCTGCGGACGGTCGGTGCCCTGACGCCGTTCGCGGACGAGTACGTGGCGTGGGGTTGGGCCATCAACGGCGTCTTCTCGGTCATCGGATCTGTCCTGACCACGATCCTGTCGATGTCGTTCGGGTTCCGGACGGTCCAGATGCTCGCCGTGGTCGCCTACATGGTCGCCGGGCTTGCCATGTGGCGACTCCTGCAG
The DNA here is from genome assembly GCA_964575165.1 of uncultured Aquihabitans sp. Taxonomy (GTDB): domain Bacteria; phylum Actinomycetota; class Acidimicrobiia; order Acidimicrobiales; family Microtrichaceae; genus Dermatobacter. The sequence goes on along the minus strand of CAZNQK010000118.1, from coordinate 6,499 downwards.
GCCCGCCGCAGCGACGACGAGCCTGACGGATCCGACGACGGCGACGGTCCCGGTGATGTGGATCTGACCGAGTCGGCCCTCAGCGGCAGCGTTGCAGCAGGGTGAAGGTCGGCGTCTCCCTGACCGTGCAGTAGCGGTCTTCGACGACCCGGTTGGCGGCCTGGCTCCTCGACTCGGACGACGTGTTCGGCTCGCTCCAGTCGTTCCATGCGTCCGAGAGGATCAACCAGTCGTTGTCCTTCAGCTCCGACGCGAGCGGCGACCCTTCTGCATCGGCGATCCCTGGGTCCATCTCGATGAACTGCGTCCCCGGCGTCAGGTCGGGGAACAGGTTGTAGAAGAACGCGTCGCTGTAGTTGGCGCGTGAGAGGTCGCGTGGACCCACTATCAGGCGTTCTCCCGGCCGGGACCGCTCGGCCAGCTCGTCGACGATCGCCTGGGCGTCGTCGGCTCCCTCGGCGCTCCCGAAGTAGAAGGTCCGCCCGTCGTGGGTGATCGGGAATCCGAAGCGGTTGAACCCGAACGTCTGGCTCACCAGGTCCGCGTAGGTCCGCACCGGGTAGAACGGCACGACGCCGACCAGGAGGACCGCCACCACGGCGATTCCGGCGCTCGACGTGCGAACAGGTGACCACGCCGGCCTGGCGGCCTCCACCAGCCACGCCACCGCTGCGATGAGGAGCGGGAACGATATTCCCGTCACCCACGACAGGTGCGCTGTGTCGGGTCGTTGGATCGCCTGTTGGAGCAGCCCGGCGCAGAACAGGGCGGCCGGCCAGTACGAGGTCGCCCTGTCAGTCCCAGGCCGTGCCCTGCGGAGCCGCCACGCCGCGTAGAGCACAACAGCGATGCTCAGGGGTACGAGCATGAACCATGTGAAGATCTGGACCGACACGGGCAGCATCGGCAGCGGCCAGCCCGTGACCCGTAGGGATCCCGCCCTCTGGAGGAACCCGTCGACCTCACCGAAGCTGGGTGGCACCGGCAGCGACCGACCGGCGCGCAGCTCGAACACCGGCTCGAGGAACATCCCCCGGATCGATGCCGGGATCCCCGATGTGACGACGTGCGGGATGTAGAGCGACAGTGCACCGACGGCTCCGAGGACGAGCGGTCGCCGACGGCCTCGGGGGACGGTCACGTACAGCGCGACGGTTCCGAGCCCGACGGCGAGGATCAGGTCCGGCCTGTACAGGAGTGAAACGCCGGCAAGCACGCCGGACGTGGCCAGGAGAGCCGTGGATGGGCGACCTGCCGCCGCCCGACGCAACCCTGCCGCTCCCACCGCGAGTGAGCACACCGCGGCGGCCAGGGCTCCGTTCCATGCCATCGCCGACAGGCCGAGCGGTCCGATCAGGATCAGGATCGCCGTCACCGCCCCGGCGGTCGAGATGCGACGACCCCACGGGCGCAGCAGCGCCAGCATCCCGAAGGCCACCGCGGCGTGCTGGGCCAGACCGACGAGACGTTCGACCGTGATCGTGGCCCCGAACAGCTTGTAGACCGCTGCCAGAACCCACAGAGAGCCCGGCCCGTAGAGGTGGAGGAAGTCGCGGTGGGGCAGGTCGCCGTGGAGCATCCGCTCGGGGAACACGAGCATGAACCCCTCCTCCATCGGGGGTCCCTGGTACCGCATCAGACCCACGACGGGGAGGAGCAGGACGAAGGCCACGATCCCGAGGGAGAGGGCGTCTTTCCAGGAGAGGGAGTCTTTCCAGGAGAGGGAGTCTTTCCAGGAGAGGGCGTCTTTCCGGGA
>CAZNQK010000118.1:0-4643 GCA_964575165.1 uncultured Aquihabitans sp. | reverse complement strand
CAGCGGCCGGCCAGAGCCAACGGTAGTACGCGATCGGAACACCGACCCGCAGCGGGTAGACGAGGCTGACGACAGTCCCGACAATCACCGCTGCTGAACCCAAGCCGATGATTCCGAGCACAGCGCCGTCCCGGCGACGAACACCGAGGACGGCCCCGGCGAGCACGACCGCCGTGACCACCCCGAGCCCGACGGCGGTGGCCGTGGCGCTCGGCAGGTCGGCCGCGTACATCGACATCCCCCACGACCCACGGAGGAACCACGGCGGGCGACTGAGGACGGCGGCGGCGACGGAGGCCGCCTGCGACGGGGCGACGGTGACGACCGCGTCACCGCCACCCGAGCCGTCGAGGATCCGGGCCAGGTTCCCATCCGAGCCGTTCGAGACCTGTTCCACGATGGTCGGCAGGAGCAACGCGACCCCGGCGACCAGGGCGCCGACCCCCCAACGCCACCAGAGGAGCCGCTCCCTGGATCCGGACGGGGTGCGCGCCAGGCCGACAACGACCCCGGAGAGCAGGACCACCGCCGCGAGCGCGGAGACGGCGACGAACGACAGGTGGGTCTGGGCAGCCACCGCAGCGGCTGCCATCCCGATCGGAGCAGCCGGACGCCATCCCTGCCACACTCCCCACGCACCGATCAGCCCCGCGAGCAGCGCCAGGGTCGCTACATGGGGGTTCCAGGGGTCCACCAGCACCTGCGAACCCATCGACCACGCCAAGCCGGCGCTGCACGCGAGGATCCCGGCTGCCAACGCCGGGCGTGCGGCCCGCCTGGCGACCACGGCCACCGCAGCCATGGCCAGGCAGTTGAGGGCTGCCACTCCGAGTGCCATCCCTGAGGACCCCAGCACCTTCACGAAGGGAGCCGTGAACCACAGGACCGCGGGACCTGGGTGGTTGTAGGTCGCAGCGGCATCCGCTCCCGCCGACGACGCGCTCGACAGCAGCGGTGGGTGGGCGGAGAACACGGCCCGAGACCTGACGGTGAGGAAGGCGTCGTCGCCGACAGGGAGCCAGTGCGTCGCGGCGGAGCGCACACCGTGGTACGCAACGACGCCGACGAGCAGGACCGTGGCCGCCCAGTAGAGGCGAACGATGAGCGGACTCCAACCCGAGCTCACCTCGGGAGCCTCGTTGTTGTGTCCGCTCATGGATCGTTCAGGTCTCGCGGTGCTGGTCGGTGAGGTGGCTCAGGGGCGCCGGACGACTCCGGGGCGGGCGCAGCTACCGTATCGTCGTGGTCGAGACCGGACCGATCTCCGTCGAGCCCGGGCCGACCCTCACCGAGCCCGATCCGCTGCACGCTCCCGTCGTGCGCCGCCGGCGATCCGACAGGCCCGACGGCCATCTCCGCCTCACCCACCAGCCGGGCCTCGACGGTCTGCGTGGCCTCGCCGTCGCTGCGGTGGTCGCCTACCACGCCGTGCTCGCGGACGGGCTGCGCAGCTGGTCCCGGTTCACGAGCGGTGGCTTCCTGGGTGTATCGGCGTTCTTCACCCTTTCAGGGTTCCTGATCGTGTCGCTCATGGTGCTCGAGATGCGCCGCCAGGGAACGGTGTCGATGCGCGGCTTCTGGTCGCGTCGGTTCCGTCGACTCCTGCCCGCATCGCTGCTGCTCCTGGGGGCAGTGGTCCTGCTGACCCCGCTGGTCGGGACCCCGTCACAGCTCGTAGGACTCCCTGGCGACGTGTGGGCGTCCCTCGCTGATGTCGCGAACTGGCGCTTCATCCTCAACGGCTCCGACTATGCCAGGCAGTTCGCTGGCGACCCCTCCCCTGTGACCCACATGTGGAGCCTGTCGGTCGAGGAGCAGTGGTACCTGCTGCTGCCGCTGAGCGTGCTGGGAGTTGCTGCGATCGCCCGTCGGACCGGTCGGGACCTGCGCTGGTCGCTCGGCGTCGTGTTCACCTGGGCCGCCGTCGCATCGTTGGGTCTGATGGTGTGGCTGAGCGGAGGGACCTACACCAACCGCGCCTACCTCGGCACCGACACCCGGTTCTCTGAGATGGCGATAGGGGCACTCCTCGCCGTCGTGCTCTTCGGTCGGATGGAACTCGGCCCCAGGGTCAGGCGAGCCGTGGTCGTGCTCGGCACCATGGCGCTCCCGGTCCTCATCTTCCTCTGGGCCACGACCCACCTCGAGAGCGACTGGCTCTACAGAGGCGGCTTCACCATCCATGCGGTGCTCGTCGCCCTGGTCATCGTTGCCGTCGTCCAGCCCGCTCACCCGTTGAGGTCGGTGCTGTCGATGGCCCCGCTGGCGGCGTTGGGCCGCATCTCGTACGGCGTCTACCTGTTCCACTGGCCGATCGTGTGGTGGCTCACCCCCGATCGCCTCCACCTACCGGCACCAGCCGCCCTGGCGGTGCAGGTGGCGTCGTCGATCGCCCTCGCCGCGGTCTCCTACCGGCTGCTCGAACAGCCCATCCGCCACGGCCGGCTGGTCCTGTCGTGGCGACGTCCGGTGTTGCCGATGGCCGCGATGGCGGTCATCGCCCTGGGCGCCGCAGCGTTGCCTGCCCCTGACTCCAGCCAGATCGTGGCGCTCTCGGCCGATGGTGGACGCCGGATGGCTGCACCCACCACCGCTCCCGAGCCGTCCGGCTCCGTAGCCTCAGACAACCGGTCGAAACAAGGACGTCCCACCTCGACGACGACGACCTCGCAGCCACCCCCGCCGCTTCGCATCATGATCGTCGGGGACTCCTTCGCCACCTCGATCGCCGTCGGGATGCTGCGCTGGGGCCCGGCGAGCGGTGAAGCCGCCGTGCTCGACTCCGCGATCGTCGGATGCCCGTTCGCTGTCGGCGGCCGGGTGCGTGCCGTCGGCATGACCCGCGACATGCCACCCGAGTGCCTGAGGCGCGACGAGAAGCTGCTCACGGACCTCCGGGACTTCCGACCCGACGTCGTAGTGGTCGCGGGTGGCATGTGGGATGTGGCCGATCGGCGCCCCCCGGGATTCCGCAGCTGGGTCACGGTCCGAGATCCCGACTACGACGCGTTCCTCAGCGCAGGGATGTCGCACCTGCTCGATGTGCTCGGATCGACGGGCGCCAAGGTGCTCTGGGCCACCTCGCCGCACTGGAGCCCTGTTCCCGGCGTCATCATGTTCACAGGCGATCCGCCGTACCACGAGGCGGATCCGGCCCGGGCGGACCGCTTCAACGAGATCCTCGCCAGCGTGGTCTCCCAGCGGCCCGGCACAGCGCTTCTGGACCTTCCCGGTTGGATGCGTTCTCAACCGGGAGGGGAGTTCGATCCGTCGCTGCGCATCGACGGTGTGCACTTCACCATGGAGTCGACGGATCGGGTTGCGGCGTGGTTGGGGCCGGAGTTGCTGCGGGCGGCCGGTCGGAACCCCACCAGCGGTTGAGGACGGCGACCACCGCCACCGCTGCGAGAGGCGCGTAGAACGGAGTGGCGGCCACCTTGAACCGTGGATCGCCGAAGAACAACGCCGGCACGGCCGAGGATGCCAACGCCCCGAGGACCAGGGCCACAGCGGTCGGATCCGCGCGGCGGGTGGACCAGGACCGTCTCCATGCCAGGACCGCCCCGACAGCCGCAGCCACCATGACCACCGCGTAGTACACGGTGGAAACCACGTCGTAGACCCGCCGTCCCCAACCCGTCAGCCACGGGTCCTGCCCGAAGCTCATCGAGGCCCAGATGCCGTCGCTGTCGGTGCGGTAGGTGTACCAGAGCTTCTTCCACGTCAGCTCCGGAAGCTCGGCGGGGTGGCGACGGATGAACTCCAGAGCCCGGTCCCTGGTCGTGGCCTGGCGGCGCAGCTCGGCCTCGGGCCCCGCCGTGTAGAGCTCGACCGTGTTGCAGCTCTCGGGCATGGTGAAGTACCCGGTCGTCTCGGTGCTGAACCCGACACACAGGTTGTCGCCGTCGTTCGTCGACACCGGGATCAGCTCGCCGAACACGATCGCGTTGCGGATCGTCCACGGAGCGACCACGACCATCACCCCGACCACCAGGACCGCTGTCCGTGCGAGGACGTCGCGCCACGGCAGTCGGCAGATCACCCAACCGAGCACGATCGCCGCCGCGGCGAGCAGGACCTGCGGTCGCACCAGGGTCGCAGCCCCAAGAGCCCCGCCGGCGAGGACGGCTCGCCACCAGACGAACCGACCGGTTGCGCCGCGCAGAGTCACGATGCCTGCCAGCGCCAGGCTCAGCAAGGTGACGAACAGCGTCTCGGACAGCATCAGCGAGGAGTGCACGACGAGGTTCGGCCACAGGGCGAGCACGGCTCCGGCGGCGATGCCGACGCGCCGACCACCCAGTCTGTCTCCGACCACGATGACCGCTGCGATCGCCACGCCGCTCAGCAGCGCCTGGGCGACCGCGATGGCACCCGCTGTGTGCGAACCGAGCCCCACCCGCTCGAGCACCCATTGGAACGAGCCCAGGAACCAGGGGTAGCCGGGCGGGTAGTACGCGGTCGGGTGGTCGTTGATGCTGACGTAGCCGGACCCGTCGGCGATGCGCAGGGCCGTCCGGTAGTAGATGCCCGGGTCTGCCAGGCCCTGCGGAGAGCGGGCACCGACAGTCGCCCAGGCCAGACGCAGCGCCACCCCGACGGCGACGACGATCCACGGCGCCCGACCCGTCGGGAACCAACGA
>CAZNQK010000117.1:0-7898 GCA_964575165.1 uncultured Aquihabitans sp. | reverse complement strand
CCGAGACGGGGGCGTACGGGTCGTCGTTGATCTCGGAGCCCTCGACGATCGGCATCCACTCGTCCAGGAGGTCGACGAGCGAGCGGATCATGCGGGTCTTGGCCTGGCCCCGCTCGCCCAGGAAGATGATGTCGTGTCCGGCGAGCAGCGCGTTCTCGAGCTGCGGGAAGACGGTGTCGGCGTAGCCGAGCACGTGGGGGAACAGCGGGACACCGTCGCGGATGCGGTCCGCGGCGTTGGCCCGGATCTCGTGCTTGACCGGTCGGGACGTCCAGCCCGATGTCCGCAGCTCCCCCAGCGTCGACGGCAGGTCACCGGGTGCTTCGGGAGCGCTCGTGGCGGCGGGCTGTGCTGCGGGATCGACCATGCGCGGGAGGCTACTCACGCCGACCCACGCACGACCGCCGCGTCCGACCGACGTCAGAGGCTCGTCACGAACCTCGCCTGAACCACCCTCCGCGCTTGTTCCGGGTGCCGTCCTCGCGGCAGTGGCACCGCTGCGAGGGAGGGACGTCCCCGAGCACCTGTTCCACGTGGGCGCCGCACCCCGTCCAGTCCGGTCGTCCACACGTCTTGCACGTCGTTGCTCTACACATACCCCCTAGGGTATACTGTCGAGCCACGGACGTCACGTCGGAAGTACGTTCCGACGGGACCGCAGCGAGGAGCGAGCATGATCTTCGAGCAGTACGAGCTGGGTTGCCTCTCGCAGTTCAGCTACCTGATCGGCGACGAGACCACCGGCCGCGCCATCGTCGTCGACCCCCAGCGCGACGTCGGCATGTACCTCGCCGACGCCGAGCGGCACGGCCTCACGATCGAGCGGGTGATCGAGACCCACTTCCACGCGGATTTCCTGTCCGGCCACCTCGAGCTGGCCGACGCCACCGGAGCGGCGATCTCGTTCGGGCCCGGCGCCGAGGCCGACTTCCCCATGGACGTGCTGATCGACCGCCAGCGTCTCGAGCTGGGGAAGGTCGTGCTCGAGGTGCGCCACACCCCCGGTCACACTCCGGAGTCGATCTCGATCGTCGTGTGGCCCGACCCGGCGGACGGCAGCGACCCGTGGGCGGTCCTCACCGGCGACGCCCTCTTCATCGGCGACGTCGGACGCCCCGACCTTCTCACCTCGATCGGCTGGACGGCGGACGACCTGGCCCGCCGCCTGTACCGCTCGCTGCAGGACCAGATCCTGACCCTCCCCGATGACACGATCGTCTTCCCCGCTCACGGCGCCGGATCCGCCTGTGGCAAGAACCTCTCGACGGCGAACCGGTCGACGATCGGCGAGCAGCGCCGCACCAACCCGGCGCTGGCCCCGATGACCGAGGACGAGTTCGTCGAGGCCGTCACCAGCGGCCAGCCGGTGGCGCCGCCCTACTTCGTGTTCGCCGCCACGACGAACCGCCGGGCCCACGACCTGCTCGACGACGCGGCGCCCGCCCCCCGCCTCACCCTCGAAGAGGCGCTGCAACACGTCGAGGACGGCGCTGTGCTGATCGACGGCCGCGACGGCGAGCGCTTCGCGGCGGCCCACCTGCCGGGTGCGGTGAACGTGGGCCTCGAGGGCCGCTTCGCCGAGTACGCCGGCGACGTGATCCGGCCCGACCAGGCCGTCGTCCTGGTGACGGACCCGGGACGCGAGGACGAGGCCCGCGTCCGCCTCGCCCGGATCGGGTTCGACAACGTGCTCGGCGTCGTCGAGGGCGTCGACGGCCTCCTCGCCAGCCACCACGGCCTGTGGGCCACGGCCGACCGGCTGGCACCCGGCGAGGCTGTGGAGCGCATCGGGGCATCCACCGCCCAGGACCCCACGTCGCTCCAGGTCCTCGACGTCCGCAACCCCTCCGAGTGCGACGACGGGATGCTCCCAGGAGCCACGAACGTCCCGCTCGCGAGCCTGCTCGCCCGCATCGACGAGCTCGACCCCGACGCCCCGACGATCGTCTACTGCGCCGGCGGCTACCGGTCGTCGGTCGCGGCGTCGCTCCTGCGCTCAAAGGGCTTTGCCGACGTCGCCGACATCATCGGCGGCTACGCCGCAGCATCCGAGGCGATCCCGGTCGACGCGTAGCAACACGTCGGGGCGTTCCGGACGGGACGCCCGGCGCGGATGGGTCCCGTCCATCCAGGGGCAGCGCACCGCTGTCGGCGGGCGCGCATCAGTTGCGGGCGACGGGTGCGCATCAGTTGCGCGTGGAGAGCACCACCACCCACCCGCCGTCGCGCTCGACCGTCGGGGCGCCGAATCCCGGTCCGAGCGCGACGATCGCTCGATCGACCTGGGTCGGCTCTGCGGCCCGGCCGACGACAGCGTCGCCGTCCGGTGTCCCGTCCCCCGATTCGTCCAGCAGCCCGCTGAGCACGATCCGTCCTCCCGACGCGACCGACCGCACCATCTCGGGCCCGAGCTCCTCGATGATCGGTACGAGCAGGTTCGCCAGGACGAGGTCGAACGGACCGTGGTCGGCGGCCACCTCGGCAACCGATCGGCCCGAGGCCTCGACGACATGGCCGGCCGCGCCGTTCAGCTCTGCGGTCCTGCGGGTCGCGGCCACGGCGTTCGGATCGACATCGATCGCCACCAGCGTCTCTGCTCCGAGAAGGAGTGCCGCGACCCCGAGCACTCCGGTCCCCGATCCGATGTCGAGCACCCGGTCCCCGGGGCCGACGATGCGTTCGATCGCCTCGAGGCACAGCCGGGTCGTGGCGTGCGAGCCGGAGCCGAAGGAGTCGGCGGCGTCGACAACGACCTCGACACGATCACTGTCAGCGTCGCCGTCGGCCGCTCCGGCGGGATCGACCCACTCCGGCCGCACGACGAGTCGCTCGCCCACGCAGACCGCCCGCGCGTGCTCACGCCAGCCGTCGTCCCATGTGGGATCGATCTCCAGCAACTCGAACCGCAGGCCCGCCGCGGCCAGGCGGTCGAGGGAGTCGGCGGGCAGATCCGCCACGAGCCTCAGCGACGACGTGCCGCCGTCGTCGTCAGCCAGCTCCGACACAGCGCTGGCACCGAGTGCGAACAGCCGGTCGGCGACGAGCTCGCTCCCGGTCGCACACCACGGCGTGTCCTCGACCTCGACGGCCACGATGACCCGCCCGCCGCCGTTGTCGGCCATGGCCTCCACGACCACACGCTACGGCTCCGGACCCGGACCTCCTGCCGCGAGCATCTCGGCGTGGCGAAGGGGGGAACGTCAGGCAGGACGTCGGTGCATCACATCGTCCCGGCACATCGGGCGGTCCGGCGGACCAGCATCGGCCGGGCGCCGAATCAGTCGATCGACCCCCGAGGCACCACCCATTCGACGGTCTGACCGGTCGCGGACGCGATGTGGTCGAAGTCGGCGTCGTAGTGCAGGACTGTGAGCGACCGCTCCTCGGCGACAGCCGCGACGAGCAGGTCGGGAACCTTCCGGCCGCGCAGTCCTTCGGAGGCCAGCAGACGCTGCACGTTGCCCGCTCTTGAGAAGTGGTGGCCTTCGACGGACACCAGATCGAACACGTCGATCGCCTTCATCAACTTGTCCCACTCTTGTTGGCTGCGAGCCGAGAACCCGATCTCGAGATCGGAGACCGAGCACCTGGCGATGCCGACGCCGACCATCGACATCAACCGGTCCGCCACGGTCGTCGCGCCGAGCCTCGTGAGCACGCTGGTGTCGACGAGGTAGCTCAGCGCCACGCCACGCTGCGATCCTCGAGCGGCATGTCCGCCAGCACCTGAAGTGCTTCCGCAAGATCCGCCGACCGATCATCGGCGACACGTCGGAGCGCTGTGTTCACCGTCTCCTTGATCGTGGCGGTCCCGAGCCGGGCCTGCGCCGACGCGAGGACGCCGTCATCGACATCGATCAGACGCTTCGTCACGAGGCGCAGTATATATCGTCGTCCCAGTCGGATATATCAGACAACTGGGGTCCCCCGCTGTCGAACCTCAGGTCCCGGACTGGTTTGTGAGAGGTTGCGGCCCAACAGGTAGGTTCGGAGCGAACCGCCACCCCGGTGTCGGTGACCCGTCGTTCAGGAGAGCACGGCCATGACCCAGGCCATGGAACGTCGTGAGGGAGCCGATGCCCCCGACGTGAACGGAGCGCACCGCTCCAGCAGCAACGTCCTCATCGACTTCTGGCGATCCGCCGTCGGCAAGAAGTGGGTGATGGCCCTGACCGGCATCGGTCTCATGGGCTTCGTGTTCGCCCACATGTTCGGCAACATCAAGATGTTCATGGGTCCGACGGACTTCGACCACTACGCCGAAGGACTCCGCTCGCTCCTCTACCCGATCATGCCGCACACCTGGGTCCTGTGGGCCCTGCGCATCGGCCTGATCGTGATGTTCGCGCTGCACATCATCTCGGCCGCGCAGCTCACGGCGATGAACCGTCGGGCCCGACCGATCCGCTACCAGTCGCCCCGCGACTACATCGCCGCGAACTTCGCCGCCCGCACCATGCGCTGGACCGGCATCATCGTCGCCCTCTACATCCTGTTCCACCTGGCGGATCTCACCTGGGGCTGGGCGAACCCCGACTTCGTGCGGGGCGCCGCGTACGACAACCTCGTCGCCAGCCTGGAGCGCTGGCCGGTGGCGCTGATCTACCTCGTGGGCAACATCGCCCTCGGCATCCACCTGTTCCACGGCGCCTGGTCGATGTTCCAGTCGATGGGCGTCAACAGCCCCCGCTACAACGGCGTGCGCAGGGCGTTCGCCGCCGGGTTCGTCATCGTGACCATCGGCATGAACTGCTTCTTCGTCGTGGCCATCCAGACCGGCATCGTCGCCTGACGCAGAGAGGAACCACCATGAGCATCACCCTCGACGCGCACATCCCCGCCGGCCCGATCGCGGAGAAGTGGACCAACCACAAGTTCGACCTGAAGCTGGTCAACCCGTCCAACCGCCGGAAGTTCGACGTCATCGTCGTCGGCTCCGGCCTCGCCGGCGCCGCGGCCGCCGCCACCATGGGCGAGCTCGGCTACAACGTCAAGGTCTTCACGTACCACGACTCGCCGCGGCGGGCGCACTCGATCGCCGCGCAGGGCGGGATCAACGCCGCCAAGAACTACCGCAACGACGGCGACTCGGTGCACCGCCTCTTCTACGACACGGTCAAGGGCGGCGACTACCGCTCCCGTGAGGCCAACGTCCACCGCCTCGCCGAGGTGTCGGTCAACATCATCGACCAGGCCACCGCGCAGGGCGTCCCGTTCGCCCGCGAGTACGGCGGCCTGCTCGACAACCGCTCCTTCGGCGGCGCCCAGGTGTCCCGCACGTTCTACGCCCGGGGCCAGACCGGCCAGCAGCTGCTGCTCGGCGCCTACCAGGCGCTCGCCCGCCAGATCCACCTCGGCAACGTCACGCTCTACAACCGGATGGACATGCAGGACGTCGTCGTGCACGACGGCCGCGCCCAGGGCATCACCTGCCGTGACCTGCTGACCGGCGAGGTCCACGCCTTCTCGGCCCACGCGGTGCTTCTGTGCACCGGCGGCTACGGCAACGTCTACTTCCTCTCGACCAACGCCAAGGCCTGCAACGTCACGGCCACCTGGCGTGCCCACAAGAAGGGCGCGGCGTTCGCCAACCCCTGCTACACGCAGATCCACCCGACCTGCATCCCGCCGGCCGACGAGTTCCAGTCGAAGCTGACGCTGATGTCGGAGTCGCTCCGCAACGACGGCCGCATCTGGGTGCCCAAGGAGCTCGACGAGTCCCGCTCCGCCGGCGACATCCCCGAGTCCGAGCGTGACTACTACCTGGAGCGCAAGTACCCGAGCTTCGGCAACCTGGTCCCCCGCGACGTCGCCTCCCGCAACGCCAAGACCGTGGTCGACGAGGGCCGCGGCGTCGGACCGCTCAAGAACGGCGTCTACCTCGACTTCGCCGACGCGATCGGGCGCTTCGGTCAGGAGACCATCAAGGAGCGCTACGGGAACCTGTTCGACATGTACGAGCGCATCACCGGCGAGGACCCGTACTCCGTCCCGATGCGCATCTACCCGGCGACCCACTACACGATGGGTGGCCTGTGGGTGGACTACAACCTCCAGACCACGATCCCCGGCCTGTTCGCCCTCGGCGAGGCCAACTTCTCCGACCACGGCGCCAACCGCCTGGGCGCCTCGGCGCTGATGCAGGGCCTGGCCGACGGCTACTTCGTCGCCCCGTCGACCGTCGCCGGCTACCTGGCGCCGCTGCTCGGCACCTCGCCGATGGCGACCGAGGAGCCGGCGTTCGTCGAGTCGGTCACCGAGAGCCGGGACCGCATCGACAAGCTGATGGCGGTCAAGGGCACCCGCAGCGTCGACCACTACCACCGTGAGCTCGGCAAGGTCATCTGGGACTACTGCGGGATGAGCCGCAACAAGGCCGGACTCACCAAGGCGCTGTCGGAGATCCCGCCGCTACGTGAGCAGTTCTGGTCCGACGTGCGGATCCCCGGCGACCCGAACGGCTGGAACCAGTCTCTCGAGAAGGCGCTGCGAGTCGCGGACTTCATGGAGATGGCCGAGCTCAAGGTGCGCGACGCCCTCCACCGCGAGGAGTCCTGCGGAGGCCACTTCCGCGAGGAGCACCAGACCGAGGACGGCGAGGCCAAGCGCGACGACGAGAACTTCGCCTATGTCGCGGCCTGGGAGTACGCCGGTCCCGACATCCAGAACGACGCCGTGCTCAACAAGGAGCCGCTCGTGTTCGAGAACGTGGCGCTGACGCAGCGGAGCTACAAGTGAACGCGGCCACCAGCGAGGGAGCACAGAACGAGGGAGACGAGGACGTGACCGACAGCCAGAGCACCGACTCGCCGACGACCGAAGGGCCCGCCCCGGCTCCCGCCGGCTCCACCGCAGCGCCGGCTCCCGCCGGCCACGCCAACATGCTGAACCTGAAGCTCAAGGTGTGGCGTCAGGCCGGACCCGACGTGCACGGCCACTTCGAGGACTACACGACGACCGTCGCCGATGACGCCTCGTTCCTCGAGATGCTCGACTACGTCAACGAGGACCTGATCAACGGCGGTGACGAGCCGATCAGCTTCGACCACGACTGCCGCGAGGGCATCTGCGGCACCTGCGGCGTGATGATCGACGGCCAGGCCCACGGCCCCCAGAAGGGCACGGCGACCTGTCAGCTGCACATGCGGATGTTCAACGACGGCGACGAGATCACGATCGAGCCGTGGCGTGCCGCAGGGTTCCCGATCATCAAGGACCTCGTCGTCAACCGGGCAGCGTTCGACCGCATCGTCGAGGCCGGCGGCTACATCACGGTCAACACCGGCGCCGCTCCCGACGCGAACGAGATCCCGGTCCCCAAGGACGCGGCCGACGCGGCCATGGACGCCGCTGCCTGCATCGGCTGCGGCGCCTGCGTGGCGGCGTGCCCGAACTCGGCGGCCAACCTGTTCACCTCCGCGAAGATCCAGCACCTCAACCTGCTGCCCCAGGGCCAGGCCGAGCGGTACACCCGCACCGAGGCAATGGTCGAGACCATGGAGGAGTTCTTCGGCTCCTGCACGAACTACGGCGAGTGCCAGGAGGCGTGCCCGAAGGAGATCTCGATCGACTTCATCGCCATGATGAACCGGGACTACGCCAAGTCGAAGCTGATGAACCTGCGCCGGCTCGGCCAGAAGAAGATCGGCTGACTCGCCCCACCACCAATCGGATTTTGTGTGTATCTGACGTCGTGGAGCGACGCGAGACGCACACAGAACGCGGAGCTCAGGCCTTCACTCGGATTTTGTGTGTATCTCACGTCGTGGAGCGACGCGAGACGCACACAGAACGCGGAAGGCGCGGTCGCTGACGGCGGCGTTCGACGCGCTCGGCACCGCCCGAGTCGCCGGTACGATCGCCGAGCGATGCGCACGTCCAGCGACCCCCGATCCGCC
>CAZNQK010000116.1:0-8197 GCA_964575165.1 uncultured Aquihabitans sp. | reverse complement strand
ACGAACGCGCCGATCACCATGACGGTCGACAACCTCATCGCCACACCCGGCGCCTAACGTCGCGGGTCCCGGACGACCAGACCCGTCGGGTGCCTACCGTGCCCGACGGGTCCTACCCATCCGAGCGAGATGCCCGAGAGGAACCACGACGTCCCGCATGGCTGGAACACTGGAACGCCTATGACCACTTCTGAGACCGGAACGGATCAGGTCGACGAGGGGACACCGGATCAGGGCCCGGCGGGCAGGGTCGCGCGCTCGATCGCGAAGGTGCAGAAGGTCGCTGCCGCCATCTCCGCCGAGGTCGTGCAGTCGATGACGAGCTTCCTGCTCCAGATCATCGCGGTCCGCGAGCTCAGCGCTGCCGGTCTCGGCGTCTTCGCACTGCTGTACAGCTGCGTCGTGCTGTCGACCGCGGTCACGACCGGGATGGTGGGCGACTCGCTCACCGTGTTGGACCGCCACGAGGAGCGCGTTCGTGGTGGGCTCCAGGTCGTCGCGCTCGGCATAGCGGGCCTCGGCGGTCTGGTTGCGTGCGTCCTTTCGGGTGCCACCGGCCTGATCGACTGGAGCCTGGCCCCGATCTTCGGCGCAGCAACCGCCGCGTTCGTGCTCGAGGAGCTCGTCCGTCGGATGTTGATGGCGTCGCTGCGCTTCTGGTTCGTGGTGACCGTCGACGTCACGGTGCTGGTGGTCACCGCCGTGACGCTGACCGTGATGCAGCTGCTCGAGGGCCAGCTCGTCATGCGTGATCTGCTCACCACGCTGGTCGTCGCTCAGCTCGCCGGGCTCCTGGTCGGGATCGTCCTGCTGCCTCGCGCTGAACGCTGGTGGGCGTCGATGCGACGCAGCGAGTGGCGCAGCGTGATCCGCTACGGCAGGTGGAGGGCTGCGCAGCAGGCCGTACGCCCTGCCATGATGGCGGCGGTCCGTACGATCGTGATCATCGCCGTCGGAACGGTCCTGTTCGGGGAGCTGGAGGCGGCGCGGGTCTACGCGGCGCCGGCGATGCTGATCGTCAACGGTGCCGGCAGCTTCCTCTTCGCCTCGTACGCGCACCGTCGGTCCGCATCCTTGCGTCAGCTCATCCCGCTCGCCGATCGGGGCGCGGCGATGCTCGTCGGACTGTCGCTCGCCCTCGGTCTCGTCTCGCTCGCCCTGTTGCCCAGGTTCGGTGTGGTCATCACCGATGGCAAGTTCGAGCTCGACCCGGTCGCCGTGTTCGGCTGGTGCGTGTACGCCGCGGCGAGCGCCGTCCTCATGCCGTTCGGGAGCCTCGCTGCGGTGCGTGGGCGCCACGCCGCCATGATGGGCCTCCGGGTCGTCGAGGCGCTCATCTCGCTGGCGGCGCTCGTCGTCGTCCTCGAGGTGATCGGTGCTGACGTCGCGTTCGTGCCCTATGCCATGGCGCTCGGATCGCTCTCCATGGGGCTGATCTCGAGGCAGATGATCCTGGTTCCGACGGCCAAGGAGGAGGAAGGGTCCCCTCTGGAACTCCAGCGGCGGGAGACCGCACCGATGGGTGCTGACGCCGAGCCCGTCAGCGACCTCCCGACCTCCACGAACGCCCGATCGAACGGCGAACCCGGCTCGACAGCGGCAGGCCCACCCGCCTGGGCGGCCGGAGCCACCGACAGGCGGCGCAGCGGTTCCACGAAACGGTCGCCGTCAGGGTCGGGTCGGGTCGAGGACCCCCTATCATGACGAGGTGGCATTAGCGGAAGGGTCAATCGTCCAACGGTTCCTCCAGCGGGTCGACGACTGGTGGCTCGCCGTCGCTGGCGTCGTCTTCATCATCGGCAGCGACTTCAAGTACCGCACGCGTGCACCCGGTCGGGCCCTGGCCGGTGACCTCGATTCGGCTGCGATGCTGGAGCTGGTCCTCTACGGCGCAGTGGCCGCCTACCTGCTCTTCGTCCGCTTCCGGCCCGCGAGAGTCCGTCGCGTTCCGGCACCGCTGTTCCTCGCGGCGTGCTTCATCGGTCTGGCCGTGCTCTCCGTCGCGTACACTCCCTACCCGAAGTACGCGCTCGTCCGCTGCATCCAGGCCACGATCCTGCTCGCGGTCGTCGTCGTTGCATGCATGGACGGCGGTCGTGCCCACTTCCACCGGTTCGCACACCTGTACCTGTTGTTGATCGCCGCTGGCGTGGCCTATGGCCTGATGGTGCCGAGCGTTCCGATCAGCGCAGCCCAGACAGGCCGGTTCACCTGGCTCGCGGTCCATCCCACGGCCTCGGGTGCGATGGCGTGCTTGGCGGCGGTCGTGGCGTTCGCGTACGCGATCAGCCATCGCATGGATCGACCGGGTCCGCGATGGCGAGCACCCGTGTACTGGGCGCTGTTGGCCATCACGGCAGGCGGCGGACTCGCGAGCCACACGCGTGGGGCGATCCTCGCAGGTCTCTGCGGCGTCGCTGTCGTGCTCCTGGCGTCCAAGCGGGGACGGACGGCCATCGAGGTGGCCCTCGTCGCGCTGGTGCTGTTCGCTGGGGTCGCCATCGCGGCGAACAAGGACATCACCGCCTACATCACCCGCGGTGAGGACACGGCGCAGCTGTCGTCGCTCAACAACCGGACCGAGCTGTGGAGCCTCGCGTTCGAGGCCACGATGGACCAACCGCTGTTCGGCAACGGCATCACCGCATCACGTGGCCTGTTCTACGAGCAGATCGGGCTCGGAGGCGGTCACAACGCGGTGGTGAACGTCGTCGTCGAGCTCGGGGTGGTGGGTCTGCTGGTCTGGTTGGCGCTGATCCTGACGCTCGTGGTCGGCGTCCATCAGCTGCCGCGCAACGGCCCACGCAACCTGGTGCTCGATCGTGCCATCCTGCTCGGCGTCATCTCGTTCCTTCTCGTCGACTCGATCGTCTTCGAGGGACCGGGTTCGCTCGCCAACTTCGCGAGCACCTGGCTGTTCATGTGCATCGGCTGGTACGTGGTGGCCCGACGCGACGCATGGGAGTCAGGATCGACATCGCTCGAGGACGCTGTTCCGGTCCCGACGGAGACGGACGCGCCGACGACGGTGTCGGTGTGACCGGGACCGTCCTCGTCGCACATCCGAGTCCGGATCTCTACGGCTCGGACCGCATGCTCCTCGAGAGCATCGACGCGATCGTCGAACGTGGTCACCGTGCGGTGGTCACCCTCCCGGAGGAAGGTCCGCTCCTCGCCCTGATCAAGGAGAGCGGGGCCGAGGTCAGGATCTGTCCGACTCCGGTGCTCCGACGTTCGTACCTGTCGCCGCGAGGACTGCTCACCCTGACCGGTGATGCGATCAGGTCGCTCGGGCCCGGACGTCGGCTGATCAGGGATGTCCGTCCCGACGTCCTGTACCTCAGCACCCTGACCGCTCCGGAGTGGCTGGTGCTGGCCAGGATGGCCCGTGTCCCGTCGGTGTGCCACGTCCACGAAGCCGAGTCGACGCCGTCGCGGCCTGTTCGCACCGCCCTTGCCAGTCCGCTCCTGCTGGCCGACCGACTGGTGGTCAACAGCCGCTTCTCGGAGAAGGTCCTCACCGATGTGCTGCCGCGGCTCGGTCGGCGCAGCACCGTGGTCTACAACGGCGTCATCGGACCCACCGAACCCGTGCCACCGCGACCGGTCATCGACGGTCCGGCTCGGCTCCTGTTCGTGGGTCGGCTCTCGGAGCGCAAGGGTGTGCTCGACGCTGTCGACATCGTCAGGGAGCTCGAGCGACGCGGTAGGCCCGTCAGCCTCGACGTCGCTGGTTCGGTCTATCCCGGCTACGAGTACGTCGAGACCGAGCTGCAGCGGCGTGTCGATGAGCTCGAAGACCCGGAGAGGGTCAGTCTGCACGGCTACGTCGACGACGTCTGGAAGCTGCTCGCCGAGGCCGACATCCTCCTCGTGCCGTCACGTGGCGACGAGCCGTTCGGCAACACCGCTGTGGAGGGAACGCTCGCTCGTCGTCCGGTGATCGCGAGCGCCAGCAGCGGTCTCCTGGAGGCCGTCGCCGGTGCGAAGGCGGCACGGTCGGTCCCGCCGGGGGATCCATCGGCCTTCGCCGATGCCGTGGAATCCATGATCGACGACTGGGACGAGGTGCGACGTCTCGCCGTGATCGACGCCGAGCGGGCCGAGGAGCGCTACTCGCCGGAGCGGTACCGCTCCGAGATCATGGAGCAGCTGCGACGTCTCGCCCCTGGGCCTCTCGCCTGAGAACCCCCGATCCAGGCCGAGATCGTCGTCAGCGGAAGGCGCCGAAGCGACGAGCGCCGTCGGCTTGCCCTATCAGCGTCGCGAGTGCGCCGGTCAGAGGGGGAGCGACCTGGTCGAACTGCTGGACCGCTGCGGTCCGCCGTCCGCTCAGGTCCGTGACCGCTGTTCCGGTCATCGACAGGCCCGCAGCTTCCTGGCCGGTCGCCGCCTGGAAGGAAGCCAGGTCGTTGAACACCGCCGGACCCGCTCCGCCGCGCGACCACACCACCAACCAGGTCGGTGATGCGGCCGTGACACGGTGGTACACGTTGCCCACGGTCGAGATCCGCAGCTGCTCGGCGGTGAACTCCCTGGAGTAGTCCTCGACGCAGAGCAGGCAGTTGCCGGCAGCTGGTGCGGAGATGACGTTGCCCTGGACGAGCACCGGGCCGTTGATCCACGTCATCGTCGGATCCGGGAACGGCTGTCGAGGATCGTGTCCCGGCGTCGACGGATTCGAGGCGCGACGGGAGTCCTGGACGATGTTCACGGGCCGGTTGTTGCCCACGAAGGTGTTGTTGACGAGGGTCACGTCGGAGGTGTTGTTGACCTTGATGCCGTTGCCGCCGTTGCCGACGATGACGTCGTCGGCAACGATCGCCTTGGCGGACAGCTCGAGCGAGATCCCGTGGCCGGTGTTTCCGGTCAGGTCGCATCCCGTGATCCGGATGTCGTACACGGACTCATCGGCCCACACGCCGGGTCCGAGGTTGTCGCGGAACGTGCTCTTCGACACCGTCACGCCACGGGTCCGGGTCACCTTGAACCCACCTGAGACCGGGGAGCTGTTGAAGTGCTCCACGTTGTTCTGTCGGGCGTTCACTCCGAGGACCCTGAGTCCGTCGGCCTGGTTTGCGTGGATGCCGAGCATCCCGGCACGGGAGACGTCGAGGTTCCGCAGGACTGCGCCGGTGGAGAGGACGCTGACGCCGGTCGTGGCCATCTCGGACACGACGAGGTGCTCGAGGGTGATCCCTGGAGCCTCTGCCGTGATGGCCCCCATGTCTGGCACCGAGGGGCTGTAGCGCCGGAAGCCGATCCCGCGCACCGTGGTTCCGGCGGCTCTGATCGACAGCGCCTTGACGAGCGTCGCTGCGCGCACGTCGTGACCGGTCGGATCCGTGCCGAGGTACAGGCGACCGGCGGGGTCGTCCTTGTGGAAGGCGCCGGGCCCGACCTGATCGACCGACGGTGCCTGAGCCTGTGCCTGGCCGTCGATCCACATCTGGTCGGGGTGCGCCGCCATCGGGTAGGTCGCGCTCACGAATCCCCAGTAGGCCTTGGTGCTGTCTGCTGCACCTCGGGTGTAGGTGGGGGAGTGGTCGAACGTGAGGTTCCAGCCGTCCCTGCGCCAGCGACCTCCGTCGGCGATCCAGCCGGTCACGGCTTCGCTGCCGTCGAGCCACACCACCTCACCGGGCCAGTTCTGGACGGTGACGGCCTTGCCTGCGGGGATCGTGACCGATTCGTGGTACGTGCCGCCGCGCAGCACGATCGTCGCACCGGCTCGGGCCGCAGCGACCGCCCGACCGAGGGTTCGCATCGGCGAACCGACGGTGCCCTGGGCTGTGTCGTCGCCGTTGGAGGCGACGATGATCGCTCCGGTGGGGACCGGGTAGTCGGTGGATCCGAGCGTCGTGCCGGAACCCGTCACGTCTCCCGTGACGGGGGATGTGGCATCGAGCGGTGACGGAGCGATCCCGTTGGTCGGTGCCGTCGTGGCAGGGCGGGTCGAGGCGATCCGGCGCGTGGCGGGTGACGCGGTCCTGCCGGCGTCGAGCGAGGGGTTACCCGAGCAGGCGGCGGTGAACGCCAACGCTGCGATCAAGGTGGTCAACTGGATCCGACGGGTCACCTGCGGTCTCCCTCATGGGCTGGCTGGCTCTAGATCCATCGACCCATGGCCATCCGAGGTTGAGCATCTGTCGTCGATGCTTGCAACGGCGCGGATGCTAGCAGGGAAGGTTGCGATCACGTTGCAGAAGACCGCCGATGCCTGTGGTGACGCGTGACGACATGACAGGATCATGACGGAGCGTGGTGGGCAGCTCGCTGGGTGTGAGGTGCCGACCGGGGTGATCGGTCCGGGTTGGATCACCCAGGCGGGTCAGGATCCTTCGAGCTCGCGTTCGAGGATCCGCCGGAGCATGGAGCTCGACGTGCGCTGCGTGTAGGGGACGTAGGCCACTTCGACTCCGTGGACGGCGAAGTCCGCCTCCAACTTGTCGCCCTTGTCCGTGCCCTTCCAGTCGTCGCCCTTGATGATCACATCGAAGTGCAGGCGTTCCCACATCTCCAGCTTGTGCGGTACGTCCTCGGCGACGGCCTCGTCTACCCAACGGATGCCTCGGACGATCTCCAGGCGCTCCTCGAGCGGAACCACGGGCCGGTTCCCCTTCGCGCGTTGGGCCACCTCATCGCTCACGACGCCGGCGATGAGGTGGTCGCAGAACGTCGCGGCGTTGCGGAGCATGTTGAGATGGCCGATGTGGAAGAGGTCGTACACCCCTGGGGCGTAGCCGACCCGGCCGATCCGTGCGCGCCGGTCCGCAGTGCCGTTGACCGACGTCCCACGGCTGGGTTGCTCTGGTCCTGCTTGCTCCGGTCCTGCTTGCTCTGGCATCGGGTGCGGCTCCATCTCGGACTCCGTCCAACGATAACGACGCACGAACCGTTTCCAACCTGCCGCCGGTCCCTTCGTGGTGTACGCGGGTGTACGCGTGACGCCGTGCACGCTCCGGGTCCGCGGTGTAGAACCTTCGCCGCACACCGCACGCCACGATCCCCAGGGGGAACGAACAGTGAACTTCGCCTTCAGCGAGGAGCAGGAAGAGCTGCGCAAGGTCGTCCGGGACTTCCTCAACGCCAAGTCCGACGAGCCGACCGTCCGTGAGCTCATGGACACCGAAGTCGGCTACGACGCCGCAGTCTGGACCCAGATGGCCGAGCAGATGGGCCTCCAGGGCCTGGTCGTCCCCGAGGAGTACGGCGGTTCGGGCTACAGCTTCGTCGAGCTCATCGTCGTGCTCGAGGAGATGGGTCGGCGCCTCCTGTGCGCCCCGTACTTCTCGACCGTCGTGCTGGCCGGACAGACCCTCATCCACTCCGGAGACGACGCCGCCAAGCAGGCCCACCTGCCCGGCATCGCCTCGGGAGAGACGATCGCCACCCTCGCCTACACCGAGCCGAACGGCAAGTGGGACGACTCGGCTGTGACCGCCACCGCCACTGAGGACGGCGACGCCTGGAAGATCAACGGCGAGAAGCTCTACGTCCTCGACGGCCACACCGCGGACCTGATCATCACGGCGGCGCGCACCGATGCCGGCATCAGCCTGTTCGCCGTCGCCGGCGATGCTCCCGGCCTCACCCGGACAGCCCTGTCGACCATGGACCAGACCCGCAAGCAGGCCCGGCTCCAGTACGCGGACGTCCCGGCCACGCTCATCGGCACCGACGGCGGTGGTTGGGACGTGCTGTCCAAGGTCCTCGACCTGGCGGCGGTCGCCCTCGCTGCCGAGCAGGTCGGCGGCTCGCAGGAGGTGCTCGAGTCCGCGGTGCAGTACGCCAAGGACCGGGTCCAGTTCGGCCGGCCGATCGGCTCGTTCCAGGCCATCAAGCACAAGTGCGCCGACATGCTGCTCGAGGTCGAGTCGGCCAAGTCCGCCGCGTACTACGCGGGCTGGTGCGCGTCGGAGCTGAACGACGAGCTCCCCTCGGTGGCATCGCTCGCCAAGGCCTACTGCTCTGAGGCGTACTTCCACGCCGCGGCCGAGAACATCCAGATCCACGGTGGCATCGGCTTCACCTGGGAGCACCCCGCGCACCTGTACTTCAAGCGGGCCAAGAGCTCGGAGCTGCTGTTCGGTGATCCGACCTACCACCGGGAGCTGCTCGCCCAGCGCATCGGCATCTGAGCGCCCAGTTCGTGGGCCTGTCGGAACTCGGGTCGTCTCGCGCCGCATGTCGGGGT
>CAZNQK010000115.1:0-8294 GCA_964575165.1 uncultured Aquihabitans sp. | reverse complement strand
GCCGAGTCGAGGAAGAGGCTCGTGTACGCGTAGCCCTTGTCGTCGAACTGGGTGTGCAGCGGGCCGAGCCCCAGCTCGACCTGGGCCTCCATGGCGTCGTCCATCTTGACGATCGGCACCCCGAACGGGTCCTTCTCCGCCGGGCCGGCGTCGATCGCCTTCATCAGCTTGTCGAAGCTGTAGACGTTGGCGTGCGTGTCGAGCTTGCCGGCGACGACGACGTACTCACCGTCGGGCGTCACGTCGGAGCCGTGCGGGCTCTTCGGCTCGGGCACGAAGTACAGGAGCCCTTCGGTGACGGACTTCTGGAGCGGGATCACGTTGAAGCCGTTGACGACCTGGGTCCCGCCCGCTGCGGCCACCTCGGCGGCCTTCTTCAGGTTGATGGCGTGGAGGAAGTCCGTCTCGTTGGCCCCCGTCGCCGCCTCGAACTGCTCGCCGTCGTGGGTCATGCCGGTGGCCATCTCGGTGTTGATCGAGTTGCAGAAGACCCAACCATCGGACGGGCCCTTGCCGGCGTCGCACAGGTCCTGCCAGTAGGGCGGCAGCTCCATGGCGAAGGACTTCGACTCGTCGATCCTGCCGGCCTCACGGTCGAACTTCCAGAACGTGATGAGGCCCCGGTAGGTCTCCTCGTAGTTGTCGAGCGAGTCCCAGGCCCAGCCCAGCGGCGTCGCGTACTGGCCGCCCTCGATCACCCACTCGGTGTCGGGCGTGGCGAAGGTGCCCCCGTGGTCGTTGATGGCCACCGGGTTCCGCACGATCTGCTTGGTCTCGAAGTCCCGGAGGTCGATCGTGGCGACACGCGAGTTCGCCTTGTCGTTGATGAACAGGAACTCGCCGTCGTAGTCACCGTCGGTCTCCGACAGCGCCGGGTGGTGCGTGTCGGCCCACTTCAGCGGCTCGGTGCCAGGCGGCGTGCCCGCCTCGATCACCTCGTCGGTCGACTTGGACCCGTAACCCCAGCCCTGCCACGGCTCGGGGGTGAAGACGCCGATGGTCCGCAGCAGGCGCATGGACGGGACGCCGATGACGTGCACCTGGCCCGACTGGCCGCCGCTCGCGAAGGTCAGGTACTCGTCCTGGGTACCGCTCGGCGTGTAGGTCTTGGCGGCTGCGAGCAGGTCTGCGTCCGAGAGGCCACGTTCCTTGGCGACCTCCTGGAGGTTCCCGGAGCCGGAGCTGTCGTCGTCGCTGCTGCAACCGACGAGCGCCGCTCCCAGCAGCGCGAGCGCTGCCACTGACGCAAAGAGGCGGAGCCTGTGGCCCCGCCTGTGCCTACGGTTCGACGAACGCATTATCTTCCTCCCGTTTGGTCGGCGGAGGAACCTCGAAGAGCACAAGAGAACTTCATCGAAGTACCTGAGAGCACCCTAAGGAGATGAAGGGTCGACCTTGTAGGGACCTTCGTCCCAACCTGTCGGGCTCGCTCGTCTGGTTGAGACCTGCGACGGGCCGCCTACGCGTCCGTCCTGCGGTGTCCGAGCACCGCCTGCGCTGCGGCGAGGCGAGCCACCGGGACCCGGAACGGGGAGCACGACACGTAGTCCAGTCCCACGTCGTGGAAGAACGCGATGGACTCGGGGTCGCCTCCGTGCTCGCCGCACACGCCGACCGACAGGTCGGGGTGTGCCGACCGGCCCCGCTCGGTGGCGATACGGACCAGCTCGCCGACGCCGCGGTGATCGATGGTCTCGAACGGGTTGCGCGGCAGCAGACCCTCGTCGAGGTAGCGGACCATGAGCCGTCCTTCGATGTCGTCACGGCTGAACCCGAACGTCATCTGCGTGAGGTCGTTCGTACCGAACGAGAAGAAGTCCGCGCTGGCCGCCACGTCATCGGCGCGGATGGCGGCGCGGGGCGTCTCGACCATCGACCCGACGGGGATCTCCAGCCCGGAGCGATCCCGACCCAGCACCGCGTCGAGCTCGTCCTCTATCCACCGACGCACCAGCGACATCTCGGCACCGGTGACGATGAGCGGAACCATCACGTGTGGCCTCGGCGTCCCGCCGCTGCGCAGTCGGACCAATGCTGCCTCTGCGACCGCCCTGGCCTGCATCTTGTACAAGCCGCCCTTCAGAACGCCGAGCCGCACTCCGCGGGTGCCGAGCATCGGGTTCTGCTCACGCCACTCCCGCGCAGCGTGGAACAACGCACGGGAGGCGTCGTCGAGGTCCTCGAGCGCCTCGCCCGCGATGACCTCCTCGATGCTGGGCAGGAACTCGTGCAGGGGCGGGTCGAGCAGGCGGATGGTGACCGGCAGCCCGTCCATCGCCTCGAAGAGCTCGATGAAGTCGCCTCGCTGGAGCTCGAGGAGGTCGTCGAGCGCACGTTGCTCCTCCTCCTCGTCCGAGGCGAGGATCATCCTCCGCACGACAGGCAGTCGGTCCCCCATGAACATGTGCTCCGTCCGCGCCAGACCGATCCCTTCCGCCCCGAATGACCGTGCCCGCGCCGCGTCCGACCCTGTGTCGGCGTTCGCCCACACGCCGAACGACGGACCGCGCAGCTCGTCGGCCCACCGAAGGACCACGTCGAGCTCGTCGGGCAGCCGTCCTTCGGTGAGCTCGAGAGCGCCCAGCATCACACGTCCGGTCGTCCCGTCGATCGAGATGACCTCGCCTTCCACGACGGTGTGGCCGCCGACGCTGAACGACGACTCCCCGATGTCCAGCGACTCGGCTCCGACCACGGCTGGCTTGCCCCAACCGCGGGCGACCACCGCGGCGTGGCTGACCAGACCGCCCCTCGACGTCAGCACCCCTTCGGCGGCCTCCAGGCCGTGGACGTCCTCGGGCGAGGTCTCCTCACGGACCAGGATCACCTTCGTCCCCGCGTCGGCCATCTCGACCGCTCGGTCGGCGTGGAAGCAGACGGCGCCGACGGCCGCTCCCGGTGAGGCACCCAGACCGGTGGCCAGCACCGGGACGTCGACCGCCGAGAACTGGGGGTGCAGCAGCTGATCGACGTGCTCGGGCGACACCTGGCGGACGGCCTCCTCCTTCGTGAGAGCGATCTTCGGGTCGCCGTGCATCGCGACCGCGATCCGCAGCGCTGCCGCGCCGGTCCGCTTGCCCGAACGGACCTGGAGCATCCACAACCTGCCGCGCTCGACGGTGAACTCCGTGTCGAGCATGTCCCGGTAGTGCCGCTCCAGCTGGTCGAAGATGTCCATCAGCTCGGCGAACGGTCCCGGGAAGACCTCCGCCATCTCGGCGAGGTCCCGGGTCCTGCGGATCCCGGCGACGACGTCCTCGCCCTGGGCGTTGACCAGGAAGTCGCCGTAGCAGCCCGGCTCCCCCGTCGCCGGGTTGCGGGTGAACCCCACGCCGGTGCACGAGTCCTCGCCGCGGTTGCCGAACACCATCATCTGGACGTTCACGGCTGTGCCGAGGTCGTCCGCGATGTGCTCCCGCCGTCGGTAGGCCTGCGCCCTCGGCGAGTTCCAGGAGCGGAACACCGCCTCGGTCGCGCCGCGCAGCTGCTCGTCGGGTGACTGCGGGAACTCCTCGCCGGTGACCTCCAGGACC
The DNA here is from genome assembly GCA_964575165.1 of uncultured Aquihabitans sp. GTDB lineage: Bacteria > Actinomycetota > Acidimicrobiia > Acidimicrobiales > Microtrichaceae > Dermatobacter. Next base: position 4,761 of record CAZNQK010000115.1, on the reverse strand, counting down.
AGGGCCTTGTAGCGCTCGATTACCTGCGACAGCTCCTCGGCGCCCAGGTCGGCGTCGTTCGTCACGCCGACCGCCGCCTTGACCGCGTCGAACACGGCGTCGAACCCGGCGCCATCGATCTCGAGCACGACCTTGCCGTACATCTGGAGGAATCGGCGGTAGCTGTCGAGAGCGAAGCGCCGGTCGCCCGAGGTGGCGGCGAGCCCCTCGACGGAGCGGTCGTTGAGGCCGAGGTCGAGGACGGTGTCCATCATGCCGGGCATCGAGAACTTGGCCCCGGAACGCACACTCACGAGGAGCGGGTCGTGCTCGTCGCCGAGTCGCCGGCCCGCCGCCGCCTCGAGCGCGGAGCGGTGCTCCGTGAGCTGCCCGTCGAGGTCGGTCGGCCAACCCTGGTCCATGTAGGCCCGGCAGGCCTCGGTGGAGATCGTGAAACCGGGCGGCACTGGCAGACCGAGCACCGAGCTCATCTCGGCGAGGTTCGCTCCCTTGCCACCGAGGAGGTCCTTCAGGTCCATCGGGTGCTGCATGTGGCTGTGGTCGAAGTCGAAGATGTAGCTCATGTCCCCTGCCCGGAGGTCGGTCGACGCCGGCACGGGCACCGGTGCCGCTTCCGAGGCATGGTGGTACACAACGTGGGTGTCCGCCACCGCCAGAGGATCGATCCGATGAGAGTCACGTTCTGGGGTGCAGCCGAGACCGTCACCGGCTCCCGGCACCTCGTCGAGGTCGGCGACCGACGGGTCCTGATCGACTGCGGCCTCTTCCAGGGACTGAAGCGGCTGCGACTGCTGAACTGGCAGCCGTTCCCAGTCGACCCCGCCTCGATCGACGCCGTCGTGCTCACCCACGCGCACATCGACCACAGCGGCTTCCTCCCCGCCCTGGTCCGCGACGGGTTCGCCGGTCCCATCTGGTGCACCGAGCCGACCGAGGCACTCGCTCGGATCCTGCTGCCCGATTCCGCCCACCTCCACGAGGAGGACGCCCGCATCGCGAACCGGCGCCGCTCGAGCCGTCACGAACCGGCGCTGCCCCTCTACACCACTCGGGACGCCGAACGGTGCCTGCCCCGCTTCCGGGCCGTGCCGTTCGGCCAGCGGTTCGAACCGACAGACGGGCTCGGTGCCGCGTTCTCTCCCGTCGGCCACATCCTCGGTGCGGCGGCCGTGCACCTCGACCAGGCCGGCGCGTCGGTGACCTTCAGCGGCGACGTCGGACGACCCGTCGACCCGCTCATGCGGCCACCCGAGCCGTGCCCCGCCGCCGACCACATCGTCACCGAGTCCACCTACGGCAACCGCCACCACCCCGACGTCGACCCCTCCGACGAGCTCGCAGACGTGATCAACCGCACGCTGCGCCGCCGAGGCAGCGTCCTCATCCCCGTCTTCGCCGTCGGTCGGGCGCAGACCCTGTTGCACCTGCTCAGCGAGCTCCGACGCGACGGCCGCATCCCCGACGTCCCCACCTACCTCAACAGCCCGATGGCCGTGAACACCACCGAGCTGTTCTGCCGCTTCACCGACCAGCACCGTCTCAGCGTCCAGCAGTGCGAGGCGATGTGCGACGACGTCACCTTCGTCCGCACGGCGGACGAGTCGATGCAGCTGACGTCGAGACGGGAGCAGAACATCGTGCTCGCCGCCAGCGGGATGGCGACCGGCGGGCGTGTGCTCCACCACCTCGAGACCATGGCGCCCAACCACCGCAACACCATCGTGCTGACCGGCTTCCAGGCGGCGGGCACCCGTGGCGACGCACTCGCTCACGGAGCCTCGTCCATCCGCATGTTCGGCCAGGACGTCCCGGTGCGAGCGACCGTCGAACGGATCGACTCGCTGTCAGCGCACGCCGATGCCGACGAGCTCGTCGCGTGGCTGTCCACCGCTGACGCACCGGCGTCCGGTTCCAGCATCGTCCACGGAGAGCCGGCGGCCGCCGACGCGCTCCGGGCACGTCTCCGCAACGAGCTCGGCTGGGACGCACACGTCCCGCTCCAGGGCGACCACGTCGAGGTGCCGTCACGGCACGCGGAGTCCCCGTGACGGCGGGCCGCCGTGACGCCGGACCCCATGGGAGCGACCCCATGGGCGAGCCCGAGTCCCCGACGCAGGGCGACCCGAGCGCTTCCCGACCCGCACGGGTCCGCCGTCGTTCGGGCGGCGCGATCCACGTCCTCCGAGGACCGCAGCCGAGGCGCGTCGAGGTGGTCCACGCCCTGTCGATCCTCAGCGAGTACGTGCGCGGGCTGCGCGCCCTCCGCGGCGTCGGGCCGTGCGTCACCGTGTTCGGCTCGGCCCGACTCACCGAGGGGGACGACGCCTACCGCTACGGGTTGGACGTGGGCGCCCGCCTCGCCGAGCTCGGAATGACCGTCATGACCGGCGGAGGCGGCGGGTGCATGGAGGCCGCGAACCGAGGGGCCAGGGAGGCGGGCGGCAGGTCCATCGGCTGCAACATCGAGCTCCCTCTCGAACAGGCTCCGAACCCCTACTGCGACCGCATGGTGACGTTCCGCCACTTCTTCGTCCGCAAGGTGATGCTCGTCAAGTACTCGGTCGGCTTCGTCGCACTCCCCGGTGGATTCGGCACGTTCGACGAGCTGTTCGAGATCGCCACCCTGGTGCGAAACGGGAAGATGGCCGACTTCCCCATCGCTCTCGTCGGACGCGAGTTCTGGCAGCCCGTGATCGACGAGATGGAGAACACCCTCCTCGCAGGGGGCACGATCTCCGCCGAGGACCTGGCCGTGTTCCACATCTGCGACGACGCTCCGGCAGCGGCCGCTCACGTGCTCGGCGCGACGCCGTGACTTCCGGGCCCGTGCGGCATCGCTGCTGCGGAGCAGGCATGATCGGATGGCAACCCTTCGACGAGCACCTGGAGCGAGGTTCATGGATCGAGTAGTCGTCGGCGTCGACGGTTCCGACACCGCGGTACGTGCGTTGGACGCTGCGGCCGACCAGGCGGCCGCGTTCGGCTGCCCGCTCCTCGTCGTGGCGGCGTGGTCGGCACCCGGGCGCTCGTTCGCCTTCCCCGTGTCGTTCGACCCCGCCGAGTTCGAGGGCTACGCCACCGAGACGGCCGAGGACGCCGTCGACCGGGTCGTGGCCCGCCATCCCGACCTGGCGGTCAGCCTCCAGACCATCGAGGGCGACGCAAGGACCGTTCTGGTGGACACCGCGGGACCGGACGACCTGCTCGTCGTCGGGTCCCAGGGCAGCACTGGCGTGATCGGCATGATGCTCGGCTCGGTCGCGAGCCACTGCGTGAACCACGCCCGCGGGCCGATCCTGGTCCTGCCTTCACCTGACGACCACGACGACGGCCGCTTCCACCGCCCGCTCGACGACGACTGACCTCGATAGCTTGCGTCCATGCGCTTCGGACTCGACGTCGCCCAGCAACGTGTCCCGTGGGACGAGCTCGTCCGGAGGGTGCGCCTCGCCGAGGACCTCGGCTTCGACGGGGCCTGGGGCTTCGACCACTTCCGACCGATGTACGGAGACGGTCCGGGCGAGACGTTCGAGGGCATGACCACCCTCGCGGCGTTGTCCGGTGTGACGTCACGAATCCGCCTCGGGCTGCTCGTCACGGGCATGACCTACCGGCACCCGTCGGTCTTCGCTGCCCAGGCCATGACGCTGGACCATGCGTCGCACGGGCGGCTCGAGCTCTCGTTCGGCGCCGCCTGGTTCGACGCGGAGCACCACGAGCTCGGAGTCCCGTTCCCGCCGACCGGTGACCGGTTCGACCTCCTGGAGGACGCGCTCGAGATCGCCACCCGCCTGTTCACGGGAGAGACGGTGTCCTACGACGGTCGCCGGGTGTCGCTGCGCGAGGCCCGGTTGCTCCCAGTGCCGGTCCAGCGCCCGCACCCTCCGATCTGGATCGGCGGCAACGGCCCGCGTCGGACCCTGCCCCTCGTAGCCCGCTACGCGGACGTCTGGCACGCGTGGGGGACGCCCACGTCGTTGGTCGAAGCCAACACCCGGGTCGACGAGCTCGCCGCCGAGGCCGGCCGCGACCCGTCGGACATCCAACGGGCGTCGTCGCTGTCGCTGGACGACCTCGACGCCGCCCGCAAGCACGCCGACAAGTGGCGCAGCGTCGGCTACGACTACCTGGTGTGCGGTTGGCCCGACGCGGGTGATCGGCTCGTCGAGTCGTTCGCCCGCGACGTGATGGTCGACTTCGTCAACCCCTGACCCACCAGCCCAAGCCGGCTTTGTTCCCGTTTCGTGGCCGATTCCGGCCACGAAACGGGAACAGAGCTGGCCGGGAGTGAGGTTGGGCGAGAATCGTCGCATGCGCCTGACGCCTCTCCGCCGTCTCGTCCTCGGTGCCCTCGTCGTGATCGCCATGGGTGCCACCGCGTGCTCGGGCTCGGCCGACACCGACTCCCCGTCCGGCACTTCGACCACCGGCACGTCGACCAACGATGCGACTACCGAGCGGGACCACGGTCCGCCGGAACGTTCCGTCGTGTTCGAGTCGGGCCTGGACGGGATCGACACCTACCGGATCCCCAGCGCTGCGGTGACCACCGAGGGAACCGTCGTGATCGTCGCCGAGGCCCGCTCCCGTTCGCCGCTCGACACCGACCCGCACCACCTGGTGGCGAAGCGGTCCACAGACGGCGGTCGCACGTGGGGTGATCTGATCGAGGTCGCCCCGCAGGACACTCCAGAGGCGGGCTGCTACCCGTCGGATCCGGTGCTGATCGCTCCGACGGCCGGGAAGGCGGCGGGCGATCTG
>CAZNQK010000114.1:6737-8452 GCA_964575165.1 uncultured Aquihabitans sp. | reverse complement strand
GAGCGAACGGCGGCTGCGACCTGAAGGGCGGTGGCGTGTCTCTCCATGCCGGCGAGGCTACCGGCCCCCCACCAACCCGAACTCGTGCGGCCCCCCACCAACCCGAACTCGTGACATCTCGAACGGGATGGCAACGCGAGATGTCACGAGTTCGGGAGAGCTCACGAACTCGGGTGAGCTCACGAGTTCGGGTGGGAGGCGTGTGGGGTGTCGGTGAAGCCGGGGAGTCCCGGGGCGAAGGTGCCAGCCGTCCATCCTGCGTCCACGGTGAAGTCCGCTCCGCTGCACCCACGGGCGGCGTCCGACAGCAGCCACACCACCATCTCCGTGACGTCGTGCATGTCGCAGTTCCGCGGCCGGCCACGCTCCTGGTACGGGACCTGGGGCGCCTTCTCCATGTAGAGCCCGAGGTCGAACCCCGCGATGAACGGCGTGAACATCTCGGGGTTGCCCATGCCGGGGCACACGGTGTTGACGCGGATCGAGTCCCGGCCGAGCTCGATGGCACTCGAGCGGGTCAGGCCCCTCATGCCCCACTTGGACGCCGAGTACGCAACGGTCGAGTTCATGCCCTCGAGCCCGTCGATCGACGAGACGTTCACGATCGAACCCCCACCCCCGGCACGCAGCACCGACGCCACTGCCCTGACGCCGAGGATCGGACCCACGAGGTTCACCGCCAGCAGTCGGGACACCTGCTCGGGCTCCATGTCCTCGAGCAGGCCGATGTGGAGGATCCCCGCGTTGTTGACCAGGCCGTCGAGCCCGCCCCATGTGTCGTCGGCGTCGGCCACCGCACGCTGCCACCCCTCGTCGGAGGTGACGTCGAGCTCGACGAATCGACAGGCCGCACCCAGCCGCTCGGCCGTGGCCCGACCGGCGTCGACCAGCACGTCGCCTATGAGCACGCTCCCGCCGAGGTCGATGATCCGGGCGGCGATCGCCTCGCCCAGACCCTGCGCGGCGCCGGTCACGAGGATCCGCCTGCCCTCCAACGACGTCGGTGAAGTCCCGTTCCGCTCGGCGTTGCTCATGTGTCTCCGATCATCGGGCGAACCCGGGGTGGTGGGTCCAGACCCCGAGGATCGCGATTGTGCCATCCGGCGACGGTCGGCAGACTCCCGTCGATGGACGACGTCGAACTGCCGAAGGGTTTCTCGACACACGTCGCCAACGTGGGGATCAAGGACGACACGGACGACTTCGTGGTCATCGCCGCCGATCGACCCTGCCCCGCAGCGGCGGTGTTCACGCGATCGCGGTTCTCCGGACCGAGCGTCGAGGTGTCGCGTCGCAACGTCGCCGACGGCAGGCTCCGAGCGGTCGTGGTCGTGTCGAAGAACGCCAACGTGGCGACCGGCCCCCAGGGACTCGCGGATGCCGAGGAGCTGGCGACGGGCGTGGCGACGGCGCTGGGAGCCGAACCGTCCGACATCCTGGTCGCGTCCACCGGTGTCATCGGCCGCGCCTATCCGATGGACCGGATCCGCTCGCACCTCGCATCGCTGCGACCACCGTTCGAGGGGACGACGGCCACCGCCGCGGCGACGGGGATCATGACCACCGACACCCACCCGAAGGTGGCCGTGGCGACGCTGCCGGCCACGACCGGCACCGCCCGCGTGGTCGGGATCGCCAAAGGCGTCGGCATGATCGAGCCCGACATGGCCACGATGCTCGCGTTCGTGCTCACCGACGCAGAGGTCGACGCCGCA
>CAZNQK010000114.1:0-6637 GCA_964575165.1 uncultured Aquihabitans sp. | reverse complement strand
GACGACACCGACATCGACCCGGAGCGGGTCCACGTCCGCTTCGGAGACGACGAGGTGTACCCCGAGCCCCTCGAAGTGGACGACCTCATCCGCCTGGAGGGCTACCTGCGCGGTGACGAGGTGACGATCGGCGTCGACCTCGGCATCGGGGCCGGGTCATGGACCGTCTACGGCTGCGATCTGACCGACGGCTACGTCCGCATCAACGCCGACTACACGACCTGAAGCCGGGCTGCCGAGGTCCGTCGACGAGCCGATCCGGAGGAACATATGGAGAAGGTCGTCCACATCATCCGGGAACGGGGGGACCGTGACGGCGCCGATCTGCGCGACGAGCTGATCGACGCCGTGGTGCCGGAGCTGCGCCGGTCGGGGGCGGTCGACGTCACGGTCCACGTGGCTGACGACGGCGTGTCGATACCCGGGCCGATGCCTGCCCCCGCAGGTGCGCTGCCGGTCCGAGCGTCGATCTCGTACTGGGTGCCGGCCCACGACCTGGCCGACGACGCCGTGCACCGGGCCCGCTCGGTTGGCGTGCGCAACGACGCCTACCTGGTCACCGAGTCGACCTGGAGCGAGTTCGGCCAGCGACGCGGCGCCGAGCGAGATTGGCCCGACGGCGAGCGCTCTCCCGGCCTCGTCACGGTCGCGCTCGTGCACCGCAACCCGAGGCTCGACCCTCGCACCTTCCGGGAGCTGTGGTACCTGCACCAGTCCCCGATGTCCGAACGCGTGCAGCCACGTCTGCGCTACGTGCGCAACTCGGTCGTCCACGCGGTCACACCGGGAGCCGAACCGGTCGACGGGATCGTCGTCGAGTCATGGCCGTCCGAGGACGTCGTGTCCGACATCGAGGCGTTCCACCTGGGTGACCTCGGCAACCTCACGGTCATGCTCGACAGCGTCGCCACCGCGTTCGACATGGAGCGTCTGCGCAGCATCGCCATGTCGGAGTACCTGCTCGGCTGAGCTGCTGTTCCCCTGCTTGCGGACCGGCGCCTCAGGTGACGACACCGCTCGCCACGAGGTCACGGGCCTCTACGTCTCCGACGCCCCATGAACCGAGCACGACGATCGGGTCGGACCCGACACGCGCTGGTTCGGGTTCGGCCGCCGGGGTGCGGGAAAACCGGGGGGCAACCGCCGGTTGTGCGACCCCGTCGAGGTCGACGAAGGACCCGCGGGCGACGGCGTGGGGGTGGCGGGGCGCCTCACCCATGTCGAGCACCGGCGCGACGCACGCGTCACGGCCCTCGAACAGCTCGGCCCACTCATCCCGGGACCGACCGGCGATGACACCGGCGAACCGCTCCCGCAGCTCGGGCCAGCGCACCCTGTCGTGCTGGTCGGGCAGGTCATCGGCCGCCAGTCCCAGTCCGTCGACGAGCTCGGCGAAGAACGCCGGCTCGATCGCCGCCACCGCCAACCAACGGTCATCCGCGCACCGGTAGCAGTCGTAGAAAGGGGCGCCCGAGTCGAGCAGGTTGGTGCCCCGATCGGCGGACCAGAAACCGGAGGACCAGGCTCCGAACAGCGGCCCCATGAGCAGAGCGGCACCGTCGACCATCGCCGCGTCCACTACCTGTCCGCGCCCCGAGACGGACCGCTCCACGATCGCGGCGAGGACTCCGAGCGCCAGCAGCATGCCGCCACCACCGAAGTCGCCGATCAGGTTGAGCGGGGGCGTCGGCGGCTGATCCGCCCGTCCGACGTGGGCGAGGACACCGGCCAGAGCGAGGTAGTCGAGGTCGTGGCCGGCACGTAGCGCCATCGGACCGTCCTGTCCCCAACCTGTCATCCGTCCGTACACGAGCCGGTCGTTGTCGGCGAGGAGCACGTCCGGGCCGAGGCCGAAACGCTCGGCGACACCGGGGCGGTAGCCCTCGATCAACACGTCGACCTCACGCGCCAGTCGACGAACCAGCGCCGATCCCTCCGGGGAGCGCAGGTCGACGCCCACTCCGGAGCGGTTGCGGTTCAGCATGTCGTAGGGGTTCCGGACACCCGACCCGGATGGATCTGGACCGTCCTCGACATCCTCGTCGAGATCCGGACGCCGGGCGTCAGGGACGATCGGGGAGACCGACGGCCGGTCGATCCGCAGGACGTCGGCGCCGAGGTCGGCGAGGAGCATCGCCGCGAACGGAGCCGGGCCGATCCCCGCGAGCTCGATCACCCGCAGGCCGTGCAGCGGGCCGTGCCGGTCTTCTCGAGCGGGTAGAGGATCCTGGTTGTCCATCTGCTCTCCCGTCGTTCGCCCCGATGCGGCGGAGGTGTTGCAATGTAGGACGTGAGCCGAGCAGCGGAGATCCCGACCATCGACGTCACCGCCTTGCGACGTCGAGCACCCGACTCGCTCGAAACGGAGCCGGTCGACCCAGAGCCGTTCGACCCAGAGCCGTTCGACCCGGATTCGGCGCGGCTCGCCGTCGGCGAGCGACTCGTGTCCGCTTGTGAGGGACCGGGTGTGTTCCGGGTGGTCGGACATGGGATCGACACGACGCTGCGGAGCGACCTCGAGCACAGCGCACGGTCCTTCTTCGCACTCGCCGAGGACGAGAAGGCCAGGATCGCGATGGCGCGTTCGGGACTGGCCTGGCGGGGCTGGTTCCCGCTCGGCGGGGAGCTGACCTCCGGCGTGCCGGATGCCAAGGAGGGCCTCTACTTCGGCACCGACCTCCCACCCGACGACCCCCGCGTCGTTGCCGGAGTTCCGCTTCACGGTCCGAACCCGTGGCCCGATCGGCCCGCCGAGCTCCGCCAGCTGGTGACGCGCTGGATGGACGAGGTCACCGCGCTCGGCCGATCGGTGCTGAGCGGCATCGCCCTCGGCATGGGCGTCGACGAGGACCTGTTCGACACCTGGTGTGCGGATCCGACGGTGCTGTTCCGCATCTTCAGCTACCCGGCGCGCACGGCGAGCGACGGTGACGGTGCCTGGGGCGTGGGTGAGCACACCGACTACGGGCTGCTCACCCTTCTCGCCCAGGACGGCACCGGCGGTCTCCAGGTCCGGATCGGATCGAGTTGGGTCGATGTGGACCCGGACCCCGTCGCCATCGTCTGCAACCTCGGCGACATGCTGGAGCGACTGAGCGGCGGACGGTTCGTCGCGACACCACACAGGGTGGCTCCACCCACGACCGACAGGATCTCGATGCCGCTCTTCCTCGACCCCGGATGGGACGTCCACGTCGGAGAGCTGCCCCGCGCCGGGGAGAACCGCCGTAAGGACCTCACCACGAGATGGGACGGTGAGGACGTCCACCTCGTCGACGGCCCGTACTCCGACTACCTCCTCAGTCGCGTCGCCCGGGTCTTCCCGGACCTCTTCGCTTCAACGGGCGTCGCGACGACCGATCCGACCGCAGCGGGGACGAAGGAGGGGCGCCGTGGCTGAACGGAAGCAGAAGTCGAGGACGACCGGGACCAGGTCCAACTCCAAGGGATCACGACCCGAACGCCGCGAGGAGCTCCTCGACGCCGCCGTCATCGCCATCCGTCGTGACGGCGCCGAGGTGTCGATGGACGACATCGCCCACGAGGCCGGCATCACCAAGCCGATCCTCTACTCGAACTTCGGCGACAAGGCCGGTCTCGCCGACGCCCTGGCCAAGCGCTTCACACGGGACCTGATCGCCCGGTTCGCCGAGGTCTGGGCCACGACCGACGACACCCGCGAACGGGTCGCCCGGGCGATCGACGCATGGGTGGGGTTCATCGAGTCGGACCCCCACATCTACCGCTTCCTCTCCGAGGGCTCCTTCGGCGCCGGACGACGGCTGGAGGACCGTCGACTGGTCAGCGGTCTGGGGGTCGTGGTCGCACGGGCGCTCGGCGAGTGGCTGCGGGACCAGGGAGCCGACTCCGGTCCCGCCGAACCGTGGGCCTACGGCGTGCTCGGCATGATCCACGTGACCACGGAGTGGTGGCTCGACCGACGGACGCTCAGCCGCAAGGACCTCGTGGAGTACATGACCTCTCTGCTGTGGACAGGGTTGTCGGGGAACGGGTTGTCGGGGAACGGGTCGTCGGGATACGGGTTGTCGGAGAACGGGTTGACCGCTCCGGAGCGGAACGAGGAGACGAGGGTCCGGAGCCGGTGAACGGCATCGCCGGCATCGCCGGCATCGACCTGGAGCGTGTCAGGGCTGACACCCCTGCGGTCGAGGACCGGGTGTTCCTGAACCACGCCGGCGCCTCGCCGTCACCGCGACCTGTGCTCGATGTGGTGATCGGGCACCTCGATGAGGAGGCTCGCCTCGGCGGGTACGAGGCAGCGGAACGTCGGAGCGACGACGTCGATCGTGCACGGACGTCTATCGCCGAGCTGATCGGAGCCACCACCGACGAGATCGCGTTCGCGGCCAGCGCGACAGACGCGTGGGAGCGGGCGTTCTGGTCGTTCCCGTGGCGGTCGGGAGACGTCATCCTGACCGGTCGGGCCGAGTACGTCACCAACGCGGTGAACCTGCTGGTCGCCCGAGACCGCTTCGGGGTCGAGATCCGGATCGTCGACGACGACGAGCACGGCCAGATCGACCTCGACGACCTCGAACGCCACCTGTCGGATCCGGATGTGCGGCTCATGAGCCTCGCCCACGTCCCCACCGCGGGCGGGCTCGTGAACCCGGCGGGACATGTGGGCGCACGCTGCCGCGCCGCTGGGGTCCCGTTCCTGCTCGACGCCTGCCAGTCAGCCGGACAACGGGTGCTCGACGTCGACGAGCTGGGTTGCGACCTGCTGGTGGCGACAGGCCGCAAGTACCTCCGGGGGCCTCGGGGAACGGGCTTCCTGTTCGTCCGTTCCGAGTTGGCCGAGCGGCTCACCCCGCTCGGGTCCGGAAGGGCCGACTGGACCGATGCGACATCGTACCTGTGGCCTGACGGCGCCCGACGATTCGAGTCCTTCGAGCGCAGCATCGCCGGCGTGCTCGGCCTGGGAGCAGCGGTCGACTACGCACTCGGGTTGGGACTCGACGCGATCGAGGCACGAGTGACCGGGCTCGCCGAGCACCTGCGCGACGGCCTCGGAGCGATCGACGGCGTCGTCGTGCGAGACCTCGGCGTCGAACGCTGCGGGATCGTCACCTTCACCGTCGACGGCGTCGACCCCGCAGCAGTCCGGTCACGACTGGCGGTGGACGACGTCCACGTGTGGGTGACCGACGCCGCGCACGCCCGGCTCGACCTGGACGAACGGGGCATCGACACGATGGTCAGGGCGTCGGTCCACTACCTCAACACGACCGATGAGCTCGACCGCACGGTCGAGCTCGTCGAACGGATCGCCGCGGGCTGACCCCGCGACTCGGCCTTGTCAGCGTCGGCGGAACAACGCCATGTCGACAGGCGACCAGATCGCGACGCCACGCTCGCGGCGCTCCCACACGACCGCGTTGACCACGGCCGACGCCACCATGATCCGTGCCAGCAGGTAGAGCCACAGCAGCGCCACGATGGCGATGCCGAGCGGGCCGTAGGTCTCCGACATCCGGTTCACGCGGCCGGCGAAGTAGAAGACCGTCACCGCGTACAGCACCTGGGTCAACACCCCGACCAGGATGGCGCCCGGCACGAGGGCCGACCACGGACTGCCTTCGGCACGGGGTAGGAGTCGCTCGATCAGCAACCAGACCAGCGCTGCACCGAGCCCCGTCACGCCGGATGCCAGGAAGCCACCGGCCGGAGTGTTGGCGCGCAACCACTGCGCCGCGACGAAGTAGACGAGGACCACAATCACCACCCCGAGCCCTGCCAACAGCTCGATCGGACGGTTCGCCGCGGCCTTGCGGTCGGTGCCCCAAGCCAGGTTGTGCACCACTCGCAGCGACTTGATCAGCGTGCGGATGGCGAGCACAGCGGCACCCAGGCCGATCAGGAGGGTGATCCAACGCCCCCGGACCGCGTTCTCGCCGACCGTCGCCATCGTTGACACCAGCGTCTCGGACAGACCGAACTCCCGGGTCGTCGCACGCTCGGCCTGGCTCTTGTGGAGGAACCCGAGTCCGGAGACGATGATCAACATGACGGGCACGACCAGCAGGAACAGCCGGAACGCGACTGCGCCGGCCAGCATCCACCCCGCGATCCGGCTGTCCCGTTCGTAGAGCTCGAAGCCGGCGTCGATGAGCGGGGTCTCGGGCCTGGCGGCTACGACGCGCTCCGCCACGGTCGACGCGTGTTCCCTGGCGTCGTCGTAGCGGTCCCTCGCCCGCTCCCACCTCGATTGGTCCGGATCAGCTGGTCGGTCACCGTCGGCGGGATCCACTTCATCCGATGATTGCATCTCGGATCCCGCCCGCTGCTCGTCGCCGTCCACTTCTCCCGCTGCCATCGCCATGAGTGTTGCAGGACTTCGGCGCCTCCGGGGTCGGTACGGTGCGGCGCATGACCGACCCCAAAGAGACCCAGAATCACGCCTCTCGCAACACGGCGCTGGTCGAGCACTTCTGGGAGGACCTGTTCCGGCGTGACTTCGACGCGGTGGGGGCCCGCTTCACCGAGGACGGCAACTACCGCGACGTACCGGCTCCGGAGGAGGGGGCGTTCGGCCCGTCGGAGGTAGCGGCCAGACTCCGGCTGGGCCTCGGACCGTTGGCCGGCTACGAGCACGTCCCGGGTTGGCGGATCGTCG
>CAZNQK010000113.1:0-8583 GCA_964575165.1 uncultured Aquihabitans sp. | reverse complement strand
GATAATCCCGGCTTTGTTCCTGGTTTGTGGCGGAAATCCGCCACAAACCAGGAACAAAGCGAGCGACGACGGGGCGGGGGTGCGGTTCAGGCGCCGCCGGCGTTGCGCAGCTCGCGCTTGAGCTCCTTGATCTCGTCACGGAGGCGGGCCGCCTCTTCGAACCGCAGGTCGGCCGACGCCTGGTGCATCTCGTCCTCGAGCACCTGGATGAGTGCGCCGAGGTCCTGAGGTGGGAGGTCGGCGAACTGCTCGGCCCGGGCACGCTCCCCGGGGCGCCGCTTGCGGCGGCCACCGCCGGGCAGCGGCGCACCGTCGACGCCCCGGAGGTCGGCGAGGATGTCGGTCACCGCCTTCTGCACCGACGTCGGATCGATCCCGTGCTCGGCGTTGTAGACCTCTTGCAACCCACGCCGTCGGTTGGTCTCGGAGATCGCCCGGGTCATGGAGTCGGTGACCCGATCCGCGTACATGACCACCTGGCCGTTGACGTTCCTCGCCGCTCGGCCGATCGTCTGCACCAAGGACGTCTCGGAGCGCAGGAAGCCCTCCTTGTCGGCGTCGAGGATGGCGACGAGCGACACCTCGGGGATGTCGAGGCCCTCACGTAGCAGGTTGATCCCCACCAGGACGTCGAACTCGCCCAGGCGGAGGTCCCGTACCAGCTCGATGCGCTGGAGGGTGTCGACTTCCGAGTGCAGGTACCGGACCCGCACACCCATCTCGAGGAGGTAGTCGGTCAGGTCCTCGGCCATCTTCTTGGTCAGCGTCGTGACCAGGACCCGCTCACCGCCGCTCACCCTGTCGTTGATCAACGAGAGGAGGTCGTCGATCTGGCCCTTGGTGGGCTTCACGACCACCTCGGGGTCGAGCAGTCCGGTCGGGCGGACCACCTGCTCGACGACCCGACTCGAGTGCTCGATCTCCCACGCGCCCGGCGTGGCGGACAGGAAGATCGTCTGACCGGCCCGCTCCAACCACTCCTCGAACCGCAACGGTCGATTGTCGGCCGCCGACGGCAGACGGAACCCGTGCTCGATGAGCGTCGCCTTGCGGGACCGGTCGCCCTCGTACTGCCCGTGGAGCTGCGGGATCGTCTGGTGCGACTCATCGATGATCGTCAAGTAGTCCTTGGGGAAGTAGTCGATGAGCGTGTTGGGCGGCTCGCCCGGCCCACGACCCTCCATGGGAGCCGAGTAGTTCTCGACGCCGTTGCAGAACCCCATCTCCTGGAGCATCTCGAGGTCGTACTCGGTGCGCATCCGCAGACGCTGGGCCTCGAGCAGCTTGCCCTCCTTCTCGAACTGGGCGAGGCGCTGCTGGAGCTCGGTCTCGATCCGTCCGATCGCGGCGTGCAGGCGCTCGTCGGACACCACGTAGTGGGTCTTCGCGAAGATCAGGACGTCGTCCAGCTGGTCCACCTTCTCCCCCGTCAGCGGGTCGACGACCGAGATCGCCTCGACGTCGTCGCCGAACAGCTCGATCCGGACCGCCGTCTCCTCGTAGGCCGGTTGGATCTCGATCACGTCACCCCGCACCCGGAACTTGCCCCGGCTCAGGGCGACGTCGTTGCGCTCGTACTGGAGGTGGACCAGCTGTCGGAGCAGTTCGCGCTGGTCGACCACGTCTCCGACGCGCAACGTGAAGAAGCGAGAGGCGTACTCGTCGGGTGAGCCCAAGCCGTAGATGCAGCTGACCGACGCCACCACGATCGTGTCTCGCCGGGTCAGGAGCGACGACGTGGCGGCGTGGCGGAGCCGTTCGATCTCGTCGTTGACCGAGGAGTCCTTCTCGATGAACGTGTCGGTCGAGGGCATGTACGCCTCGGGCTGGTAGTAGTCGTAGTAGGAGACGAAGTACTCGACGCGGTTGTTCGGGAAGAACTCCCGGAACTCGTTGGCGAGCTGCGCAGCGAGGCTCTTGTTGGGGGCCAGCACCAGGGTGGGGCGCTGCACCTGCTCGATCGTCCAGGCGATGGTCGCCGACTTTCCCGACCCGGTGATGCCGAGCAGCGTCTGGAATCGCTCGCCGCAGTGGACGCCGTCGGCCAGCGCCTCGATCGCCTTCGGCTGGTCACCTGCTGGCTGGAACTCGCTCACGACCTCGAAGGGCCGGACCATCTTCGGTTCGGCCCGGGTGGGGGCGGGCTCGCCAGAGGGCAGGGTCTCATCGGAGGGAAGGGGCGCGTCGTCAGCCAGATCGGTCACTGACGCGAGGCTACCGACGCCCCCTGACGCGACCGAACGGCTTCGGCCTGGGACCTAAGAGGCCTTGAGACCCTCGATCCAGGCCCATGCCCTGTCCACCTCTGCCTCGAGGGCGTCGGGATCCCCGTGGTTGTCGAGGACGAAGTCGGCCTTCGACAGTCGGTGCTCGCGCTCCATCTGGTTGGCGATCCGGTTCCTGGCGTCGTCCTCGGTGAATCCCCTGTGGGCGATGAGGCGCTGAACGGCCACCTCCGGGTCCAGGTCCACCACGATCGTTCCCGCCAACCCGGGCCAGCCCGCCTCTGCGAGCAGAGGGATGTCGAGCACCACGACGTTGTCGGTCCCGTCCTGCTCGGCGATCCGTCTGACGATCTCCTCGTGGACCCGCGGGTGCACGATGGCGCCCAGATCGGCCAGCGCCTGCGGGTCGGTGAACACGACCGACGCCACCGCGGCGCGGTCGAGCGAGCCGTCCGCTGCCACGATCCCCGCTCCGAATCGCTCGATCATCTCGGCGAACACGTCCGTTCCGGGTCGTTGGAGGTCCTTCACGATGGCGTCGGCGTCCACGACAACAGCGCCACGGCGCGCCAAGGACGCCGACACCGACGACTTGCCGGCTCCGATCCCACCTGTCAGCCCGACCAGCACCACGGCAGCGCACGCTACCTGCGCGACGAGGATCCGAGAATTTTCCAAAGTCCGTCGACCGCCCTGCCGATGGATGGACCACCACGGACATCGGACCCCGTCCGACCTCTCCTGGGCAGACCGACCAACGGCACCGACTCGAACCTCCACAACGGACGATCCGCTCATGCACACCGCGCAGACCGACGACACGTCGACCACGCCCGAAACCGACAGCACACCACTCAGTGACCCGGACATCCTCACGGAGGACCCTGCACCCCAGCAGGGGTTCGGTGCGCGGGTGCGTCAGCGCGTCCGGCGGGACCTCCAGGACGCGCTGATCGACCCTTCCCAGCAACCGACCGGCGACTTCGACATCGTCGCCCAGCAGCTCCCGACGATGGGCGTCGACCGCGTCGCCAGCTTCAACAGCCTCATCACGGCCATGCGGCTCGCCACCACAGCGATCTCACTCCTCCTGGTCGCGAGCGAGCTCAACGAGTTCGGCACGGCTGTCCGGGTCTGGACGGCCGTCGTCGTCGGATACGCCATCTTCCGGGCCTTCCGACCGATCCGCTACGAGAACGACCTCCAGTCGCTCCTCCGGGTCCTGGCCGAGGTCGCGCTGCACGTCGCCGCGGTGGTGTTCACCGGCTACTGGCAATCGCCGCTGATCTTCACCCTCCTGACCGCGGTGACGATCGCCGGCCTCGCACGGGGCTTCGGGTTCTCGACCCGGATCGCCGTAGTCACCATCCTCACCGTCAGCTTCCCGTTCATCCTCGGCTCGGCGGACCAACGCGAGGCGTTCCTCCAGTCGGCCTCGTGGAGCGCCATCGTCATGCTGGTGGCCATCATCGCCGGCTACGCCCGGCGCATCTCCGGCGAGGCGGCCCGGGAGCGCGAGCTGGCGATGGACCGGTTGAGCCGCCTGAGCGACGCGAACGCCCTCCTCTACTCGCTGCACAGGGTCACCCAGACCCTGCCGGCGTCGCTGGACCTCGGCGACGTCCTCGATTCGACGCTCAGCCGGATGAAGTCGCTCGTGTCCTACGACAGCGTCGCCGTCCTGCTCTTCGACGAGACCGACGGCCACTGGGAGGTCGTCCGCCACCAGGGGTTGCACGTCCCGACACGCCTCGGCCCGACCGAGCTCCCGTCCGGCATGAAGCGGGCCATCACGGAGAGCCGCCCCGTCTACATCGCCGACCTCCAGGCCGAGGGCCCCGGGCTCTCCGATCGATCCGGCTCGGGCATCTACAGCGTCCTGTCCGCACGCGACGCGATCATCGGTCTCCTCGCGATCGAGCACAGCGACTACGAGCACTTCACCTCACGTGATCTCGAGCTGGTCGACGGCTTCATCGCCCCGGCCTCCCTGGCCCTCGACAACGCCCGCTGGTTCGCCAGGCTCCGCACCGTCGGCGCAGACGAGGAGCGGACCCGCATCGCCAGGGATCTCCACGACCGGATCGGCCAGTCGCTCGCCTACCTAGCCTTCTCGCTGGACCGCCTCGTCGAACGCGACGAGTCCGGGGAACCGCTCACCGAGGACCTGACCCGGCTCCGGGAGGACGTGCGCGGCGTCATCCGGGAGGTCCGCGACACGCTCTATGACCTGCGGACCGACGTGTCCGAGGAGCACGGCATCGGGGTCGTCCTGGAGCAGTACGTCGGACGGGTCGCCGAGCGGAGCCACCTGTCGATCCAGGTCGAGGCCGACAAGGACGCCCGACTCCCGATCCTCCAGGAGCGCGAGATGTGGCGGGTCGCCCAGGAGGCGCTCGCCAACGTCGAACGCCACGCCCGGGCCACCGCCGTCCGGATCGTGTGGCGGTGCGACGGCGAACGGGCACTCATCGACGTCACCGACAACGGCGTCGGCTTCGAGGCCGCGACGGCGGGACGGCTCGACTCCTACGGAGTGCTCGGAATGCGGGAACGGGCATCCAGCATCGGGGCGTCGCTCGAGATCCTCAGCGCTCCAGGTCGCGGCACCCGCGTCCGATGCTCGCTCAACCCCAACGACAACCCCAACGAGACCGGGGGTCGCTCCCCCGGACGACCGGCCTTCGCGGCCATCGGACACCGGAGGTGACGACATGGCCATCCGACTGATGCTCGCCGACGACCATCGCATGCTGCGTGAAGGTCTTCGCCGCTCGATGACCGATGCGGGATTCGACGTGATCGGTGAAGCCGGTGACGGGGTCGAGGCGGTGCGGCTCGCCCTCGAGCTCGACCCCGACGTCATCCTCATGGATGTCACGATGCCGAACTGCGACGGCGTCGAGGCGTGTCGTCAGGTCAAGAGCACCGGGACCGACACCAAGGTCGTGATGCTCACGATGCACGCCGACCAGGACGTCCTCACGAACGCCATCCGGGCCGGAGCGATCGGCTACCTCACGAAGGACTGCTCCACCCGCGAGATCGCAGAGGCGGTCCGCATGGCCGCCGAGGGCGACACCGTCCTGTCACCGCAGCTCGCCCGGTCGATGCTCGAAGAGGTGCGGCGCATCGACGAGCCTCGCACCGCCGAGGAGGACCGCGTGGTCACCAAGCGGGAGGAGGAGGTCCTCCAACTCATCGCCGACGGCTGCTCCACGCCCGAGGTGGCGGCGAACCTCTACATCTCGCAGAAGACGGTCAAGAACCATCTGGCCTCGATCTACCAGAAGCTCGACGCCCGTGACCGGACCCAGGCCGTCCTCCAGGCCGTCCGCATGGGGATCGTGTCGCTCGACTGACCCGCCCCCGAAGCGACCCGGATCGAAGTTGGTCCGATCGGCCTATTCAGTCCGCTCGCCCGACGTCGATACACATACCGACGGAGACGCACCCGCAGATCCGCCGAAGCACCAGCAATCCCACCCAACAACCGAAACGGGAGACTCCCAACATGATGGTCCAGTTCGATTTCCTCAAGACGTGGCTCATGGCTCAGACCAAGACCGAGCGTGGCGCCTCCCTCGTGGAGTACGCCCTCCTGGTCGCGCTGATCGCCGTGGTCTGCATCGCCGCCGTGTCCTTCATCGGTGGCCAGGCCAAGACCAAGTTCTCGGCGGTCGGCAGCTCGCTCAACTGATCCGCTGACAGGAACGGACGGAGGGGCGGGTCGCCACGACCCGCCCCTCCGGCGTTCCTGGACGACAGAAGGAGGTAGCCGTGCGACGACTCGCCGCATTCTGGTCCTCCTGGTCAGTCCGTCGGATCGAGCGGGGCGCGAGCCTGGTCGAGTACGCTCTCTTGCTGGCTCTGATCGCACTGGTGTGCGTGACGGCGGTCCAGTTCCTCGGCAACGCGACCGGTGCGAGCCTCGATCGTTCGGGTTCGAGCATCTTCGGCTCCTGACGGAGGTGCACGGTCCGGGACGGGTGATCCGACACCACCGACCCCGGAGGCACGACAGCGCCGCAACCGGCGACACCACGATGGCCGGGGCTCCTCGAGCCCCGGCCATCGCCGTTGTCCCGGAAGTCTCATGAAGGGCGCTCATCGACCGATGGGTGGTCGGGACCTCGGTGCAACCGTTGGCCCGTCACGCCATCGTCATGCAGCAGTCGACATCGAACCCTTCAAGGAGACCGGAAGCATGCTCACCACCAACCTCGACCACCTCGCCGCCTGGATCACGGCCAGGGCGAACCTCTCCGAGCGAGGTGCCTCGCTCGTCGAGTACGCACTCCTGGTCGCACTGATCGCAGTCGTCTGCGTCGCTGCGATCTCCTTCCTCGGAGGCCAGACCAAGACCAAGTTCTCACAGGTGGGCAGCTCCCTCCGTTGATCCCATCCGTCCACCCATGTGGGGTGGTCGACGACATCCGACTCGACGGGGTGGCCTCGACGGCCACCCCGTCGCTCGTTCCGGGTCGGGATGGAGGCGATCCCTTGTCGACGCAGACGGGCTCAGGAGCCTGAGCTCCTGCGAACGAGCCCAGGCCGGCGGGTTCAGGCCGGGTCGACGATGCGGAGGCCGGTCGGCTCCATCAACCCGTCGTCGACGGGGAGCTCCGCCACGAACCTCGTCAGGTGCGCCGGGAAGACGTGCTCGCTGACCAGCACCGGAGCACCGCCGCGATCACGGGTCACGCGTTCGGCCACGAGCACCGGCGACCCGACAGGCACGTCGAGCAGTTCGGCATCCGCCACCGACGCTGCGTCTGCCCCGATCGTCTGGGTCGCGCCGCCGAGTCGCACCGGCAGCTGCTCGAGGAAGGCCGATCGCTCGACGTCGTCACGACTCAGGGACGCTCCGAGCGACTCCGGACACCACACCGTCACCCTCGCGAACGGCCGGTCATCGGCCAGGTGGAGACGAACCACCTCCAGCACCGAGCGACCGGGCAGGTGCTCGGCCACCTTCCGCGGCGCCCGTCGGAACCGGAAGCTGATGACCCGACGCTCGGAGCTCACCCCGGCCGCCCCAAGCTGACCGTCGAGCGTCGAGAGGCGTGTGAGGTCCTGGCGGACCGGATCGGCCGCAACCAACCAGCCGAAGCCCTGCCGAGACTCCACGAGCCCGTCGGCACGCAGAGCCTCCAGGGCCCGCCGGACCGTCACGCGGCTGGCTTCGTAAGTCGCGGAGAGGTCGGCCTCCGAGGGCAGCACCGACCCGAGGTGGAACTCGCCGTCGGCGATGCGACGACGGATGTCGTCCGCGATGATCCGGTAGCGGATCGGTCTCACCGCCCGGTCACCCCGTCGCCGGCCGAGACGACCGGCCGCGACATGTGCCATGCCGTCGTGTCCAACGCCTCGAACATGAACATGTATTCTACTTGTATTGCTCGTTCGATCCGACCCACCGACCCGAGGAGGGCGTCATGGCCGTCACCGCATCCACACCGATCGAGCTCGTCGAGGGGGTCTACGCCCGCTTCGAGGAGCGCATCGACGCCGCCCGTGAACGCCTCGGACGACCGCTCACCCTCGCCGAGAAGATCCTGATCGCCCACCTCGACGACCCGTCGGTCGACTTCGAGCGCGGAGGCACCTACAACGACCTGCGGCCCGACAGGGTCGCCATGCAGGACGCGACCGCTCAGATGGCGCTGCTCCAGTTCATGACCGCCGGGCTTCCCGAGGTCGCCGTTCCCTCAACCGTGCACTGCGACCACCTCATCCAGGCCAAGGAGAACGGCAAGGTCGACCTGCTCGCAGCAGAGGAGGGCAACGCCGAGGTCTACGACTTCCTCGAGTCGGTGTCGGCCCGGTACGGCATCGGGTTCTGGAAGCCAGGGTCGGGGATCATCCACCAGGTGGTGCTCGAGCAGTACGCGTTCCCCGGCGGGATGATGGTCGGCACCGACAGCCACACCCCCAACGCCGGTGGGCTCGGCATGGTCGCCGTAGGTGTGGGGGGAGCAGACGCCGTCGACGTGATGACCGGCTTCCCGTTCAACGTGCGCTGGCCCCGACTCATCGGCGTCCACCTGACCGGTGAGCTGAACGGGTGGTCGGCCCCCAAGGACGTGATCCTGAAGGTCGCCGAGATCCTCACCGTCAAGGGCGGCACTGGCTCCATCGTCGAGTACTTCGGCCCCGGGGCCCGGTCGATGTCGTGCACCGGCAAGGCCACCATCTGCAACATGGGCGCCGAGATCGGTGCGACGACGTCGTTGTTCGCCTACGACGACGCCATGGGCCGATACCTCAAGGCGACCGGCCGCGAGGCGATCGCCGCTGCCGCCGACGGAGTCGCCCACCACCTGCGCCCCGACGACGAGGTGCTCGCGAACCCCGG
>CAZNQK010000112.1:0-8632 GCA_964575165.1 uncultured Aquihabitans sp. | reverse complement strand
GGCGTGCCGGGTGCCTCACGGGTGACGAGGCACGAGCTGGCGAGCAGGAGGACCGCTCCGACCGGCAGCGCCGCACGAGCCTGCCGCGCGGTGACCAGGACACCTTCCCGGATCGGCCGCTCGACGAGTCGGTACATGACCGCAGCCGCAGCGACGGCGCTCGCCACACGGACGGAGAGCAGCATCCAACCGTCGAGACCGGTCCGTGCTGGTGTCAGCCACAGGAAGATCGGCCAGTGCAGCAGGTAGACGCCGTAGCTGATCCGTCCCAGCGCCACCAACGGGAAGACCGAGAGGATCCGTGCGGGCAACCCCTCCTGCACGGCAGCGACGACGAGGATGCAGGTGCACGTCGCGGTGAGGAGCAGCCCCCACGGGTAGAGCCATGGACTCGTCTGTCCGGGAGAGGAGACGAGCAAGGCCAACACGCCGAAGGCCGGTAGAGCGCCGCCCACGGCCAGGCGTCGGGCCCAGCCCTCGAACCTCGTCCGATGGAGGAGGGGGAAGGCGAGCAGGGCTCCGATCAGGAGCTCGGCTGCGCGGGTGTCGGTGCCGAAGTAGGCCCTGTCCACCGACGTTCGTGCCAGGACGCCGTTCAGAGTCGCGGACAAGAGGACCAGCAGAGCGATCACAGCGGCAGCGCGGCGGCGACGTCTGCGGAATCCGCCGGTCCCGCGGATCAGGACGCCGACCATCAACAGCGGCAACAGGAGGTAGAGCTGCTCCTCGATGGCGAGGCTCCAGAAGTGCTGGAGCGGCGAAGGGGGAGATTGGGATGCCGCGTAGCTGGTTCCGTCGGCGATGAGGTGCCAGTTCAGGAGGTCTGCCAGGGACCAAGGGACGTCGCCCCGGAGGTCGCGGAGCTGGGAGCTCTCCCAGGCACCGAGCGCCCCCATCGCCACCACCGCTCCGATCGTCAGCCAGGAAGCCGCAACCAGGCGGCGGATGCGTCGGGCCCAGAAGGCGGTCAGGTCGATCGAGTTGCGGTGCGCTCCGGAAGCGTCCGCCCCGCTCCACTCCCGCAACAGGAGCGAGGTGATCAGGAATCCCGGCAACGTGAAGAACGCCGAGACGCCGAGGAATCCTCCCCGTGCCCACGTGACGTCGCCGTGGTAGAGGAGGACGACGGTGACGGCGACGGCGCGGATCCCGTCGAGGGCGGGGACGTACGGCAGGGGAGCCGGGGTCGTCACGTAGACCGCGTCCGGTCGCTCGCGATCGACGTGGATCACCTGCATCCGTCGACGATATCGAAGAGCCTTCCGACGCTGTGCAGGTCCTCGGAGGAGGTCAGTCGTTTCGGAGCGCCGTCGGCGAACGGGTAGACATTCCCCATCGATCCCCGGTCCTTCTCCGCTGAGCTCGCACGTCTGCTGCCGCCGTTCCTGGCCGGGCAGCGCTGGTTCGCCGCGGTCGACAGGCCGGTGGTCCGGGTCCGTCGGATCGACACGCTCCGCGACGGCTGGCCGAGCCTGCTGTGGGTGCTGGTCGAGGTGCGGGGCGACGCCGGGCGTGCCGAGCCGTCGTGGTACCAGGTGCCTCTGGGTGCGGCGTCGGAGCGTCCCGACGAGCTGCCCGACGTCGCCCACATCGGCCAGATGGCCACCCCCAGGGGTGAGGCCCACATGTTCGACGCGCTCGCGGATGAGGAGCTGGCGCTCGAGTTCTGCTCGATCGTGGCGCCGGGTCTCGACGTGTCGAGGGTCAGGGCACAGCCGGGTGAGCAGTCCAACACCTCGTTGGTCCTCGACGAACGCTTCATCGTGAAGGTGTTCCGCCGGGTGCAGCCGGGGCCGAACCCCGACGTCGAGATGACAGAGGGCCTGGGGAGGGTCGGCTTCGGGAGCGTGCCTGTCCCGGTGGCGGTGTGGCGACGCAACGGGACCGACTTCGCCGTGACGCGGCGCTTCGAGCGCAGCCGTGGCGACGGGGTGGAGCTGGCGACGGCGTCGTTGCGCGAGATGTTGAACCGTCGTCGTGCGCCTCGTGACTGCAAGCTGGACTTCGCCCGTGAGGCGCACCAGCTCGGCTCCGACGTCGCCCGGCTGCACGTCGCTCTGGCCGAGGCGTTCGGTGCCGAACCCGCCAACGGTGCGGCGTGGGCGGCGGACATGTCGGCGCAGCTGCACCGCATCGCCGACGGCCACCTCGACACCGGCCGCATCGAGGAGGTGTACCAGCGCCTCAGCCACGCCGATGATCTGGGCTCCGCGATCCGCATCCACGGCGACCTCCACCTGGGTCAGGTCCTGCGGGTGGCCCGACACTGGATGGTGCTGGACTTCGAGGGCGAGCCCGACCGTCCGGTCGAGGAGCGTCGTCGTCCGTCCTCGCCGCTGCGCGACGTGGCAGGCATGACGCGGTCGTTCCACTATGCGGCGGGGATCGCGGTGCGCGACACAGGTGCTCCGGACACGGAGCTGCGTCTGCTGGCCGACGCCTGGGCCGAGCGAGCGATCAACACCTTCCTGTCGGGCTACGCCGAGGTGGACGACGTCCACCGCCTGCTGCCAAAGGCCCGAGCGTCGCGGGATGCCCTCCTCAGCGTGTTCGAGATGGACAAGGCCGTCTACGAGGTCGCCTACGAGCTCGCCCACCGTCCCGACCTCGTGGACCTCCCTATCCGAGCGGTGGAGCGGCTCCTCGAGTTCGACGAGGAGCTGCCGGAGCACCCGCCGGGCGAGTGGGCTGACGACGACCGAGGCCACTACGGGGACGGGATCGCGTGAGTCCGTTCCGAGAGCCCGAGCGCCGGCAGCCGGACGCGTCCGAGGAGCGGCCTCCCGGCGAGGTCGACCTGCACCTCTTCAACGAGGGACGGCACAGGAGGCTGTGGGACCTCCTGGGAGCGCATCCGCTCGCCCGCGGTGGAGCCACCTTCGCCGTGTGGGCACCGAACGCCCGTCGAGTCAGGGTTCTCGGCGACTGGCAGCACTGGACCACCGGTGACGGTGACGCCCTCGAGTTGGCCCCGCAGGCCTCTAGCGGCATCTGGTGGGGTCTCGAGTCCCGGGCCGAGGTGGGTCAGGCCTACAAGTTCGAGGTCACCGGCGTCGACGGTGTGGCGACGACGCGGGCCGACCCGCTCGCACGTCGGGCGGAGGCACCGCCGCGGACGGCGTCTGTGCTGGTGGCCGACGAAGCTGTCGCCTCAGCGCGTGCGGAGCCGCCACGGTGGCGCGACGGCTCGGAGACGTGGCGGGACGAGCGGTCGGCCCGCAACGACGGACGCCTGTCCATCTACGAGGTGCACCTCGGCTCGTGGCGACGACATCCCGACGGCAGCCGCCACAGCTACCGGGAGCTCGCCGGGCCGTTGGCCGACTGGGCGGTGGGGCTCGGCTTCACCCACGTCGAGCTGATGCCGGTCGCCAGCCACCCGTTCGGAGGTTCCTGGGGCTACCAGGTCAGCGGCTACTACGCCCCCGATGCCCGGCTTGGCAGCCCCGACGACCTCCGCCACCTGATCGACGTCTGCCACGATCGTGGCCTGGGAGTCATCGTCGACTGGGTGCCGGCGCACTTCCCCAAGGACGAGTTCGCTCTGGCCCGCTTCGACGGCACTGCCCTCTACGAGCACGCGGACGCCCGTCGGGGTGAGCACCCCGACTGGGGCACGCTCGTGTTCAACCACGGCCGTCGCGAGGTGCGCAACTTCCTGGTCGCCAACGCCCTCTACTGGCTGGAGGAGTTCCGTGTGGACGGCCTTCGTGTCGACGCCGTCGCGTCGATGCTGTACCTCGACTACTCCCGTGATCCCGATGGGTGGATCCCGAACGAGCACGGCGGCCGCGAGGACCTCGACGCCCTGGAGTTCGTGAGGGAGCTGAACGAGACCGTCTCAGAGGAGCATCCCGGTGCCCTCGTGATCGCCGAGGAGTCGACGTCGTGGCCGGGGGTGACCGCTCCCGTGGCGGACGGCGGGCTGGGGTTCGGTCGGAAGTGGAACCTGGGCTGGATGCACGACACGCTGACGTACTTCGGCTTGGACCCGGTCCATCGTTCCCACCACCACCACGAGCTGACGTTCCCGATGGTCTACGCCGGCGACGAGCGGTGGATCCTCCCGCTCAGCCACGACGAGGTCGTCCACGGCAAGGGCTCGCTGCTCGCCAAGATGCCGGGCGACGAGTGGCAGCGCTTCGCCAACCTGCGGGCACTGCTCGCGTGGCAGTGGGCACATCCCGGCCGCCAGCTCCTGTTCATGGGATCGGAGCTGGCCCAGGAGCAGGAGTGGTCGCATGACCGGGAGCTCGACTGGTGGCTGTTGCAGCACCCGGCGCACATGGGTGTGAGGGCGCTGGTCGAGGACCTGAACGCCACGCAGGCGGCGACGGCTGCGCTGTGGGCCGGCGACGATGATCTCGACGGCAGCTTCTGGTGGATGGAGGCCGACGACTGGGACCGTTCCGTTTTCGCCTTCAGTCGCAGGGTGCCCGACGGTCATCCTGTCCGTGCCGGAGCCGGAGGTGGCGAACCGTTCGTCGAACTGGTCGCGGTCGTCGCCAACCTGACCCCGGTGCCTCGGCACGGGTACCGGTTGGGGGTGCCTGTTGCGGGGGACTGGCGGGTCCTGATCGACACGGACAACCGTCGCTACGGCGGCAGCGGTCACGAGCTGGTGCCCGACGGCGGAGACGCGCTGTCGGTCGACACCGACACGCCGTGGCAGGGCCAGCCGTACTCGCTGCGGCTCACGCTGCCGCCGTTGTCGGTCGTCGTGCTGGCCCCGCCGGCCTGAGGCAGCTCCAGCCCCGCCGGCCTGAGGCAGCTCCAGCCCCGCCGGCAGGTACCGTTCCGGCCGTGACCGACGGCGCTGCCCCGACCCCCGGTGCCGTGACATGCGCCCGACATCCCGACCGGATCGCCGGTGTGGGCTGTCAGCGCTGCGGTCGACCGATCTGCCCCCAGTGCATGGTCCAGGCATCGGTCGGCTACCAGTGCCCCGAGTGCACCCGTGCCCGCCCGCAGCAGGTCGTGCGCGGTCGGGCCGTGTTCGGTTCGACGGGTGCCGACATAGTCGTCGGCAAGGCTCTCATCGCTGCGAACGTGGCCGTCTACGTCCTGATGGTGGTCACCGGCGGTTCGACGAGCCCGAAGGGCTGGGTGTTCGAGAACGGCGTCACCTGGGGTCCCGGAGTCGTGGACGGAGAATGGTGGCGGATCGTCACCGGAGCGTTCCTCCACGGCAGCCCACTGCACCTGATCATGAACATGTTCCTGCTGTGGTTGCTGGCCAGGGAGCTGGAGCCCGTCCTCGGGCACCTGCGCTTCGGGCTGCTCTACGCGGTGTCGTTGATGGGTGGGGCGGTCGGCGTGATGCTGATGTCTCCGATGGATCCGACTCTCGGTGCGTCCGGGGCGGTCTTCGGATTGATGGGGGCGATGGTGGTCCTCCAACTGCGGGCGCGACAGAACCCGTGGAGCTCGGGGATCGGCGGGTTGGTCCTGATCAACCTGGTGTTCACGTTCGCCGTGCCGGGCGTGTCGGTCGGTGGCCACGTCGGGGGCCTCCTCGCTGGTGCGCTGGCAGGCCTGATCGTGGTGCCGCTCCAGTCGTCGGTGCAGGTCGACGCACGGGTTCGTGACGGGTTCCTCGCCCTCACCGTGCTCGGGATCGGGGTGCTGGCGATCGTGGCGGCCAACGCCATGGTCGGAACCGTCCCCTGACGGGCCGACGTCCTCACCCCAGGTTCGGGGGTCAGGCGCGGCGGTAGATGCTGACGAGGCCCGTGTCTCCGCCCTCGGCTCCCCAGCCGTCGCGGCGTTCGACCAGCTGGAGGCCTGCGTCGGCGGCCCAGCCGTCGAGCTCGTCGGTCGTCGTGACGCGGATGCGCCAGGGACGCAGGCGTACCGTCCCGCCGTCGCGCATCTCGACGTGGTGGCCGAGGACGACACCGCTCGACGGGTCCGCGTCGGTGGCGATCAGCACGACGACGTCGCCCCTGACGTCGCCGGCGGTCAGCCGAGGGCCCGGTTCGAGCGGCGCCGGTTCGAACGCCTCGACCACCAGGTGCCCGCCATGTGAGAGCCGGGTGGCAGAGCCGGCGATGCACGACGCCTGCGCGCTCGGGTCGGTCAGGTTGCAGATGAGGTTGCAGGCGGCGAGCACGACGTCGAACGGCCCCTCCGGCCAGGTGTCCGGCTCTCCGACATCGCCGGGCACGCTCCTGACCGTGCCCTCCGGGTCCTTCGCTGTGAGCTGGTCGAGCATCTCGGGCGACGAGTCGATCCCCACGACGTCGAGTCCGGCCGCGGCAAGCGGGAGAGCGAGCCGACCGGTGCCGACGCCCAGCTCGAGGACTCTCGGACGTCGATCGAGGGCGTCGGGACAGTCGGATCCCCCGTCGCCCGGGTCGGCGTCGACTGCTGATCCGGCCAGGGCCGCAACGAACGACACCGTCTCGGCAGTCGTCCCGTCGGACGGGTACCAGGAGTCGTAGACGTCGGCGAAGCTCCGGCCGTACGTCGTGGAGTCGAACGACCCTGGCGGTGGCTCCGCTCTGCTCACGGCACCGAGTCTGGCAAGCCGGCGGTGCCGACTCGAAACGGGTGCGTGGAGGAGCAGCCATGTCCGGCCAGAATGACGGTCACATGGACGGCGACCGACATGGATGATCCGGCCGTGGAGGCCAGGGAGAGGGGATCCGGCTGGGTGGCGCCGGAGCGGCGAGCGGCCATCCCGCTCGCAACCACCCCGCTCGCGACCGCCACGACCTCCGCGACCACGATGGCCGCCGGACCGGGCCCTTCGAGCGGGATCGCCGTCGCTCGTGGCGACGCCCGACGTCCGACCACGGGTGGTCCGTCCGTTGGAGGTTCCGACGGCGATGCGAGGCCATCAGACGGAACCTCGACGGTCACGTCATCGTCGAGGTCGACAGGTGAGGATCCCGCAGCGCTGCTCCCCGGCAACCCGCTCCGTGGTCTCTCGGTCGTCGGACCCGGGGCAGTGCTCGACCAGGCCTTCGACCTGCTGAGGTTCCGCTTCCGCCGCTGGGTCGCGCTGGCCGCGGCTCTGTTCATCCCGGTGCAGATGATCGACCTCATGATCGCTCTCTCGTACGGCTCGGGGTCGACAGCGATCACGTCCGAGGGATTGTCGCAGTTCCGCCTCCTCGAGGGAGCGGCCGGGACCTCGGGCTGGGCATGGGTCGTGGTCGGCCTCCAGTCGCTGATGCTCTTCATCCTCGGCATGGCCGCTGGTCACCTGGTCGCAGGTTGGCTCGATGGGCGTGACGACCCGTTCGGCTCCGTCGTCGGTGCGGTCTGCCGACGGATGTGGGTGGCACCACTCGTCGTGGTTCCGACGATCGTCGCCAAGTTGGCCGCCGCCTGCTTCGGTGGAGTCGGGTTCTTCCTCGTCGACGCCCTGTTCCTCGTCGCCGGTCCGGTCGCCGGCGCCGAGCTGCTCGGTCCCGGATCGACCATGGCACGTAGCTTCCAGTTGGCCCGACAGTCCTACGGGACCGCGTTGGTGGTCTCCTTCGGAGGGTTCTGCATCACCACCGTCCTGCGGGTCGCCCTCGGTGCCGGTCCTCTGGCCCTCGTCTCGATGCTCGGCCTGCCGTCGGAGTGGCTGGTGGCGATCGACCAGGCGGCGTCGGTGACGCTCCTGGTCACGATGCCGCTGACCGCCTGCATCGCGGCCCGTGCCCATGTCGACCTCCGTTGCCGCGCTGACGGGTTCGACCTGGTCCGGCGGGAGGAGGCCCGTGGTCTCCGCTGAGGACTCCTCCGCCGTGGCCCGGCCGAGTGGTGGACGGAAGCCTGGCGCTCGCCTTCTCCGCCTCGGCGTTCTCGTCCTTGCCTTCGCGTGCCTGCTCGCCCTCACGGGCACGCTGCGTACCGGCGACGCGTCGGCGCAGGAGGACTCCCGCCCCGTCGAACCCGCCGCGGTCCGTGACGACGTCCGCGACGTCATGTCCGGGTCGGAGTACGACTACTCGCCGTCAGTCGTGGAGCGGGTCATGGAGTGGATCGCCGACCAGCTCGCCAAGCTGTTCGACCGCACAGGCGGACAGAGCGGTGGCACCTTCGGCGGCGGGATCGGCGCCCTCTTCGGGTGGCTGGTGATCATCGCTGCCGTCGTGGCGATCATCGCCGTCGTCGTCTGGGTGATCCTCAACCGCACTCGCCGGGCGAAGACGCAGAGCGAACCCGTCACCGAGGCCGAGGTCGAGCACCGACGCCGGGCCGATGAGTGGATGGCCGATGCCGAGAGGCTCGAGGCGGCGGGCGAGTGGAAGGAGGCCATGCGGGCGAGGTACCGCCACCTCGTGCGGACGCTCGTGGACCGACGTCAGCTACCCGACGTCCCCGGTCGCACCACCGGCGAGCTGCGTGACGACCTCCTGCGAACCACGCCCGACGCTGCGGACCCGTTCGACACGTGCTGCCTCCTGTTCGAGCTCGCCTGGTACGCGGGTCTGCCGACCGGTCCTGACGAGAACGCCCGCATCCGCTCCGAGGCACGTCGGGTGCTCGGCGCGCCGGTGGAGGAGCGCTTCGAGCCTCTGCTGCTGGCTGGTGTCGGCGGCACGGTCCTCGATCCGGACGATCGTCTGTCCGATGGTCCGGGCGCGGGTGGTCCGAGTGGGGGCGAATCGGGTGAGGACGCCGCTGAGGGGCT
>CAZNQK010000111.1:0-9026 GCA_964575165.1 uncultured Aquihabitans sp. | reverse complement strand
TGATCCGCTTGCCCGAGGAGAAGATCGCCTGACCTTCCTCGAGCGCCTCGGTCGAGGTTCCGAGCTCGAGGAACAGGTTGCCCAGGTCGGTGGCCTGGAGCCCGGACATGTCCTTGGCCGCCCACAACGTCCGGACGGTGGCCTGCACCGCGACGGTCGGCTGCGAGGCGATCGTCACCGCGAGCTCGTGGGCCGCGTCCTCGAGTCGTTCGGCGGGGACCACCTCGCTCACCAAGCCGAGTTGCTGCGCCGTCTCGGCACTGAGGCGTTCGTGGGCCCCGGTGATCGCCATGCGCAGCACGTCGCCGAACGGCATCCGACGCAGCAGCAGGATGGGCTCGAACGCCGCCACCATCCCGTAGGTCACGTGCGGGTCGAAGAAGGTCGCGTGTTCGGCGGCGAGGATCACGTCGGCCTCGGCAAGGAAGTAGAACGCACCACCGCAGGCCATGCCATTCACCGCTGCGATCACCGGCTTCCAGAGGCTCTGGCTCTTCGGACCGAGCCGCTTGCCCGGGTCCTCGTAGCTGAACGGATCGAGACCGAACTCCTCGACGCTGGAACGGTCGATGCCGGTGCAGAACGCCTTGTCTCCGCTGGCGGTCAGCACGACGGCCCGGACATCGTCCGCGTGGCGCAGCGCCTGCCAGACCGATGCGACCTCCCCGGTCATCGTCGGGTCGAACGAGTTGTAGACGTCGGGCCGGTCGAGCGTCACCGTCGCGACGCCGTCGGCCACGCTCAGGTCGATGGTCGTCAGTTCCAGGTCGTCCAGGGAGGGGGAAGACATGGGCCCGACACTACGCCCAGCCCGATGCCCGCCGTATCAGCGCCCGGAGATCGGCGCCCGGAGATCAGCGGGACGAGATCAGCGGACGGAGAGGTACGACAGCAGGAACACCACGACCACGATGCCGACCATCAGGACCGCTGCGGCCACCGGCGGGTGCGATGGGCGCTCGGAGCTGCCGGCACCGACCGGGCGGGCTCCCGCCGGGCGGCGCTGCGCCCTGCGGGCCTTCTCCGCAGCGATCGACCCTTCCGCCGGGTCCGGGCCGTCGGCGCTGTCGGGGATCTCGTCGTTCATGCAGTAGATCCTCGCGGCGACACGCCGGCGAGTGCACCTCCGGCGTGGCCGTCTGCCCTGACCACGATGTCGACGATCTGGATCACTCCCGCCGGACAGGCCTGCGCCCCGAGCCAGGCGGACTCGGCGTGCTCGGGCGGCACCTCGAGCAGGTGCATGTCGATCTTGCCGTCGCCATCGAGCGCGTACACGTGCGGCGCCCAGCGATGGCAGTTCCCCCATGCTTCGCACAACCCCGGGTAGGCCCGTACGAGCAGCGACTCGGTCTCACCGTCAGGACGCCGCAGCGTCATGGCACACCTCCGTTGAGCAGGATTCCACACGCCGTGACGACGACGACGGCCACTCCCATCGCCGTCTGGCGAGCTCCCATGGCAACAGCCGTTCCTGCGGCGGGAAGCACCCGTTGCAGGGCGACCACCACGACCACGGCGAGGGCGCCGGCGAGCGCCTCCGGAGCGAGGAGGACGGCCGCGACGACCAGGGCCACCGCGACGGCATCGGTCACCACGAGCGGTGGCCCGTCGGGTGTGCGGTCGTGCATGCGTTGCACCTGGTCGCGGACGAACGGGATCGCCGTCACCGCCCGGGCGGCGAGCACCAACCAGACTGCGATGGCGATCGGGACGGCGTCGGCCAAGTCGCTGCTGCCGGCCAGGACGATCATGGTTGCGAGGCCGGCGATCCCGACCGCGCCGGCGAGCTCGGGCACGAGCCTGCGGCCCCTGGAACGGATGTCGTACGCCAGCTCGAGCGCCATCAGCGGAGCCACCACGAGGAGCGGCCACCAGATCGCTGCCGGGGAACGAGTGACGGCGAACACGCCGAGGGCGACGATCACCGAGATCTCGGCGACGGCCAGCGCGCCGGCGACCCGCGTCCGGGGCATCCACCGACCCCGGCGCAGGTCCCCCAGCGCCACCTTGGTGGGCGTGCGGGCGAGGAAGGCGAGCACGGCCGCGAGACCGAGCGCCAGACCCGCCCAACTCGGAGCGATGATCAGGCCGAGCAGCACCGGCTCGCCGGTCAACCCCCATCCGCCGTGCTCCGAGGGCAGTCCGACGGATCGCAACGTGGAGCGGGGCCTCGCGGGTGCGCCGCGGCGTCCGGGTTCGACGGCCACGGCGTCCTCGGCCCGGCCTCCGACGTTCCGGTCCGCGTCGGTGAGGTCCAGGATCTCGCCCGCACCGAGGTCCGCGCCCGACGGCTCGTCACCCACTCGCACCTCCTCCCGGGGGTGTCCGTCCGACACGGCCGAGTTCTTCACCCCGTCGCCGGAACATTCCACGGACGGACTCCGTCGTCGCCAGGGATCTCGGTCCCATCGTCGCCTCGTCGATGGCCAACGCCACCGTCTCGAGAGCTCACGCCGCTGCCGATGACGCTGCGTCCGCAGGGACGACTGCCTCGTGCTCGGTCTCGTGAGCCGACTGGTACAGAACGAATCCCATCATCCCCCCGAAGCCAGGACCGCCCCAGATGCCCGTGAACGCGCCCAGCGCGAGCGCCGCCTCGAGCGGCAGGCCGAACAACGCCCCCACGACTCCGCAGAAGCCTCCGACCACGAAGAACCCCAGGATCGTACCGATCAGGATGCTGCGCATCGGACCCGGATCTTCCACCGCCCCCGCGTCTCGGGTGGGGTCGTCCGCGGAGCTGGTTTTTTCCGTCATCAGCTAGAAACTACCTCGGACGCCGTCCCGGATCCACCCCTCGGGGCCCCTTCCGGTCCGCCATCGCCGCCGCCCTGACGTCGGAAGAGCGCTGCTGACCTCGGACGGGCGACACCGGATGTGCCCGGGTAGATATATCGCAGTACGATACAACCGGTGCACAAGTGGATCGAACAGGGCTTCGGCGGACCGACGGTCGTGCGGATCCGTCACGGGATCGGCCCAGCGGTCATCGCCGTCGGGGTGCTCGGCGGCCTGGTGGGCGCTGTGTACGTCGGAGCCCTCCACCTGCTCGGGAAGGTGCTCGGGCCCGAGCACAACTCCTCGCCCGTCCAGCTCGCGATCCTCGTCTCGACTGGAGCAGCGGTCGCGCTCATCACCCACTTCCTCGGCGAGACCGGCAACGTCGAGCTGCTCGTGGACAACATCCACGTGCTGGGAGGAGCGGAGGACGTGCGGGCGCTTCGGCCGCTGATCCCCGCTTCTCTGCTCTGCGTGGCCTCCGGCGCCGGAATGGGCCCCGAGGCTCCGCTCGTCCAGTCGACCGGCACCCTCGGGACCGTCATCGGAACCCGCCTCGGGCGGTCGCCGGTCGACGTGCGGATCCTGACGATCACCGGAATGGCGGCAGGCTTCACGGTCCTGTTCGGCGCACCACTCGGATCCGCGATCTTCGCCCTCGAGATCCTCCACCGGCGCGGGCTCCAGTACTACGAAGCCCTCCTGCCGGCGATCATCGGGTCGCTGTGCGGGTACGCCGTCTACCTCGGCCTCAGCGGGCTCGGCATCGGTCCCGTCTGGCAGTTCCCTCCGGTGGGCACGCTCCACTTCGGCGAGCTGGCGGTGGCGGTCGTGATCGGGTTGATCGGCGCCGTCTGGTCCGCGGTCTTCGCCGCGACCACCGGCATCCTCCGGCGCCTGATCTCCCCCGTCCCCCTCGCCGGTCGCTACGTGTTGGGCGGCCTCGCTCTCGGACTGCTCGGGTGGTGGTCCCCGTACGCCCTGACGTTCGGCGAGGCGCAGCTGGGCGAGCTCCTCGACACGAAGCTGGCGGTTGGAGCGCTCGCCGTGGCGATCTTCGCCAAGCTCCTCGGGACCACCGTCACCCTCGCCTCCGGCTGGAAGGGCGGGTTCATCATCCCGCTGTTCTTCATGGGTGCCGCGTTCGGCCAGATCGCCCACACCGTGCTGCCGTCGATGGACATGTCGATGCTCATGGCGTGCGCGATGGTGGCTGCGTGCGTCGGGGTCACCAAGACCCCGATCGGATCGACCCTCGTCGTCACCGAGATGGCGGGGCTGACCCTGCTCCCGGTGGTCCTCGTCGCCGCCGTCGTGTCGATCGTCGCGTCGGAGCGGGTGCACCTGATCGAGACGCAGCGGGCCCGATGAGCACCGCAGGAGGTCAGGACGGCGGCTCCGAGGCCGCGACCCGCCCGCTGTCTGACAGCGACCTCAGAGCCCTCGCCCAGTTCCGCCACGCCCTCCGCGTCTTCCTCCGCTTCTCAGAGGACGCTGCCAGGGCGGCGGGCACCACGCCGGCGCACCACCAGCTCCTGCTCGCCGTGAAGGGCTGGAGCGGAGAGGGCCCGCCGACGATCTCGGACCTGGCGGACGTGTTGCAGCTCCGCCACCACTCGACCGTGGAGCTCGTGCAGCGGGCCACCTCGGCGGGGCTCGTCCGGTCCACACCCGGCCCCGAGGACCGTCGACGCCAGGAGGTGCACGTCACCGACCGCGGCGACGAGCTCTTGGCCTCGCTGTCGCTGCTGCACCGCGACGAGCTCCGACGGTTCCGCACCGAGATGGTCGACGTGCTGCGCGAGCTGGACTGACGGCGACCGGCTCTTCGCACGAGGTGGTCGGATTCCGCCCGAACCGGCAGACCGGTCGGTACGCCAGAACCCAGGTCAGCTGACCGGCGAGGCCACCGGCTCGGACCACTCGAAGCCGAACACGTGCCGGGCCATCCCGGCCATGAGGGTGGCGGCGTGGGACTTGGCGTGCTCTGCGACGGGACCGCTCCAGTGAGCGTCGACGGACCGCACCCACAGCTCCCACCAGCGGTCGCAGTGCTCGGCCCTCAGCGGCTCGAGCTCGTGCAACCAGCGGTGCGCTGCAGTGACCGACTGCGGCGTGCCCGGCTCACCGATCAGGATGCGGCACCAGTAGTCGACGAGCTTGGGGATGTGGGTCGGCCAATCGACCTCGGCCACGTCGTGGAACACCGGCTCGAGGACCTCGTCGAAGACGATCTCCCGGTAGAACTCGACGACGAGGTCGTGGATCGCTGTGCGGGAGCCGAGGTCACCGCCGACCGGCGCGTCGTCGGTGCTCACGACGCGCCCTGGTCCTGCACGAGCACCAGCGGTGCGTCGGCGAAGCGAGAGTCGGCGACGGGGGCACCGACGAGCTGTTGGCTGTGGACGTGTGCGACACGGTGCGCCATCTCGAGCGCGTGGTCGGCGATCGGTCCGACCCAGCCGCCCTCGACCGTGTCGTGGAAGAGGTCGAGCCAACGCTCGAAGTGCGCGTGGGTGAACCCGGGGCCCGCCTCCGACATCATCTCGTGGGTCTCGACGTGCGCCCGGAACGGATTGCCGGCATAACCCGGCTGACCGAGCAGGATCCGACACCAGAACGCGGTCAGCTTGGGGAGGTGCGTCGACCAGTCGACCTGGGCGACGTCGTTGAACACCGGACCGAGGACGTCGTCCTGGGCGACGCCCTGGTAGAAGCGCCGCACCATCTCGGCGATCTCCACCTCCTCGTCGAGGTCGCGCTCCGGCGGCGCGTCGTCGATCCGGATGCCCATGTCGTCTCCCCGATCGGTCCGGCCGCACCATCGCGGAACGGCCGCAATATTTCTGGTCGCACCTAGAGTAATGCGGTTCCAGGTCGCGGACACCCGTCGGGTCGCACCGTTTGCCGACCCTGCTCCTTAGAGTGACGGCACGGGCACCGAAGGTGACCACCGACAAACGAAGGAGCCACCCATGCTCGCAACACTCCTCCAGGACGGTCTGACGACCAGTTCCAGCAGCAACGCCGGCGCCGGCGCAACGATCGCCATCCTCTTCCTCGTCTACATCGCGATGATCGTCGTGATGGCCGTCGCGTACTGGAAGGTCTTCACCAAGCTCGGCCTGCCCGGCTGGATGGGGATCATCCCGTTCGTGAACATCTACATGATCTTCAAGGCCCGCGGTCAGCACGAGCCGATCGTGTTCCTGATCCTCTGCCTCATCCCCTGCATCAACATCATCGGGTACTGGTTCGTCGCCAGCGACACCGCGGAGCTGTTCGGCAAGGAGCTCGGGTGGAAGCTGTTCCTCTTCTTCCTCCCCGGCATCTCGCACCTGGTGCTCGGCTTCGGCAGCGCCCAGGCCGACCGCATGGCGATCGCCCCGGGCGTCGGCCTCAACGCCACGGCCTGAGCACCCCTCACACGCTCGAACACCCCTGTTCCACCGGGGAGGAACGCGACGGCGCCGTCCGGCGTCGGCACGCGTTCCGAAGGAGCGCTCATGCCTCGTGGACCGTTCGCCCTCCGACGACGGTGCGCAGGACCCTCGTCCCCGCGATCGCCTCCGGTTCGACGGTCATCGGATCCGCATCCAGGACGACGAGGTCGGCAAGCCTGCCAGGAGCGACCGTTCCGGCCACGTCGTCGCAGTGGGTCTGCCATGCCGCTGCGACCGTCTTGGCCCGGACGGCGTCCTCGACGCTGACCCGCTCGGAGGGATCGAGCACGGTACCGGTCACGCGCGTCGCCCGTGTCACCGCTGTCTGGATCTCCCTGAAGGGCTCGAAGTCCGTCACGGTGTAGTCGCTGTGCAACGTCGGCCGCAGCCCGCGCTCCAGGGCTCCGGCGACCGGATCCAGCAGTTCGGCCTTCGCTCGGCCAACGATCCGCTCGGCGAACGCGTCGCCCCAGTAGTAGAGGTGGTTCATGAGGAAGCTCGGCGACAGACCGAGCGCGGCCATGCGGTCGAGCTGGTCGGGATGGGCGAACGAGCAGTGCTCGATCCGATGGCGAAGCGTCGTCCCGCTCCGACCGTCGAGGACCTGCTCGTAGGCGTCGAGGACCTGGTCGATCGCAGCGTCGCCGTTGGCGTGGACCATGATCTGCCAGCCCAGCTCGTCGGCGCGCCGCATGCGGTCGACGAGGTGGTCGAGCTCGTAGTTGGGTGTACCGCGGACGTCCCGGCCCAGGTAGTCGTCGCGCTGGAACCCGCTGCGGCCCTGGTTCGAGCCGTCCGCGATGAACTTCCAGGAGACGGCTCGGCACATGTCATCGCCGGCGAAGGGGACGAGCCCGGCCGAGATCGCCGCGTCGGCCGCGCTGTCGTGGACGGCGTAGCTCACCCGGCCGGTGAACCTCGGTGCCAGATCGTGGAACAGCCCGACCTCGGCTGCGCCGAGGACCATGCCGGTCCCGGCGTCGTGGGTCCGGGTGTAGCCGTGGGTCACGGCAAGCGCGTTGATTCGCAGCACCGAGTCGAGGAGCTGCTCCCGGGGCGCCTGGGGGACGGACAACAGCACCATCGCCATGGCACCCATCTCGGCGGCGGCTCCGGTCAAGCGCCCGTCGACACGTTCGAAGTGGCCGCCGGGCGGGTCGGGGGTGGTGTCGTCGATGCCAGCGGCGTCGAGCGCCCGGGTGTTGGCGTAGCACCAGTGCATCGACGCGTTCATGACCACGGCCGGACGATCGGGGATCGCCACGTCGAGCACGTCACGGGTCAGCGCACGCTCGCCCTCGACCAACGCCGGGTCGTACAGCTTGCCCAGGACCCAGTCGCCCTGCGTCGGTGGGGCGTTCCGAAGGCGGTCGACGACCTCGTCGAACGTGGTCCCGTGCCTGGTTCCGCAGTCGACCCAGTCGAGCAGCATCGCCGAGGCCCAGTAGTGCATGTGCGGCTCGACCAGACCCGGGTACGCGACGCCTTGGCCCAGATCCAGGACCTCGGTCCCAGGACCCTTCAGCCCGTCGACGTCGTGAAGGTCGCCGACGGCGGTGATCCGCCCGTCGGAGACGGCGACGGCCTCGGCGAACGGCTGGCCCGGCTCCAGCGTCCGGATCCGACCGACGAGGATCGTGTCGGCCAGGGTCGGAACGGCGAGATCACTGATGGCCGTCGCCCGCGGCACCGTCACCGACCGCGTCGGAGGTCCGGTCACGAGCGGCGCCAGCAGAGCGGCGGCGGAGCAGGTGCAGTGGTGCTGACCACGGGTGCCGACCGACATGTCCGGACGGTACCCGCATCGGATTCTGTGTGCGTCTCACGTCACATGACGACGTGAGATGCACACAGAATCAGGTTGGCGAGCGAGAGAGCTCGTGGGAACGGTCAGCTCAGGATGGCCGGTGCGTCGGTCCACACCAGCGAGACCCGGTCGCCTCCGGCGCGCTTGGCCTCGTAGGCGGCCCGGTCGCTTCTCATCAGCGCCTGTTCGAGGTCGACCTGATGGATCAGCAGCGCCACACCGACGCTGCCCGACAAGGCGACCGAGTGCTCGCCGACCGTCATCGGCTCGGCGAGGATCCGTAGCACCCGTTAACCTGTGCCGACCGCCTCCCGGGCCGAGTCGACGTCCAGCACATGTGCCACGAACTCATCGCCTCCGATCCGTGCGACCAGGTCGGCGGAGCGCAACGAGGAGCGGAGCCTGTCAGCGACGATCTGGAGGACCCGGTCGCCGACAGCGTGACCGAACTCATCGTTCACGGGCTTGAACCCGTCCAGGTCGATGAGCAGGAACGCCGAGGCCCGCTCCTCACCTTCGTCGAGGAAGCACCCGTAGGCGGACTCCAGGCCCGAGCGGTTCTGGAGGCCGGTCAGCGGATCGTGGGTCGCCGCCCACTGGAGCTCCTGGCGCAGGAGGAGCTGTTCGGTGATGTCCTCGATCTGGACTATGGAGTAGAGCGGATCGCCGGCCTCGGAACGGATCGTCGTGCCGGTCGCCCGCGCCCACGCGACGCTGCGGTCCGGACGGAGGAAGCGCACCTCCACCGCCGGCAGGTCCTCACCTCCCAGGATCCGGAACGACCTGTCCATCGCGAGGGCTCTGTCCTCGGGGTGGGCCAGCGCGACGAGGTTCTTGCCGATCAGACGCGGGATCTCCGCACAGAGCATCGCTGCGAACATGGAGTTCACACGACGGAGGGTGCCGTCGTTCTCGACGATCGCCATTCCGATTGGCGCCCGATCGAACGCCTGCTCGAACAGGTCACGGGCGTCCGACGCCGTGTTCTCGGCGGT
>CAZNQK010000110.1:0-9090 GCA_964575165.1 uncultured Aquihabitans sp. | reverse complement strand
TCGGCGCCTCTCGCGAGCACGCAAAGTGCAGCGCGACAGCTAGCATTGTGCGACATGAAGACGCTCTATCTGCGCAACGTTCCTGACGAGGTCGGCGAGCGGCTCGAGCGGCTCGCTGCACGTGAGGGGCTGTCGGTCTCGGCGTTCGCGACACGAGAGCTCGCCCAACTCGCTCGACGCGCCGACAACCCCGACCTGCTGGCGGACCTGCCCGATCTGGGCGTGGAAGCCTCGGCCGTGGTGAGCGATGTCGAGTCGGGCCGCTCCGAGCGGTGATCGTCGTCGACGCCTCGACGGCGGTGCTCGGTCTGCTCAACGACGGCGATGCTCGAGCCGCCCTGCGCGACGAGTCGGTCCTCTGCCCGCACTTGGCCGATTCCGAGGTGTTGCACGCGCTGCGCTCCCAGGTGCTGCGGGGCGACCTCGCCGCTGGGCACGCTGAGCGGGCGATCGACGCGTGGGGCCGTCTGGGGATCGAGCGAGTGGGGGTGAGGGGACTGCTCGGTCGGATCTGGGAGTTGCGCGACAACCTGAGCGCGTACGACGCCACCTACGTCGCGGTCGCCGAGGCGCTGGGCGCGACGCTCGTCACCGCAGATGCCCGACTCGCTCGCGCTCCGGGGCCTCGCTGCGCCATCACGGTGGTCCGTCGCTGAGTCAACAAGAGCCTCCCGAAGTCCTAATCGACTCACGTCCTCCGGAGTTGGCTCTGTCGCATCGAACCCAGTCGATGAGGGTCGTCGATGCGACCGCTCCCGTCAGGAGCCACAGTCGGCAACCGTCGGTGTCATCGCCGGGACGTCAACAAGCGGAGGTGGGCAAGACCCCACCTCGTGGTGCGCGAGGAGGTGGTGCGCGAGGAGGGACTTGAACCCTCACGTCCTTGCGGACACAGGAACCTGAATCCTGCGCGTCTGCCAATTCCGCCACTCGCGCGAGTGAGCGACGCACTGTAGCGCGGAGTCCAACAGCCGCCCCAAGGAGGTTCGATCCGAGCTTGCTCGACCTCCGTCCCTGACCGATGTCAGGCGACGACCTCGTTCACCACCTCGAACGCCTCGACGTTCGGACCACCGGCTCCGTCGCCGTCAGCGCTGCCGGCAGCCGCAGGACCGTGGGCGTGCGCGGCCTTGAACGCGTCGGAGCTCAACCAGCCCCTGTACGACTCCTCGGAGTCGAAGGTGATCTGGGCGACGTACGGGGCACCTTCGGTCGCGGGCCGCAGCAGCGTCGACCGCACCAGTCCGGGAACCTCTCCGAGCGTCCCGTCCATGGCCCGCGAGAAGTGCTGCTCGAAGATCTCGGCGTGCTCGGCGGGTACGGGGATGCGGTTCATGGCGACGTACACGATGTGGGACCTCGGCTTGTCGGGTGATGGAAGGAAGCCGACCGTACCCCGGGTGACCGGACGGTTCCGGCGCGGGGGTACCTTCGACGCCGTGGAGCATCCGTTCGTCGTCACCGTGCTCGTCGGGCGTCCCGTCGAGCACGTCGACCCGGATGGTCGGCTGGTGCGCACGGCGTTCCGGAAGGAGCCGGTCGACGGACCGGTCGAGGTCGGGGCCACCAACCTCGCCGGCGACGAGCAGGCCGACCTGCGTGTCCACGGTGGACCCCACAAGGCGGTGCTCGTCTACTCGGCCGACCACGGTCCTGCGTGGCGGGACTTCGACGCCCGCATGGACGCGCCGGGTGCCTTCGGCGAGAACCTGCACGTCACGGGCCTGACCGAGGCCGACGTGTGCATCGGGGACCGGTGGCGCGTCGGCTCAGCCGTGTTCGAGGTGTCCCAGCCGCGTCAGCCGTGCTGGAAGGCGAACGACCGCTGGGGCCGCGACGACGTCGTCGACGAGATGGAGCGCACAGGGCGCACCGGCTGGTACCACCGGGTGATCGAGACCGGCAGCCTCGGTGCCGGCGACCGCTGCGAGCTGCTCGAACGGCCCCACCCCGAGTGGACCGTGGCCGAGGCCAATGACCTGATGCACCACCGTCGGGATGATGAGGCCGGGGCGCGCGCCCTCGCCGCAGTGCCGGCCCTCGCGCCGTCCTGGGTGCGGACCCTCACGGCCCGGGCCGATCGTGCCGAGGCCGGCGAACCCGCAGTCGAGCCCGGCGAGCTGACCGGCCGCCGGGACGGACCGGCCCCGTTGGGTTGATCGAGTGCCCCGGATCGGGGCCCACAGCGTCGCTATCGTGGGGCCGATGGGTACCCAGGGCTTCGAGGGCCGCCTCGAGCGCATGGTGGAGGGAACCTTCAGCCGCCTGTTCCGCTCCTCGGTCAAGCCTGTCGAGTTCGGACGCAAGCTCCAGCGGGAGATGGACTCCCGTCGTTCGCTCGGTGTCGACGGCCGGACCATCGTGCCGAACCTCTACCGGTTCACGGTGTCGTCGTCGGACTTCGACCAGTTCGTCGACATCTCCGCCACCCTCCGGCGAGAGCTGGCGGACGCCGCTCGTGAGCATGCCCGTGACGAGAGCTACTCGTTCGTCGGCCCGGTCGAGATCGAGCTCGATGGTGACGACTCGGTTCGCACCGGCATGCTGGTCGTCGAGTCCCGTTGGGTCGAGGGTGAGGGCGGGCTCCCGCCGGGGTCGCTCGTCCTGCCGACCGGCGATCGGGTCCCGCTGGGTGAGTACACGGTGTCGGTCGGTCGTCAGGCGGACTGCACGGTCGTCCTCGCGGATCCGAACGTCAGCAGGGTCCATGCCGAGGTCCGACCGGCGGGTGACGGATTCGTCGTCGCGGATCTCGGGTCCACCAACGGCACCAAGGTGAACGGGGTGCGTGTCGCCGAGCACGAGCTGCGCGACGGCGACGAGGTCCGATTCGGCAACACCGTCACCCACTTCGAGGCCTCGTAGGCTCAACGACCGTGCCCGAGCAGCTGCTCACCATCCTCAAGCTCTGTCTGCTGGCACTGCTGTACCTTTTCTTCCTGCGCGTGCTGCGGGCCGTGTGGACAGAGGTCAACCCGCCCCGGACGACCGAGGCGGTGCCGGCGACGCCACCGGCGGGCGCAGCGGGACGATCGAAGAGGGTCGCGGGTCGCTCCACCACACGCAC
Source organism: uncultured Aquihabitans sp. (assembly GCA_964575165.1). Lineage (GTDB taxonomy): Bacteria > Actinomycetota > Acidimicrobiia > Acidimicrobiales > Microtrichaceae > Dermatobacter. The sequence continues at coordinate 6,023 of CAZNQK010000110.1, read as the reverse complement.
GAGCGGTCGGAGTCGTCGCAAGCCGATTCTCCCGACGCGACTGGTCGTCGTCGAGCCTCCGGCTCGGGCGGGGACCGAGTTCGCGCTCGGGGCCGACATGACCGCCGGGCGGGCCCACGGCTGCGACATCGTCCTGGATGAGCAGTACGTGTCGCAGGTCCACACGCGGTTGTTCAGCCGTGACGGATCGGTGTTCGTCGAGGATCTCGGCTCCACCAACGGCACATGGGTGAACGGCAGTCGTGCCGTCGGACAGATGCCGGCACGACTGGGTGACCGCGTCCAGATCGGCAACGTCGTGATGGAGGTCAGATGACCTCGTTCGCCTCCGGCTCGGCGTCGCTCGTCGGCCAGGTCCGATCGGCCAACGAGGACTCCTTCCTCGTGACCGACGACGTGGTCGCCGTCGCCGACGGGATGGGCGGTCACCTCGCAGGAGAGGTCGCCTCGGCCGACACCGTCGACGTGCTGCGCGCTGCTGCGGGGAGCGGCTCGGTCGAGGATCTGGTGGCTGCGGTCCATCGCGCCAATCGCCGCATCAACGAGCGGGCAGCGGAGGACGCCGGTCTGCGTGGGATGGGGACGACGGTCTGCGTCGCCGGTCTGGTCCGCTACGACGGCGAGAGCCAGGTTGCGGTCCTCAACGTCGGTGACTCGCGCGTCTACCTGTTCGCGGACGGCGAGCTCGAGCAGCTCACAGATGACCACTCACTCGTCGAGACGCTGCTGCGGGAGGGGCGCATCACCACCGAGGAGGCCGAGACCCACCCGCAGCGCAACGTGATCACCCGTGCCCTCGGCGTCGAGGCGCTCGTCGTCGTCGACGCGTGGCTCCTCGCTCCGTGCGACGGCGACCGACTCCTGCTGTGCAGCGACGGGCTCTTCGGTGAGCTCCCGAAGGATCGGATCGCTGAGATCCTCGGCGAGGGCGACGACCCGGAGGTCACAGCGCGACGTCTGGCAGCGGAGGCCGACGCGGCAGGTGGTCGCGACAACATCACCGCCGTCGTGGTCGACCTGGTCGACACCGGGTCGCCGCCGGCCCCGATCCACGGCCGAAGCCGCCGCATCAGCACTCCGGCCGTCGACCTCTCGGATCCCGACGAGGACGGTCCTCGGACGGGGACCCTGATGGCCGTCGTCGCTGCCCCGGAGCCGGTCGCCGACGAGGGTGCGGATGACGAGGGTGCGGACGACGAGGGTGCGGACGCCGAGGGTGGTTACGACGGGGCGGACCCGCCCGATCCGACTGATCCCGGCTCCGGAGTCCTGCACGACGATGGGCCGACGATCGGGGCAGGTTCCCCGGAGGTGGAGGCAACGGAAGGCAGCGACGCCGACCCGAGCCCGACGGACGCACCGACCATCGGAGTCGACGTCAAGGGAGCTCCAGGGTCCGGGGAGCCGGGCCGATCCGAGGGTTCGGGCCCGGCCGGCGTCGGTCCGGATCACGAGCCCGGACCCGCCCCCGGATCCAAGGGTCGGGATACGGACCGGACAGATGACGTCGGAGAGCGCCGCACGAGGACCTGGAGGACGGTCCTGTTCGTGCTGGCCGTCGTCGCGGTCCTCGCGGTCATGGCCGGTGTTCTCGTCGTCTACTCGAGGATGGGATGGGTGGTGGCGGAGCGTGACGGCGTCGTGGTATTGCTCCGCGGACCCAAGGACGGGGTCCTGTTCCTGAACCCCGAGGAGGTGGAGCGCTTCGACGAGCTCCGCGTCGACGATCTCACCGAGACCGACCAGCGACGCGTCGAGGCCGGTGACCCGCACGGTAACCAGGCCGATGCGCTGAACTACATCGAGCGACTCGAGCAGTCCACAACGACGAGCGCACCGACCACCACGACCGTGCCGACGACGACCGCGCCGACCACGACCGTGCCGATGACGGTGGAACCGACCACGATCGCTCCGACCGTCACCTCACCGTGACGGCGGCCACTGCCACGCCGGAGGAGACGGCGGTCAGGGCGCTCGGTCATCGTCGGAGGACGACCGAGCTCGGCCTCCTCGTCCTCGCCGTCCTCATCATCCTCGGCGGGTACGCGCTGGCGAGCCTCGGACGCAACGCATCACTCCCCGCGGATCTCTGGCCATTCCTCGCCGCACTCCTCGGGCTCCTTGTGGGGGCGCACATCGCCAACCGCAAGCTCGCACCCGCGGCGGACTCGCTCCTGTTGCCCATCGCTGCCCTGCTCAACGGGATCGGCTACGTGTTCATCGCCCGGCTCGACCAGGACCTCGCCGCGTTGCAGGCGTCGTGGACCGCTCTCGGGATCTGCGCCTACGTGCTCACCCTGGCGATCGTGCGGGACATCAAGATCCTCCAGCGCTACCGCTACACAGCCGGCCTCATCGGCGTCGGGTTGCTGATCCTGCCTCTCCTGCCGTTCGTGGGTCGCAGCATCAACGGCGCCCGCATCTGGGTGTCGATCGGTCCGGTCAGCTTCCAGCCCGGTGAGCTCGCCAAGATCGCATTCGCTGTGTTCTTCGCCGGCTACCTGGTCGAGCGACGCGAACTCCTCGGTGTGGCCACCTTCCGCGTCGGGCGCCTCAACACACCCGATCCCAAGCACTTCGCCCCGATCCTGTTGGCCTGGGGAGCCTCGCTCGTCGTCCTGATCTTCCAGCGCGATCTCGGCTCCGCGCTGCTGTTCTTCCTCCTGTTCGTGATCATGCTCTGGGTCTCGACGGGTCGTGTCAGCTACCTCGTCGTCGGCATGGCGCTGTTCTTCGCGGGAGCGATGGCGAGCTGGGCCGCGTTCGACCACGTCCAGAAGCGGGTCTCGGTGTGGATCGACCCCTGGGCCGATCCGCAGGGGTCCGGCTACCAGATCATCCAGGCGGCCTACGCGCTGGCCTGGGGCGGCACCTCGGGGGTGGGCCCCGGCCTCGGCATCGCCGGCCGCATCCCCTATGACGAGACCGACTTCATCTTCGCCTTCATCGGGGAGGAGCTCGGACTGTTGGGGACGACAGCGGTGCTGTGCGCCTTCCTGCTCCTCGCGGGCACCGGACTGCGCGTCGCGCGGGAGTCGCGTGACGGCTTCTCCTCGCTGCTGGCCGTCGGGCTAACGGTCCTCATAGCGTTCCAGGCGTTCATCATCATGGGGGGCGTCATCCGGCTCCTCCCGCTGACCGGTGTGACGCTGCCGTTCGTCTCGTACGGCGGCAGCTCGCTCCTGTCCAACTACGTGCTGCTCGCCTTGCTCGTGCGGATCTCGGACCAGTCGGCCCGGCGGGCGCCGGATCGTGTGGTGGCCCGGTGAACCGCCAGATCAGGGCTCTCGGCATCGTGGTGATCGTGTGCTACGTCGCCGTGTTCCTGAAGCTGAACCAGGTGCAGGTGCTCCAGGCGCAGGGCTACAGCGACCGCCCCGACAACACCCGCCAGCTCCAGCGGGACTTCAACCAGCCGAGAGGCGACATCCTGACTGCGGACGAGGCGACGGTCGCCCGATCGATCCCCGTCCGGGCCGCGCTGCGGTACCAGCGGGACTACCCCGACAAGGAGCTGTTCTCTGCGGTGTCCGGCTACTACTCGTTCACGCTGGGCTCCGACGGTGTCGAGCGCACCTACAACGAGCAGCTCGCTGGCCGGACGCCCTCGCTGAAGCTGCACCGGCTGGCCGGGTTCTTCTCAGACACCTCGAGCGAGGGCGACGTCGTCCTGACCCTGCACAAGTCGGTGCAGGAGGTCGCTCGCGAAGCGCTCGCCGACCGCCCCGGATCGGTGGTCGTCCTCGACCCCCGGAACGGGGCTGTGCTCGCCATGTGGTCGAACCCGACGTTCGACCCCAACACCCTCTCGAACAACGACGCCGATGTCGCCGCTGCCGCCAAGCGACTGTACGAGGCGTCGCCCGCCAAGCCACTGCTGCCGAAGACGTACCGGGAGCGCTACTTCCCCGGCTCCACCTTCAAGGTCGTCACCGCGACCGCCGGGTTGACCTCGGGCGCCGTGACGCCGACGGCTCCCGAGTACCCGGTGCTGCGCTCTTACACGCCACCGCTGACCTCGCGTTCGATCAGCAACTTCGGCGGCAGCGCGTGCGGCGGGACGCTGTTCACGATCCTCGCGAGGTCGTGCAACACCTCCTTCGCCCAGATGGCGGCGGAGGACACCGGTCCGGACCCGATGATCTCCGCAGCCGAGGCCGCTGGGTTCAACTCGCTCCCGCCGATCGATCTCCCCCGCCCAGCCATGTCGGCCTACCCCACCGAGTTCGGATCCGTGGTCAGCCGACCGGCCGACGGCGCCCCGGTGTACGAGGACACCCCGAAGCTGGCCCAGACCGCGATCGGCCAGAACGACGTCCGGTCGACCCCGTTGCAGATGGCCCTGGTGGCGGCCGGGATCGGCAACCGGGGCGAGATCATGACCCCCCACGTCATGTCCGAGGTCCGGGCACGCAACCGCGACGTGGTCGAGAAGTACCAGACCTCACCGTGGCGGGAGTCGATGACGCCCGAGGTGGCGACGACGATGCGCGAGGCGATGGTCGGAGTCGTCGAGGGCGGCACCGCCACCGTGATGGCGACTCCCGGGTGGGAGGTCGGCGCCAAGACGGGGACCGCCCAGCTCGGGACCAGCCCTCCCCGGTCCCACGGGTGGATGATCGCGTTCGCCGGCCCGCCGGGTCAGCCGGCACACGTCGCTGTCGCTGTCATCGTCCAGGACCTACCCGGGGTCAGCGAGGCGACGGGCGGAACGACCGCGGGTCCCGTGGCCAAGGCGGTGCTGGACGCGGCGCTGGCAGCGGTCGGCTGAGCCGGGCGACGTCACAGGGTGCCGAAGCACCTCACAGGACGGGTCCGGGCATGCCGCGACCGAAGCTGAACCTCCCTCTACGCTGGCGCTGCCATGGATGAGCCACAACAGCGGGTGCTGGGCGACCGGTACGAGATCCACCAGCGACTCGCCCGGGGCGGCATGGCCCAGGTGTACCTGGCTCGGGACCGCAGCCTCGACCGCCCTGTCGCCGTCAAGGAGCTCGTCCCCGAGTTCGCCACCGACCCCAACTTCGTCGAGCGCTTCCGTCGAGAGGCGCAGGCCGCGGCGAACCTGTCGCACCCCAACATCGTCGGCGTGTACGACTGGGGCACCCAGGACGGCACGTACTTCATCGTCATGGAGTACGTCGACGGACCGTCGTTGTCGCAGGTCATCCGCCGCGACGGGCCGTTGCACCCCCGTCGAGCCGCCGAGCTCGCCGGCGAGGTCGCCGCCGCTCTCGGGTTCGCTCACTCGCGTGGAGTGGTCCACCGGGACGTGAAGCCCGGCAACGTGCTGCTGACCGGTACCGGCCAGTCGAAGGTCACCGACTTCGGCATCGCCAGGGCGCTGTCGACCCCCGACGACGACCTCACCCAGGCCGGGTCGGTGATGGGCACCGCCACCTACTTCTCGCCGGAGCAGGCCCAGGGCCTGTCGGTCGATCCGCGTTCTGACCTGTACTCGCTCGGCGTCGTGCTCTACGAGATGGTGACGGGTCGCACGCCGTTCAGCGGCGACACTCCGCTCGCCATCGCCTACAAGCACGTCCAGGACCAACCGGCGCCGCCGTCGACGGTTGTTCCCGAGATCCCCCGTGGGCTCGAGGCGATCATCATGAAGCTTCTCCAGAAGCGGCCCGACGACCGCTACCCGACCGCTGAGGCGCTCCGCTCCGACCTCAACCGCTACCTCGACGGGTCACCGACCGCGGCAGAACAGGCTCTCGCAGGCGCGGGGGCCGTCGCCGCGGGGGCCGCTGCCGGTGCGGCAGCCACGACGGTCCAGCCGAGCGTCACCCCCGATGCGGGCACGGTCGACGCCTACGAGGAGCCCGACGAGGACCAGCCGAAGTCCCGGACCGGGGTGTTCCTCGGCGTCATCGTCGTCCTGCTCCTGCTGCTCGGCGGCCTGCTGTTCTGGTTCGCGAGCAGCCTGAGCAGCGACCAGGTCGAGGTACCGGCCACAATCGGCCTGACCAGGGCCGAGGCCGAGAAGGTCCTCACGGATCAGGGCTTCCAGGTCG
>CAZNQK010000109.1:5496-9155 GCA_964575165.1 uncultured Aquihabitans sp. | reverse complement strand
CTGTTGTGCAGAACGGGAAGGATCCTTCCCGTTCTGCACAACAGAACGGGGTGGGGTGGTCAGTGCTGGACGATCCAAGCGGCGACGAGACCGCTGGAGTTGAGGGCCCAGTGCAACAGCATGGGCGCCAGCAGGCTGCCGGATCGGTTGCGGAGCCAGGTGAACCCAAGTCCCGCCGCTGCGGTTGCCGCAACGCTGCCGACGATCGCCACCGGTGTTCCCAATCCGAGCGGTAGGTCACGGAGCACGGCGTTGCTCTCGGCCATGTCGAGTGACGGCAGCACGTGCCACAGCCCGAACAGGACGGCCGCGGCCACGTCACCCCGGACCGCCCAGCTGCGCGCGTGGCCGAAGCGCCGCCGCAGCATCGCCGGCAGGACGCCGCGGAACATCGTCTCCTCGGCGAGGACCGTGCCGAGCGGGATCTCGATGCCGACCTGCAACCCCAGTCCGAGGAGTGTGAGCTCCTTCGCCCGCTCGTCCTGGAACAGCTCTCTCGTTGCAGGCAGCAACGCCCCGGCAGCGGTGACACCGATCACCGCAGCTGCTCCCATGCCACCCCAACGGAGGCCGTCGGTCAGGTGTCGGCGGGACAGGCCGAGCTCATCGCGGGAGCAGCGCCCGAACCTGCTGGCCATCCAGACGAGGGCGGACGCGACGCCGATGTTCCAGGGCAGATACGCCCACGACGGCAGGACCTCGTTGGCGATGACGTTGGATCCGACGAGGATCCCGATCGCTCCCAGGACCGGCCCCGTCTCGGGGTTCGCATGGTCGGGACGCCGCGACAGCGGGTCCCACCACTCCGGACCGCCGTGGTCGTGGGGCGCGATGCGTTCCGATCGTCCGCCGTCGGCGGCGAGATCGCCGCTGTTCACGCTCCGATGCCGGCCTTGCGGAGCCAGGCGGGACCGGCGGTCCGTCCCTTCAGGGCAGGACCCGCGGTTCCGCCACCCGTCGATGCCGCCGAGTCGCCGTTCGACGAGACGGTGCTCGACCCCGTCGAAGCGTCCTTGTCCGCAGCTCCCTCATCGGGCCCCTTGATCCTCGCCGCTCGCTCGGTCTCCAGTCGTCGCAGCTGGGCCTCGACTGCGGCGAGCTGATCCTCTGTGTACGGGAGGCGGAAGCCCTCTGCGACGAAGCGGGCGGTGTCGGCCCGGTAGTCGTGTCCGGTCGATCGGAAGTCGCCGGGCGTGTTGCGCATGGCGTTGGCTGCGTCGATCAGGGTCTGGAGGAACGTCACGACGGGGAACCAGCGCTGACCGGCCGGGACGTTGCGACCCCGGGGCTCGCCGAGCCACTCGGGCTGGCGGAACAGGATCGACGGGTCGACGTGGGTGATCGGGTCGTTGTCGTGGCTGAGCTGCACGACACGCAGGGCGTCACGCTCGGCCGGCGGCAGCTGCTCGAGCTCCTCCCAGCGGTCGAAGACCCCGACGGTGCCCGGGGGTGTCAGGTCGCTTCCTCGGTCGAGTCCTGCCTTGGACCACCGTGCGAGGTGCGGCATCCCGAACCACAGCGCCCTGTTGATCCCGTAGTCGTCCATGCCGTCGATCCCGGACTTCATGACCACGTCCGAGGACGACCAGGCGCCGAGGCTCTCGCCGAACACCAGCACCGTCGGTCGGTCCTCGGGCGCGATCCCGAGCAGACGCTGGTGGACGCCGAAGACCACGGTCCGGAACTGTCGGCGACCCTGGCGGACCTTCTGCAACGACAGGAACGACGGGTAGCGGCCGTACTGGACGCACACCGTGGCGATGTCGCCGCGGGTGAAGAACTCGGCGGCCTCCTGGACGGTGTGGTCCACCCAGCCGGTGCCGGTCGGCGAGACCAGGAGCAGGTACTTGCGGTCGAACGCTCCTACCCGCTCCATCTCGGCGAGGGCGGTCTCCGACCTCGACGCTGAGTGGATCGGGTGGTCGTTGAACCCGACGTAGACGCGGATCGGGGTCTTGGCGCCGGTCTCCTCGAGCGTCGAGTCGATGACATCGGAGTCGAGCGCGTCGAGCACGAACCGTCGGCCCTGCTGGCCGAGCTCCTCGAACGAGGCCAGGCTCTCCGGCGAGCCCGACACCAGCGGGCTGGTCGGTGCGGTGGCGTACCCCGGATCCACCTTCTCGTTCACTTGGCCGATTCGGGATATTCCCGCCCAGTAGAGGCCGGTCACGGCGCCGGTCCACACGGCGGCGTTGACGCCGCGGGCGAGGACGTTCTTGGTGACGCCGGGACCGAAGTACCGGATCCAGCCACGGCGCGACAGGCGGAATCCTGCCGCGAGGCTCGTGCCCACCATGGTGACCGCTGCGGTGTTGAGCATCACCTTCGGCAGCGTCAACGGGAGCTGGTCGTCCTCGTCGGTGAAGAACGAACGGCGTTCCGACAGGAACCGACGGGATGCGAACGTGGCGACGCCGAGCGACGCGCCGCTCGTGACGGCCATGCGGCGGAGGCTGCGGGTGTTCGTCGAGGACTGCGGCTCCACTCGTGACAGCACGTCGTAGAGCGCCCCGCCGGCCGCGCCGAGCTGCAACAGCTCGCCGGTCAGGCGTGAGACGCCGGCGGGCCAGCGCTGGTCGTCGGGGTCGCTGGCGCTCACCAGAGCGGCTCCCCCTGCCGCCATGGCTCCCCGGGCCACGAGCCGGACCGTCAGCGAGTCGGAGCCGAAGGTGACCCGGTTGGTCAGCCGTTCGACGGTCGCGCTGACGCCGCGGGCGGCGAGGACCGACAGTCCGCTGACGACCCCCTGGTGCAGAGACGTGCGGGGCATGAGCGACGGCTGGACCGACCGCACGAAGTGGGTCGTCTCGAGCGGAGCGCCCGGCGACGACGTCAGAGGCGACACCACGCCTAGGACCGACTCCAGACGGGACATGAACGCGGCGCCTCGCGGCGGCCCCTCCATCTGGACGTCGGCCGTGCCCGTGGCGGGAAGAGGTTCAGGATCGGAGACCGTGGCGGGTGCGGCGTCACCGGATGCGGAGGTCGCGTCGTGCATGACGCCGAGCCTACGGGGCGCGGGTCGATGCGAAACGACGAAGTGCCTCGTTCTGTGTGCATCTCATGTCGTCCGACGACGTGAGATGCACACAGAATCGTATGTGACGCACGTCCGCACCCTTGACACGTTCCGCTTGTGTCATAGGCTCAGCGAAACGACGGAAGGGGAAGCCGATGTCGTGGATTTGGGGTGTTGGCGGGGGTCGTTTTGCTCGGAAGCGCCGTGTCGTGGCGGCCACGCTGGCCACGCTGGCTGCGCTGTTGGTGGTCGGGTTCTCGGGGGCGGCCACGGCTGATCCGGGCGTCGTCGACGAAACCTACGGGGTGGACGGGTTGGCCTCGTTGGCCCAGCCGAACCACTTGACGTTGCGGGTGGCGTCGACTCCATCCGGGGCCACGTGGGTGCTGACGTCAGATGAAGGCTTCGTCTTCACGCACCTGCAACGCCTGGCGCCGGATGGATCGGTGGTGGGGAGTGTCCCGGTACGTGACATGGTCGAGACGTCTGACGAAATAACCTTCGATGACCGCAGAGCGACCCTCGTCGCCGATGGCGAAGCTGCGTTCCTGGTCCTCCAGTACCCCGGTTACGATTCGACCATCGCCCGCTTCCTGCCGAGTCTGGCGCTCGACACGACCTTCGGCGGCGATGGTGTGCT
>CAZNQK010000109.1:0-5396 GCA_964575165.1 uncultured Aquihabitans sp. | reverse complement strand
ATGACCCGCGGGTCGTTGCAGGTGGACTCGAGCGGTCGCGTCATCGTCGTCAACGTCGCCGGCGCGCTCCGCTTGCAGGCCGACGGTTCGATCGACTCGTCGTACGGCTCGGGCGAGGTACCGGGAGTGGCGCGGTTCGCCGACGTCGCCGGCACGACGCCGACCACGAGCACGACCACCACGGTGCCGGGACCGCCGCAGATCCCCGTCCTCGCGTGCGGCTACATGAACATCGGGGAGTGCTCGTCGACGGTGACCGCGGACGGGTCAATCTACTTCGGCGCAACGGCGAGCCAGGAGGGGATCGCCGTCGTCGATCCGAGCGGGGTGCCGGCGTACCGCGAGTTCAGCGTCGATGGCGATTCCGGTACCAACGTGATCTTCAAGGTGACGGCCTCCTCGGACGGCTCGTCGCTGTACATCTTGAAGGGCGGACACCTTCTAACCCTTCCGTTGCCGCTACCGAGCGGGTCCCAGTCGGCGCAGGCTGCCGTCGAGCCAGTTGGAGGGCTCGTCGTGACGGGAGCGGCGGGTCCAGGTGCGACGTTGTTCGTCGGGTTGAGCCCGACAGGCAATTGGGGCGGCCCATGGGGCTTGTTGAAGCTCCGCTTCGGTCCGGCGGCGCCCACCGACACGACCGCGCCCGAGATCTCGGTCGCGGCGTCGCCCGAGCCACTCGGCGCGGAGTACGCCACGAACGAGTCGGTCGGGCTCACGGTGGGCTGCACCGATCCGGGACCAGGCGCCACGGGAGTGACCTCGTGCGACGCGTCGGTCGTCGACGGCCATCCGAGCACGGACCCCGGTGGCGGTGCCCCCGTCGCCGACACTCTCCCCACGAGCGGAGCGGGCGACAAGACCCTGTTCGTGCACGCGGTCGACGGCGCCGGCAACGCATCGACGCTCCGTCACACATACACCGTTGTCGACGGGGTGGGTGGCTCACTGGTCGCCGGTGTCCAGCAGCGCTCGGCGTCATCTGGTCCCGGGTCTATCGACGCGGCCATCACTGCGCCGACCGGTGGAGCGTTCCGGTTGCTCAAGGAGCCGACGGCGACGACGATCGCCGGCTACCAGATGTTCGCCCAGCAGGTGAGGGCACAGCAGCCGACGCAGACAGCAGCTTCGCCGGCCAGCCTCGAGTTCGTGTTGGACCCGACCCTGCTCGGCGGGACGTCGGCCTCGCAGGTCAAGGTGTTCCGCGGCGGCACGGCCGTCGCCAACTGCGCGGCGGCGTCGTTGCCGGGCGCCAGTCCGGACCCCTGCGTTCGTGCCCGAGCCACCGTCGCCGGCGGTGGCGCCAAGGTGACGGTCCTGTCGTCGACGGGCGGGACCTGGACGTTCGGCAAGGTGACGGCCACCGCCCCCTCAGCTCCGACCGACGTGGTCATCACACCGGGTGCCAAGAGCGCCGAGGTCATGTGGACGGCGCCGTCGAGCGACGGTGGTGCACCGATCTCGGCGTCGGTGATCACAGCTGTGCCGTCGGACGGCAGCATCGACCCGGCGACGGGCAGCCTGGCGGTGACGCGGACGAAGACGGTCACCGGTGACGCAACCACCGGAGTGGTCGCGTTGTCCACCGGCGTCACCTATGACGTCACGGTCAAGGCACGAAACGGCGTGGCACCGACCTACTCGCCGGGCTCCGCGCCGGTGTCGGTGACGCCGTTGGGGGTGCCGAACGCTCCGGTGATCTCCTCGGTCGACCCGGGCGCCAAGTCGGCGACGGTGTGGTGGGCGGCGCCGGACTCGCCGTCAGCCATCACGGGCTACACGGTGGTGACCACCCGGAGCGCCGACGGAGCCGTGATCACCAGATCGGTGCCGGCAGCAGCGACGTCGTACAAGGTGACCGGACTCGCGGATGGCACGGAGTACTCGTTCACCGTCGCCGCCAGGTCAGCGGCGGGGACGTCTGTTCCGTCCTCGGCTGTGGCGGCGACCACCTACGCCCTACAAGGAGCACCGACCGATGTCGCAGTGGTGCCCGGGGTGCGCAGGTTGACCGTGTCGTGGACGCCGCCTGCCACGCAGTCGCCTCTGACCGGCTACACGGTGGTGGCGGAGCCGACTTCGGGCGGCGCGACGATCACCAGGTCGGTGGCGGCATCGGCCACTTCGTATGCGCTGACCGGTCTGGCCAACGACGCCGAGTACTCGGTCACCGTGAAGTCCAGGACTGCAGTCGGCACGTCGGCTCCCTCGCAAGCCGTGGCGGCTCGGACCCCGGCGTTGCCGGCTGCGCCCGGCAACGTCACAGCGACCCCGGGAGCGAGCTCGGCGGTGCTGAGCTGGGACGACGCCGCGGTCGACGTGGCGTACCCGATCACCAGGTACACAGTGCAGTTGGTGGCTACCAGGACGGACGCCTCGACCCATTCCGTCATCAAGTACGTCAACGGGTCCCTCGGCCTTCCTGCGGCGACGTCGGTGACCGTCAGCGGTCTGGAGCCCGGTCTGACCTACTCCACCACGATCACCGCCACGAATGCGGTTGGCACAGGCGTGGTGTCGGCTGGTCCGGATGTCACGCCCTTCAACGGGTTGTCGGTCGCGGATGTGACCACGGTCGAGGGGACGGCGGCGAACGCTGCCACCAAGAACGTGTCGTTCACCGTCCGGTTGTCGTCGAAGGCAACGGCCGACGTGTCGTTCACTGCGGCGACGTTGGATGGAACGGCGATCGCTCCGGGCGACTACGTCGCATTGTCCCCGACGGTGTTCACGATCCCTGCCGGTTCGACGACGAGGACGGTGACCGTGAAGGTCGCGCGTGACGCGGTGGCGGAACCGGACGAGACGCTGCAACTGGTGCTGTCCGACATCGACGGAGCGATCGCCACCAAGGGAGCGGCCTCCCTCACGATCACGAACGACGACTGACAGCCAGTTCGAGGGGCGGTGGTGGGGTGCCTCCCATCCTCGACGTTCTCGAGGTCCGGCACGCTGCAATCACAGGCGTCTGCGGCGCATCGGTGAGTCGGGACGGCGAGATTCGAACTCGCGGCCCCCGGCTCCCAAAGCCGGTGCGCTACCAGGCTGCGCCACGTCCCGTCCGGCCGACACTAGTCGGACCCCGTCGCCGACCCTGCCCGGCGTCGGCGGGCGATGGGGGAGGGTTCGGCCGACCCGAGTAGGATCCCGCCCCTGTGAAAGCCACGCTCGAACCCGTTCCCGACACTCCCGACCTGGAGCCCAAGGTCAAGCTCACCGTCCAGGTGGAGGAGGCCGAGCTCGAGCCGGCCATCGACGCCGCCTGGAAGGAGATCGCCAAGGAGGTGCGGATCCCCGGGTTCCGGCCGGGCAAGGCCCCCCGGGCGCTGATGGAGCGCCAGATCGGATCCGGCTACGCCCGCTCCGAGGCGTTGAACCACGCGATCCCCGAGTTCTACGGCGAGGCGGTCGTCACCCACGACGTCGATGTGATCGCCCAGCCCGAGCTCGACATCACCGACGGCCAGGAGTCCGGTGACGTCACCTTCACCGCAGTGGTGGGCATCCGGCCGACGGTCAACGTCGCCGGCTACGGCGGCCTGCGCGTCGAGGTTCCGAGCCCCGAGGTGCCCGACGAGGACATCGACGAGCAGGTCGACAGGCTCCGCGGCCAGTACGGCGAGCTGACCGTCGTCGAGCGCGCGGCCGCCGAGGGCGACTACGTCACGATCGACATCTCCGGCACACAGGACGGCGAGGAGGTCGACGGCCTGAACGCTGACGACTACCTGTACGCCGTCGGATCAGGGATGATCGCCTCGGAGTTCGACGAGAACCTGGTCGGAGCCTCCGCCGGCACGGATCTCACCTTCACAGCCGAGCACCCCGACCCCGAGCAGTCGGAGGTCGAGTTCCACCTCGTGGTCAAGGAGGTCAAGGAGCGGGTCCTTCCCGAGCTGACCGACGAGTGGGTCGCCGAAGCCACCGAGTTCGAGACCGTCGAGGAGCTCAGAGCCGACACCCGAGGGCGTCTCGGCGAGGGCCGCGAGACCATGACCCGTCAGGCTGTCCAGTCGGGCGTGCTCGAGGAGCTCGGCAAGCTGATCGACGACGAGATCCCCGACTCGCTGGTGTCGGGCGAGATGCAGAACCGGCTGCAGACGATGATCATGCGGCTCCAGCAGCAGGGGATCGGTCTGGATGACTACCTGCGTGTCATCGGCCAGGAGCCCGACGACTTCATGGCTTCGCTCAAGGAGAGCGCCGTCGGCGGTGTCCGTTCGGACCTGGCGCTGCGGGCCGTCGTCGAGGCCGAGGGCCTGGCCCCGACCGATGCCGAGCTCGACGAGGTCATCGAGGACATGATCGGCGACTCCGACGTCACTCTCGAGGACGCCCGTGAGCAGTTGCGGTCCGGTGGGCAGCTGTCGGCGGTACGCTCCGACGTGGCCGCCCAGAAGGCCATCAAGTGGCTGGTCGAACACGCCGAAGTGGTGGATCCTGAGGGCAACGCCATCGACGAGCGGTTCCTCCAGCCCGTCGAGCACGACCACGATCACGCAGACCACGATCACGACCACGCCGGTCACGACCACGACTGATCCCACCGAGGAGCGACGCCGAGTGCCCCCGATCCAGCCGACGAGCTACCTCGTCCCCAACGTCATCGAGCAGACGAGCCGTGGCGAGCGCTACTCGGACCTCTACTCGAGGCTCCTGCGAGAGAACATCATCTTCCTCGGCACGCCGATCGACGACACCGTCGCCAACCTGATCTGCGCCCAGCTGCTCTTCCTCGAGTCGGAGAACCCCGACAAGGACATCAGCATCTACATCAACTCGCCCGGCGGCGACATCAACGCGCTGATGGCGATCTACGACACGATCCAGTACATCCGCCCCGAGGTCGCCACCCTGTGCTTCGGCCAGGCGGCGTCCGCAGCTGCGGTTCTGCTGGCGGCGGGCACTCCCGGCAAGCGGATGGCGCTGCCCAACGCGAGGGTGCTCATCCACCAGCCGTACGCCCAGTCGGGTTACGCGCAGGTGTCGGACCTCGAGATCGCGGCCAACGAGATCATCCGTCTGAAGGAGACCCTCGAGCAGGTGCTGAGCCGCCACACCGGCCAGTCCGTCGAGAAGATCGCCAAGGACACCGACCGCGACTACGTGATGACGGCGGCCGAAGCCAAGGAGTACGGGATCATCGACGAGGTGATCGAAGCCCGCCACGCAGTGGACAACAGCGGGCCCATCGCAGCGATCCGCTGACGGATCGGGCACTATTGTGCTCCACGTGTCGAGCCGACCCTGAAGGAGTCCGGTGGCCAAGTTCGGTGACGGAGGCGAGCTCCTCAAGTGCTCGTTCTGCGGGAAGTCGCAGAAGCAGGTCAAGAAGCTCATCGCGGGCCCGGGCGTCTACATCTGCGACGAGTGCATCGACCTCTGCAACGAGATCATCG
>CAZNQK010000108.1:5840-9197 GCA_964575165.1 uncultured Aquihabitans sp. | reverse complement strand
CGCTTTGTTCCCGTTTCGTGGCCGATTTCGGCCACGAAACGGGAACAAAGCCGGTCGGGGAGGGGCGGGTAGCCTCCGCTCCGTGTCCAGCCCGATGCCCGCCCGACGCCCGTTCCGCTTCACGCTCCAGGCATCGCACATGGAGCGTCCCGAGGACCTGATCCCGCTCGCCCGCAAGGCAGAGGACATAGGCGTCAGCGTCCTGACCGTCGCGGACCACCTCGACGACCAGCTCGCCCCGATCGCCGCACTCATGGCCGCCGCCGACGCGACGACCACCCTGCGGGTCGGGACGCTCGTGTTCGCCAACGACTACCGACACCCCGCCGTCCTCGCCCGGGAAGCCGCCACCATCGACCGGCTCAGCGGCGGACGCCTGGAGTTCGGCCTCGGCGCCGGCTGGATGACGAGCGACTACACCTCCGCCGGCATCCCGCTCGACGCGCCGTCGGTGAGGATCGCGCGGATGGAAGAGGCGCTCGAGGTGATCACCGCGCTGTGGTCAGGCGAACCGGTCGACCACCACGGACCGCACTACGACATCACCGGCCTCGTCGGCGCGCCCCTTCCCGCCCAACGGCCCGGGCCGCCGATCGTCATCGGCGGCGGCGGCCGCAAGGTGCTCGAGGTCGCGGGACGGCGGGCCGACAGCGTCAACCTCAACCCGTCGCTCCCGGCCGGGGTCATCGACCACCGTGCCGGTCCGACCGCAACACCCGACGCAACCGAGCTCAAGATCGGCTGGATCCGCGACGCTGCGGGCGACCGGTTCGGGGACATCGAGCTCGGAACCCGCATCCACCTCGCCATCGTCACCGACGATCGACAGGAGGTGTTCGACGCGCTCGCCGGAGGGTTCGGCATGACACCCGAACAGGCGGCCGGATCACCGCACGCGCTGTGCGGGACGATCGATCAGATCGCCGAGGACCTCGAGTCCCGCAGGGAGCGCTTCGGCATCTCGGCGGTCGGGCTGTCGGCGTCGTCGCTCGACGACCTCGCGCCGCTGATCGGCCGCCTCGCCGGGACCTGAGCGTCGAAGCCGGGTCGACGCGGATCAGGCGACGCTGCCGGCGCGGCCACGCGGGCGGCGCGGCGACTCGGCGGATCAGGCGACGCGGCCGGCGCGGATGAGCTTGCCCACACGATTGATGGGCGAGATCTTCACGACGTCGCCGGTGTGCGGCGAGTGGATCATCATGCCGCCGCCGATGTACAGGCCGGCGTGCGAGATCGGGTTGTTGAAGAACACCAGGTCACCGGGCTGGAGCTGGTCGAGCGAGATCCGCTGCGTCGCGGCGTACTGGGCGCCCGACGAGTGCGGAAGGCTCCGGCCGCCACGGGCCCACGCCCACATGATGAGCCCCGAGCAGTCGAACCCGGTCGCCGGGCTCGCGCCGGCCCACCTGTACGGCGTGCCCAGCACCGACTGCGCGGCTGCGATCGCTGCACCCGCTCCGCTGCCGACCGGTGCCACCGGGACCGGCGGCGCGGTCGGATTGGGTGCCGGCGCGGGCTTCGGGGCGGGGGCGGGACGGCCGGGGCGGCCCGCGGTCGTCGGCGCCGCGGCTCCGGAGCGGGCCGACGTCGTCGACTGCGCCCGAGCCGCCGCTGCCGCGGCGGCCTCCTGGCGGGCCTTCTGCTCGGCAGCGGCCTTCGCAGCAGCGGCTGCTGCCGCACGCTCCTGCTCGGCCTCGATCGCGGCACGCAGCTCGCTGTTGGCGCTGTCCAGAAGCTCCTGTTGAGCACCGACGCTGGCCTCGAGGTCGGCCCTCACCGAGCGCTGCTTGGCCTGGGTGTCCGACAGCGCCTTGGACGACGCCTCGAGCTCGGCCGTGCGATCGCCGAGATCGACCTGGGCGGCACGCAGGTCATCGGCGACCTGCTCGCGGTCGCCGTGCAGCGTCTCGAGCAGGACCCGTTCGTTCACGGCCCGGTTGGGGTCCGCAGCACCCAGCCCCGCGACCTGGGACCCGGCGCCCATGTAGGCGCTGACGATGTAGTCGTTCGCCTGCTTGCGGGCCTCGGCCATGCGGGCCTTCGCGTCGTCGACCGCGGCCTGGTTCTCGGCCACCTGGTCGCGGACCCTGCCGACCTCGAGCTGGGTCTGGAGGTACTGCTCGTCGAGCAGCGACGCCTTGGCCTCGAGGCGGTCGAGCTCGGCGGCCAGCCGCTTGACCTTGGCACGGCCACCCTCGACGTCCTGAGCCGACGCCGTCCCCGTCATCGACGCGGCGACGACCAGCGAGACGACCGCGACCACGGCGAGCGGACGGATCCCACGGGCGAACCCGCGGAGCCGCCCCCGCTGCGGGAGGGGCGCGGGAACGGAAGGAGCTGGAACGGACGGCGGCATGACGCAGCCAGTCAACCACGTCCCGCGTTCTGTTACAAACAGGTGTCGGTCCCGCAACATTCTGTGCGACCGCGCGCCAGGGGTGGTGGACCCCCAGACGCGCCTGGGGGGCGTCCCGGATTCCGCCGGAGGTCGCCGTGCCCGATCGTCGCAGCAGTGGACGTCACCACGACGACCACCCAGCACCTCACCGACGGATCGGAGCCGACATGGACCTCACATCGACCAGCAACCCACCTCCCACGTGCCCGCCGACCGCAGCCATCCCGCCGACCGCAGCGGTCCCACCAGCCGCAGCCCTGCCGACCGTCGCAGCCTCGGGTCCCGCCGTGGTTTCGTGGGACCCGGAGATCGCACAGTGGCTCGCGCATCAGCGCAACGCCGGTGCGACTCCTGCCGACATCGCCACCGCCCTCGTCGGCCGCGGCTGGGACGCGGATGCGGCGGCTAGCACCGCCCGGCGGTCGCTGCGACGGGCCGACCACCACCGGGTGCTGTACGGCGCGCTGTGCTGGTCGGCAGGGCTCGCAGCACTGGGTCTGGCGACGGGGATGCACCAGGCCCTGTCCGGCAACCCGGACCCCGAGCTGACCGCGATCGCCTTCACGTTCGCCGTCGTCCTCGCACCCCTGGCCGTCTTCTGCGGCTGGTCGGCCCGACGCCTCGAGTCCACCTCCGAGCACGCGATCTGGTCCCCGACCCGTCGCATGTGGTTCGGGACGCTGGCGACCTGCACCGCCGTCGTCGGCCTCATCCGCCTGGTCATCTACGTGTACCGGGTGATCGCCACCATGACCGGGGCGACGACCGCTGAGCTCACCCCCGAGGACCAGTGGCAGGTGGTGGTGTCGCTCCTGATCGTCGTCCCGCTGTTCACCTGGTCGTTCATCGAGTGGCGACGTTCCGACGTGGTGATCTCGGGGCTCACCGAGAGGAGCGCGTCGTGAGCTCCGCCACGTCGATCGAAGCGCCCATCGCCCGCTTTGGCGGTGGTTTCCGTC
>CAZNQK010000108.1:3338-5740 GCA_964575165.1 uncultured Aquihabitans sp. | reverse complement strand
AGCTCCGCCACGTCGATCGAAGCGCCCATCGCCCGCTTTGGCGGTGGTTTCCGTCATATATCGACGAAAACCACCGCCAAAGCACGGGGGGACAGAGCACGAGGGGACAGAGCACGGGACCCGGTGCTCGACCTGGTCCGCACCGGCGCGTTGGCCGTCGTCGTCGTCTGGCACTGGGCGTTCACGACCCTCCGCTGGACCGACGACGGCCCGCAGGTCGGCAACCCGATCGGCGAGACGCCCGGCATGTGGGCGCTCACCTGGTTCCTCCAGGTGATGCCGCTGTTCTTCCTCGTCGGCGGAGCGCTGCACGCCATGGACCGGCGACGGGGAAGCGACTTCGTCGCCAACCGCGTCCGACGGCTGGTGCCGCCGGTCCTGCCGCTGCTCGGCCTTGCGGCGACAGCGGCGCTCGGCGCGCTCGCCCTCGGTCGCAGCGACGTGGCCCGTGGCGTCGTCCTGATGATCACCCCGCTGTGGTTCCTCGCCGTCTACCTCGTCCTCGTGCTGCTCACGCCGGTCGCCCGGACGCTGCACGACCGCCACGGCCTGCGGGTCGTCGTCATCGGCGCCGCGCTGGTGGCCGTCGTCGACCGTCTCGTGATCGGTAGCGGAATCGGGACCGGCGGCGCGGTCGGGCTCTCCGTCATGCTCGGCGAGTACGTGTTGACGTGGGCGGTGGTCCACCAACTCGGGTTCCACCTCGCATCGCTGCAACGGTCGCCGCGCCGGGTGCAGTGGGCCACCTGCCTCGGCGGGTTCGGGCTCCTCGCAGCCAGCGCGGCGTTCTGGGGCTACCCGTGGTCGATGGTCGGCACCCACCCCGACCCGATCTCGAACATGTCGCCGCCGAACGTGATGGTGGTGTTCCTGGCGCTCGGACAGATGGGACTGCTCGTCCTCGTCGACCGCCCCCTGCGACGGTTCGCCCGACGTCACCGGGCGACGCTGGGCAGCGCCGGCGCCTGGTCGATGACCGTATACGTCTGGCACATGCTCGCCCTCGCCGGGTTCTGGGCGCTGGTCGTGTTGCTGGCCGGGTCCGTCGATCACACGGTCGACGCCGGGTGGTGGCTGTGGCGACCGGTCTGGGTTCTCGGTCCGATGCTGTTCGCCGTGCCGCTGTTCCTTCTGACCGGACCAGGACACCGATCGGATCGGCTCCGACGGCGGGGCACCCAACCCCGGCTTTGGCGGTGGCTGGCGCGGGTTGACGCGGGTTGACGCGGGCTGGCGCGGGCTGGCGGCACTATGTCGGACGTGACGCCGCGCTCCGAGACGCTCACCCACCGGATGCAGCTCGCGCTGGGCGCGCTCCGGGGCGTGACCCTGGCGTGGGCCGCGGTGGTGTGCGCCGTCGATGCCTCCTCGGGGGTGCTCGACCGGCCGACGGTTGCGTTCGCGCTCCTCTCCGTGCTCGTCGTGTGGTCAGCGGCCTGGACGATCGGGGTGACCCGCCGTGCCCGTTGGGTCGACGGGTGGGCGGGCATCACCGTCGACCTGACCCTTGCCGCGGTCACCGTCGCCGCCGACCGCGTCGTCTACGACGGCGACCACCCGCAGTCGTTCGGCTCCGCTTGGCCGCTGCTCGCGGTGGTGGCCACTGGCGTCGCGGCCGGGCCGGTCGTCGGGCTCACCGGCGGGCTCGCGGTGGGCGCGGTGAACCTCGTGGCGACGGCTGCGGTCGGCATCGACGGCGAGTGGCTGTCCACGCTCGGCACTCTCGTCCTGCTCGCCGCCGCCGGCTGGGTCAGCGGGTGGGTGGCGGATCGTCTCCGCACGACCGCCCAGGAGGTCGCCGACGCGCAGGCCCGCGCCGAGGTCGCCCGCACCCTGCACGACGGGGTGCTCCAGACGCTGGCGGTGATCCAGCGCCGCTCGACCGACGACGAACTCGTCGCACTCGCCCGCGAGCAGGACGGCGAGCTGCGCGCCTTCCTGCGAGGCGAACGTCCGGATGCCACGCGGCACGCCACCACCGATGAGGGAGTGGTCGAGCGGCTGCGGTCCGAGCTGGCGCGCCTCGGCAACGTCCAGTCGATCACGACCCACCTGGTGGTGATCGACCAAGGCACCGCGACAGGCGACGCAGCGAAGGCGCTCGTCGGCGCAACCGGGGAGGCGGTCGTCAACGCGGCCAAGCACGCAGGAGTCGACGACGTGTGGATCAGCGTGGATCGTCGGGATCCATCGGGCACCATGGTCGTCGTGCACGACGAAGGCCTCGGGTTCGATCCGGTGACCACTCCCCCTGGAACCGGGATCACCTCGTCGATCCGCGGGAGACTCCACGACGTCGGCGGCGGCGCGACGATCAAGTCCACGCCGGGCCGCGGCACCGACGTTACGGTCTGGGTTCCGTGAGCCGGTCCGATGAGCAGAGCCAGCCGATGAGCAGAGCC
>CAZNQK010000108.1:0-3238 GCA_964575165.1 uncultured Aquihabitans sp. | reverse complement strand
GCTGACGACCACCAGATCTGGCGCTCGGGGATCCGGGCCGACCTCGGCGAGCGGTTCCACGTCGTCGCCGAGGCCGCCGACGCGACCGAGGCGATCGACGCCGTCCGACGGGAGCGACCCGACCTCGTCCTGTGCGACCTCAACATGCCGGGCGGGGGCGGCATGGCGGTCGTGAAGGCCGTGG
This sequence comes from uncultured Aquihabitans sp., assembly GCA_964575165.1. GTDB lineage: Bacteria > Actinomycetota > Acidimicrobiia > Acidimicrobiales > Microtrichaceae > Dermatobacter. The sequence goes on along the minus strand of CAZNQK010000108.1, from coordinate 3,054 downwards.
CAGCGGACGTCCCCGTCGTCATCCTCACCGTGTCGGAGGCCGAGCGCGATCTCCTCGACGTCGTGGCCGCCGGCGCCGTCGGCTACCTGCTCAAGTCGACGGGCTCCGACGACCTGCGCGCCGCGCTGTTGCGCGCTGCGGACGGCGAGCCGGTGTTCTCACCCGAGCTCGCGGCGCTGCTCATCGGCGAGTACCGGCGCCTGGCGACCACCACCGGCGACGGCGCTCTGCCGCTCAGCGACCGCGAGCGGGAGGTGCTCGCGCACGTCGCCCGGGGCGAGTCCTACAAGGCGGTCGGCGAGGCGCTGTTCATCTCACCCAAGACCGTCGAGAACCACGTGCGCAACACGATGGCCAAGCTCCACCTGTCACGCCGTCACGAGCTGGTGCGCTGGGCCGTCGACCACGGCATCACCTGAACGGCGACGACAACCAGTTCTGTGTGCATCTCACGTCGCCCCACGACATGAGATACACACAGAATCCCCGTTCGATCACTCCCACTCGATGGTGCCCGGGGGCTTCGACGTGATGTCGTAGGCCACGCGGTTGACGCCGGGCACCTCGTTGATGATCCGGCTCGCCATCGACTCGAGCACGTCGTAGGGGATGCGGGCCCAGTCCGCGGTCATGGCGTCCTCGGAGGTGACGGCCCGGATGATGACCGGGTGGCCGTAGGTGCGCTCGTCACCCATGACGCCGACGGTGCGGATGTCGGGCAGCACGGCGAACGCCTGCCAGATCTCCCGCTCCAGCCCGGCGATGCGCAGCTCCTCGCGGACGATGGCGTCGGCCTCCTGCAACAGCGCCACCATCTCGGGGGTCACCTCGCCGATGATCCGCACCCCGAGGCCCGGGCCCGGGAACGGCTGGCGCCACACGATCTCGTCGGGCAGGCCGAGCTGGGCGCCGACGGCACGCACCTCGTCCTTGAACAGCAGGCGCAGCGGCTCGACCAGATCGAAGTCCAGGTCCTCGGGCAGGCCGCCGACGTTGTGGTGGCTCTTGATCGTCGACGCGTGCGCGGTGCCCGACTCGATCACGTCGGGGTACAGCGTGCCCTGCACCAGGAACTGCGCATCGGTGACGCCACCCCGGGCGTCCTCGAACACCCGGATGAACAGTTCGCCTATCGCCTTGCGCTTCTCCTCGGGCTCGGTGATCCCGGCGAGCCGCTCGAAGAACCGGTCCGCGGCCCGAACGTGGATGAGCTCGATGCCCTGGTGGCGCTGGAACGTCTCGACGACCTGGTCGCCCTCGTTCTTGCGCATCAGGCCGGTGTCGACGAACACGCAGGTGAGCTGCGGCCCGATCGCCTTGTGCACCAACGCCGCTGCCACCGCCGAGTCGACCCCGCCCGACAGGCCGCAGATCGCCCGACCGTCGCCGACCTGGGCGCGGATCGCCTCGACGGAAGCGTCGATGAAGTTGGCCATCGTCCAGGTGGCCGGCAGTCCGGCGAGGTCGTGCAGGAAGCGGGCGATCAGCTCCTGGCCGTGCGGCGTGTGCGCGACCTCGGGGTGGTACTGGACACCCCAGATGCGACGCTCGGGCGACTCGATCACCGCACACGGCGCCCCCTCCGACGACGCTGTGGCGACGAAGCCGTCCGGCGGGACCTGCACCGCGTCGAAGTGGCTCATCCACACCGTCTGGTCGTGCGGCAGGTCGTCGGTGAGGATCGACGACTCGACGCCGTCGGTCCGGTGCACGACGGTCCGGCCGTACTCCCCCGCGCCGCCACCGCCGACCTCTCCGCCGAGCTGGCTGGCGATGAGCTGCTGGCCGTAGCAGATGCCGAGGATCGGCACGCCGAGGTCGTAGACACCGGGGTCGATCGTCGGGGCGCCCTGCACCCGCACCGACTTCGGGCCACCCGAGAAGATGATCGCCGCCGGCCTGCGCTCGGCCAGCTCGGCCGCCGTGATCGAGTGCGGGACGATCTCGGAGTAGACCTTCGCCTCACGCACACGACGGGCGATCAGCTGCGCGTACTGGGCGCCGAAGTCGACGACGAGCACCGTCGGCTGGTCGTCGACGACCGCCGCCGCCTCGGCGAGTGAGCCGCTCACCGCTGGGCTCTCCCCTGTTGCGTCGCCGCTCACCGCTGGGCTCCGTCCCATCTGGTCGCCGCTCACCGCTGGGCTCCGGGACGCACGGCCGGCGGGGCCGTCACCATCAGCTCCGCCTTCTGCATCTCCTTGAGGGTGCCGTGGCCGCTGACCGCCATCGCCTTGCGCAGCCCGCCCACGAGGTTGGTCCGACCGTCGGCCCGGTCCGATGGCCCGAGCAGGATCTGCTCGAGTGACCCGAGGCGCGGCATCCGTCGAAGTCGACCACGGGGAAGCCGGGAGTGCGACGCCGTCATGGACCACACGGCGCCACCGGCGGGCGCCTCGTCCGCTCCGGCCAGCACCGCCCCGACCATGACGGCGTCGGCGCCGCACACGACCGCCTTGGCGATGTCGCCGCCGGTGACCATGCCGCCGTCCGCGATGAGGTGGACGTACACGCCGGTCTCGTCGAGGTGGCGCATACGTGCAGCGCGGGCATCGGCGATCGCCGTGGCCTGAGGAGCACCGACTCCGAGCACGCGACGGGTGGTGGAAGTCATGCCTGTGCCGACCCCGATGAGCACGCCGGCGGCGCCGGTTCGCATCAGGTGCAGTGCGGCCTGGTAGCTGGAGCAGCCGCCGACGATCACCGGCACCTCGAGTCGGCGGACCAGGTGCTTCAGGTCGAGCGGGTCGTGCGCCCCGTAGCTGACGTGCTCGGCCGACGTGACCGTCCCCTGGATGACGAGAAGGTCCGGCTCGACCTTCTTGATCGTCGACAGGAGCGACTCGGTGTGGCTCGGGCTGACGGCGACTGCGACGGTCGCCCCGGCGTCGCGGATCTCGGCGACGCGGCGCTCGATCAGCTCGGGTCGCACCGGCGCCGAGTACGCCTCCCGCAGGAGCGCTACGCCGTCACGGTCGTCACGCTTCGCCCGGTCCTCGTCACCGACGCCGACGCCGTGCACGGCGATCCGCTCGAGGACCGGCGTCGGGTCGT
>CAZNQK010000107.1:0-9220 GCA_964575165.1 uncultured Aquihabitans sp. | reverse complement strand
GCCTCGCTCGAGGTCACGTTCACGATGGACGCGCCGTCTGCCATGAGAGGGAGGAACGAGCGCGTCATCCCCACCACGCTCGTGAAGTTCTCGGCGACGAGCGCCGAGTCCCCCTTCGGAGAGGAGTCCAGGAAGGACGCCCGGAACGTTCCGCCGGCGTTGTTGACCAGGCCGTCGACCGAACCGAACCGCTCCCGCACTCCACCGGCGAAGTCCTGGACGGCATCGAGGTCCCGGACGTCGAGAACCTCCGCCACCACCTCGACCGGCGTTGCTGCGATGCGGCCGGGGACGGGATCGGAGAGCCCTGCAACCACGCTGTCGAGCTCCTCGGCATCTCGGTCGCACACGGCGACCCGCGCCCCGAACGACGCGGCCAGCCGGGCGGTCGCAGCGCCGATCCCCCGGGCCGCACCCGTGACGACGACGGAGCGGCCGTCGAGGCGGACATCGAGCAGGTCATCGGCACCGACGCGAGATGGGGTTGCGTCCACGTGACCATCATTGCCCGTCGCACCGCGACGGGTCGCAACCCCGGACTCCTCCGGCAGGTCCTACCCGTGGCGGGTCGGCTCCGTCTCCCCTGCCCGCTCACCCACCAGCTCGGCGAGCGTCTCGAGGCACGCCGAGCCGATGGCCGAGGGGCTCGGCCGTCGCGGTTCCCGCGCCAGCCACGACGAGTCGGCAGATGCGGCACCCGAACGCACCGCGCCTCGCCACGCGGTTCCCGAGACAGCGAGGCACAACCCCGTGAGCACGAGGACACGCGCCATCCGCGTCGCCTCCTCGGATGGTGCCCCCATCACATCGCGGAGCTGGCCCTCCAACCGGTCGGACGACAGGTCGAGCACCCCGGCGAGCTGGACCAGGTCGTGGGACCGGAGGCGCACGGAGTCGTCGGGCCCGAGCCCACGCTGACGTCGGACGGCGGCGACGTACTCGACGAGCACGTCGCGATCCGATCCCCTGCACGGGTCCACGCGCACCGTGTCCGTTCCGATGACCAGCAACGTGGGATCGTCACGACTCACGAGGTCCTGTCGCGGAGGCAGAGCAAGGTCGTCGGCTCCGTAGGCGTGCAGGGCCCGGTCCACGAGGTCGACCGTCACCGCACGCCGACCCCGCTCGATGTCACGCAGCTGGCGACGCGTCACTCCGATGGCCCTTGCGGCATCAGCGGTCGCCATCCCGGCCAGCTCGCGGGCGCGTTGCAGCGTCGGCCCCGTCCTCACGGTGTCCGGTCCGGTCCGAGCGGACCCCAGCGCGGTTGTCATGCCAGTCGGATCGGCGCGCTCCGTACCCGCCTGTAGGAAGTGGTCCGACCCGACGGATCGGCGTCGACGAGGGCGATCATCGGTGAGCTCCCTACCGACGACACCTCGACGTGTCGGGTCGGGGCATGCTGGAGCCATGGCCGAGGACCAGGATCCGCACGTCATCGTGATGCCGCCGCCCTACACGGGACCCCCGCCCCTGGACAGCGGGGCCTCCAAGACGGCGACGTCGTTCGCCACGTCGCACGGCGCCGGGCCGACCGCCCCGATCCCGGTCATCGGCGTGGACATCGGAGGCTCGGGGATCAAGGCCGCTCCCGTCGACCCCGCTACCGGGAGCCTCCTGTCGGACCGGATCCGATTCGACACCCCCTTGCCCGCGACCCCCGAGGCCGTCGCCTCCACCGTGTCCGAGCTGGTCGCACGCGTCGCCGACCAGTCCGACTCTCAGACCGTCGGTCCGATGTCCCCGATCGGGATCACGCTGCCGTCGGTCATCCGGTCCGGCCGGGTGCTCACCGCCGCCAACATCGATGCCGGCTGGATCGGACTCGACGCCGTCGCCCTGTTCCGCAGGGTCCTCGGTCGACCCGTCGCCGTGATCAACGACGCTGACGCCGCCGGAGTCGCCGAGATGCGCTTCGGCGCCGGCCGTGACGTGCGCGGCGTGGTCGTCGTGGTCACGCTCGGCACCGGGATAGGCAGCGCCGTGTTCACCGACGCCGTCCTCGTGCCGAACACCGAGCTCGGTCACCTCCCGCTGCGCGGAGGCGACGCAGAGGACTACGCGGCCGGGTCGGTCCGCAAGGCGGAGGGCCTCTCGATGAAGAAGTACGCCGCCCGGCTCCAGGAGTACCTCGAGCTCGTCGAGCGGCTGCTGTGGCCCGAGCTGATCGTGATCGGCGGCGGGATCAGCAAGCGGTCAGACGAGTTCCTCCCCCTCGTCGACATCCGCACCCCCGTTGCTCCCGCCCGGCTCCGCAACGGAGCAGGCATCGTGGGGGCGGCCGCCCTCACCGCGGATGCGACCCGGACGACGAGCTCCTGACACGACCGCGACCGCGACCGCGACCGGGATGTTCGACCCAGCGACACGGGTCGTCGCGTCCTGTACCCAGGTGTCATGACGGGTGACGCCGAGACGTCATCCGGCGCACTGAGGACGGCTCCGCCCGGGACGACGAACGACCGTGCGGAGCCGTCCCGATGCGGGTCGTCGACCCGGTGTCGTTCAGCGCCGGATGGGGGCGTGCCCGAGCGGAGCAGTCGCAGGGGAGGCCGGCCACGGCGCGCTGCACACCGGTAGGGTCCTGCTGGAGTCCGTCAACCGGAGGTGCCGTGCCCGTCGAACCGTTCCACCGTCGAGCGGCGCTGCACGCGCTCCGCACCCACCACGCAGCACTCGGGTCCCGACACCTCCGCGACCTCTTCGCCGAGGACCCCGACCGGGGAACGAAGATGGTGGTGGATGCCTGCGGGATCCACGCCGACCTGTCGAAGAACCGCGTCACGGACGAGACGTTCGACCTCCTCGTCGACCTCGCCGAGGAGTCCGGGCTCGGCGAGCACATCGAGGCGATGTTCCGCGGCGACCGCATCAACGTGAGCGAGGACCGCTCCGTGTTGCACGTCGCCCTGCGGACGCCACGCTCGGAGCCACTCGTGGTCGAGGGTGTCGACGTGGTCGCCGCGGTGAACGACGAGCTCGACGCCATGGCCGCCTTCAGCGATCGGATCCGCTCGGGAGACTGGCTGGGTCACACCGGAGAGCGGATCCGCAACGTCGTGAACATCGGGATAGGCGGATCCGATCTCGGCCCGGTCATGGCATACGGGGCGTTGCGCAGCTTCGCGGACCGGGACCTGACCTTCCGTTTCGTCTCCAACGTCGACGCCACCGACCTCGTCGAGGCGACCCGCGACCTCGATCCGGCCACGACGCTGTTCATCGTGTCGTCCAAGACGTTCACGACGATCGAGACCATGACCAACGCCCGATCCGCACGCAGCTGGCTGCGCGACGGCCTCGGCGACGACGTCGACGTGTCCCGCCACTTCGTCGCCGTGTCCACGAACGCCGCCGCTGTCTCGGAGTTCGGCATCGACACCGCCAACATGTTCGGGTTCTGGGACTGGGTCGGGGGCCGCTACTCCATGGACTCCGCGATCGGGCTGTCGACGATGATCGCCATCGGGCCGGAGCGGTTCCGTGAGATGCTCGACGGCTTCCGGGCGATGGACCTCCACTTCCGCCACACACCGCTGCGTCGGAACCTGCCGGTCCTCATGGGTCTGCTCGCCGTCTGGTACGGCCAGTTCTTCGACGTACAGGCGATCGGGGTCATGCCGTACGACCAGTACCTCGCCAGGTTCCCGGCCTACCTCCAGCAGCTGACCATGGAGTCCAACGGCAAGCGGGTCACGCTCGACGGCACACCCGTCGTCGATCCGACCGGCGCCATCTACTGGGGCGAGCCGGGGACGAACGGCCAGCACAGCTTCTACCAACTCCTGCACCAGGGCACCCGCCTCGTCCCGGTCGACCTCATCGGCTTCGCGAAGAGCCGCAACCCCCTCGGGGCGCACCACGACATCCTGACGTCGAACGTGTTCGCCCAGGCCCGGGCGCTGGCCTTCGGTCGGACCGAGGACGAGGTGCGCGCTCTGGGCACGCCCGAGCCGGTGGTCCCGCACAGGGTGATGCCGGGCAACCGGCCCTCCACCGTCCTGCTCGCAGAGGAGCTGACCCCGTACCGGCTCGGGACGCTCGTCGCGCTCTACGAGCACAGCGTGTTCACGCAAGCGGCGATCTGGGGCATCGACGCGTTCGACCAGTGGGGGGTCGAGCTGGGCAAGGAGCTCGCCGCCGAGATCCTGCCCGCCCTCACCTCCACTGAGGACGTCGAGCCCGGCTTCGACTCCTCCACCGACGCGCTCGTGCGCACGTACCGCTCGATGCGCGCCCGCCCATCGACGACGGAAGGCAGCTCATGACCACCGACTCTCCGATGCAGCTCGGCATGATCGGGCTCGGACGGATGGGGGCGAACCTCGTCCGACGTCTGCTCCGCGACGGACATCGTTGCGTCGTCTACGACATGAACCGCCAGGCTGCTGACGCTCTCGGCGCAGAGGGCGCCGTCGCCACCTCGACGCTCGAGGAGCTCGTCGGAGCGCTCGACGCACCTCGCGCCGTTTGGATCATGGTGCCTGCCGGTGCTGTCCAGTCCACGCTCGACGAGCTCGTCCCGATGCTGTCGGCGGGCGACAGCGTGATCGATGGCGGCAACTCCTACTACCGCGACGACATCCATCGGGCCGAGGCCCTGTCCGAGCACGGGATCCACTACGTCGACTGCGGGACGAGCGGCGGCGTCTGGGGACTGGAGCGGGGCTACTGCCTGATGGTCGGAGGCGACGACGAGGCGGTGGACAGGCTGCGTCCCATCTGGGAGACCATCGCGCCCGGACCGATGACCGGCGCCGTCGCGCCGACACCCGGACGGGCCGGGGGCGGTACCGCACAGGACGGATGGCTGCACTGCGGACCGAGCGGTGCGGGCCACTTCGTCAAGATGGTCCACAACGGCATCGAGTACGGGATGATGGCCGCGATCGCCGAGGGGCTCAGCATCCTCGAGCACGCCGACATCGGCTCCCGCCCGGTCGACGCCGCCGATGCGGAGACCACGCCGCTGCGTGACCCGTGGGCCTACCAGTACGACATCGATGTCGCCGAGGTGGCCGAGGTGTGGAGACGGGGCTCGGTCATCAGCAGCTGGCTCGTCGACCTCACCGCCGCGGCCTTCGCCGCCTCCCCGCGGCTCGATGAGTTCGGCGGTCGGGTGTCGGACTCCGGCGAGGGCCGCTGGACGGTCCAGGCAGCCGTCGAGGAGGGCGTCCCGGCCGAGGTGATCACCGCCGCGCTCTACCAGCGGTTCGAGTCGCGTGACCTCGGCACCTTCACCGGGAAGGTCCTCTCGGCGATGCGATCGCAGTTCGGCGGCCACGTCGAGCGGAGCTGACCCACCCGATGCGCCACGAGCTCATCGTCGCCGACGACGCCGACGACGCATCACGGCGCGCAGCCGAGGTGATCGCTCGGAACCTTCAGACCGCCGTGGTCGAGCGGGGATCGTTCACGATGGCGGTGAGCGGTGGACGGTCGCCGTGGGCGATGTTCCACCACCTCTCCCGCATGGACCTGCCGTGGGAGGCGGTGTCGGTCTGGCAGGTCGACGAGCGGATCGCCCCCGCGGGGGACCCCGACCGGAACCTCGTCGGGCTGCGGAATGCCGTCGCCTCGCTCGCCGTCACGGTGACGCCGATGCCGGGCGAGGAGCTCCTCGACGACACGGACCTCGGAGACGCCGGGAGCAGCGCCATCGTGAACAGCCGGCCGGACCGTGTCGTCTGCGACCGCTACGCGGCGTCGCTCCCGCCGACCTTCGACGTGATCCACCTCGGGCTCGGACCCGACGGTCACACGGCGTCGCTCGTCCCCGACGACGGCGTGCTCGACGTGATGGATCGGGCCGTCGCCATCACCTCGGGCACCTACCAGGGACGGCGTCGGATGACGCTCACGTACCCCGCTCTCGCTCGAAGCGACCAGCTGCTGTGGCTCGTCACCGGTGCCGACAAGCGCGACGCCCTGTCGGGTCTGCTGCGTGGCGACGCCGCTCTCCCGGCATCGGCAGTGCTCTCCGAGCGCTCGACGATCGTCGCCGACGCGGCAGCGGCCGCGCTGATCGGACCCTGAGCCACGGACCGGCGTCACCCGGAAGCGGGCGCTGACATGATGAGGCGATGAAGTTCGGGATCGCTTTCGCCAACACGCTTCAGTTCGCCGAGCGGGACGGGCTCGTAGAGCTCGCCCGGGGAGCCGAGGCCGCCGGGTTCGACTCGGTTTGGACGGTCGAGCACGTCATCTTCCCCGACGGCTACGAGTCGGCGTATCCCTACGACCGCAGCGGGAGGATGGCGGCGGAAGCATCGACCCCGATCCCCGACCCGCTCGTGTGGCTCGCCTTCGTGGCGGCCGCGACCGAACGGCTCCGCCTCGGCACCGGCATCCTGATCCTCCCCCAGCGCAACCCGCTGATCCTCGCCAAGGAGGTCGCGACCCTCGACCGGCTCTCCGGCGGGCGGATGGAGCTGGGCGTCGGGGTGGGCTGGCTCCGCGAGGAGTTCGACGCCCTGGGCGTCCCATGGGAACGTCGTGGCGTCCGCACCGACGAGTGGATCGAGGTCATGCGGGCGCTGTGGTCCGATGATCACGTCGACTTCGACGGCTCCTTCGCCTCGTTCCGGGGCGCCAGCGTCAACCCCAAGCCCCTCGACCGGACGGTTCCGGTGACGATCGGCGGTCACAGCCGGGCGGCTGCCGAGCGCGCCGGACGCCTGGGCGACGGGTTCTTCCCTGCCAAGGGCGACATCGCCGAGCTGGTCGACGTGATGCGCCAGACGGCGGCGGACGCCGGTCGGGACCCGAGCGCCATCACGGTGAGCACAGGTTCGGCAGGGGTGTTCGGCGACGACCCGAACGGAGCCGTCCAGGAGTTGGCCGACAAGGGCGTCGACCGGGTCATCGTGCCGGCCTTCGCGTTCATGAACGACACGGCCCAGGCCCTCGCCGCGTTCGGCGAACGGGTCATCTCCCCGCAACGCTGAGCGACCTCAGCAACAGGCGACCTCAGCGGCAGGCGGCCCGCAGCGACGGGTACGGGTTGATCGAGCTCCCACCGAGCTGCTTGAGGCCCATGTGCATGTGCGTGTCACCTCCGGCGGCGTTGCCGGAGTTGCCGACCCGCCCGATCGCCTCTCCTGCCGCGACCTGGCGTGACGAGCCGATCGACGCCGACATGTGCGCGCCGTAGATGACCCAGCCGGTCCTCGTCGTCAGGGTGAACGTGTGTCCGCCGAGTCCGTTCTCGGAGTACACGACGGTGCCCGCGGCCGGAGCGACGATCGTCGTGCCCTTGGGTGCGAACACGTCGGTTCCCTCGTGGAAGCGGAGTCCCCCGTCACGCGGGAACCCCCAGTCGTTCATGAACGACGCCCCTCGGATCGGACAACGCAGGTCCGGTCCGATCGAGCCTGCCGAGGTCGATCCGGAGCGAGAGGTTCGACCCGATCGAGCGGAGACGCCGGCGTTGCCGGCCGAGGAAGAGCCGGAGGACTGCGTGGAGCCCGACGAGTGAGACCGGCCCGAGGGGATCACGAGCTCGTCTCCAGGAAGGATCAGGCTCGAGGACTTGAGTCCGTTCGCGGAGAGGAGGGCGGACAGGCTCACGTCGTGTTCGTTGGCGATGCCGTCGAGATAGTCGCCCTCGCGGACCGTGTAGCTCGATCCTGACGACCGCCGGCTCTCCCCGGAACCAGCGGACCTCGAAGCACCCGACGCGGATGTTCCGCCCGAGGATCTCGTGCCCGTCGACGAGCCGCCCGTCCCGGCATCGATGATCAGGCGTGCTCCGCGGTAGAGCCGGTCATCGACGATGCCGTTCGCCGCTCGGACCGAATCGGCGGAGACTCCGTAGCGACGGGCGATGCTCTGAACGGAGTCACCGCTGCGCACGATGTGGGTCCGACGACCCGCAGCCGCCCCGGACGACGCACCCCTGCTCTTCGTCGTGGCGCCCTTGGAGCCGTTCGACGAGCCGGAGAGACCCACCGCTCCGGCGGTGGACGGGACGAGCAGGATGCCGGTGATGATGGCCACCGGCACGACATGAAGGGGTCGCAAACGCATGTCCTCCGATCGGCGGGAACCACGCGTCTCTGAGCAGAGCGGGACGACTTCTCCACTCACCCCCACCGAACTCGGGTCGTCTCGCGCCCGATGACGGCGTCAAACGACCCGAGTTCACGGGGGTTCGGCGGTCAGGGGTCGACGAGGACGCCCGGGTTGAGGATGCCCGCCGGGTCGAGTGCCTGCTTGGCCGCGGCGAGCGCCACCGCGAACGGCTCCGGCCGCTGGCGGTCATAGCCGCGACGATGGTCCCTGCCGACGGCGTGGTGGTGGGTCACCGTCGCCCGATGCGAGGTGAGCACGTCCATCGCAGCGGCCTTCACCTCGTCCCACATCGACAGCTCCGAACCCCTCCGCCCGATCCCGATCACCGTGAAGTACGGAGCGGCGCCGTCGGGGTAGACGTGGGTCAACCGACAGGTGATCAGGCCGGGTGACCCGGTGATCCGGGCCACCGCCTCACCGACCTCGACCCGCACGTCGTCGTAGAGCTCCTCGACGCGATCCCAGGTCGTCGCCGTCTCGAAGGTCTCGACGAGCGCGCTCATGCGGGCCATCCCGTCGCGCCGGTAGGGCATCTGCAGGAACGCCGAGCGCCAGGCCTCGGCCGCGACGTCACGACCGTCGCGGACGTCCGAGACCGCCGACGTCCCTATACGTCCGGAGTCCACCTCGCCACCGTGATCACGCGCCATCTCGACGAGCCTGGTCATCGACGCGTCCACCGGGGCGGACGCCGACTCGACTCCGAGCACCAGCACCCAACGGTCCCCCGCTCCGGCGCCCGACAGACCCGCCTCGGCCGGGTCGAGCAACCGGCAGTTCGCCGGGTACAGGTCGGACTGGGCGACGGCACGCACAGCGGCTAACGCGGACCCCGGATCGCCGAAGGTGGCGGTCGCCGAGCGGCGGTGGAGCGGCCGGTCCTGCAACCGGACCCATGCCTCGGTCACCACGCCGAGGATCCCCTCGGACCCCAGGAAGAGCCGGTCGGGTGACGGTCCGGCGCCGGAGCCCGGAAGGCGCCACGACTCGCTCACACCGATGGGTGTCACGACCCGGAGGGACTCCACGAGGTCGTCGATGTGGGTCTTCAGCGTCGCGTAGTGACCACCGGCGCGGGTCGCGATCCAGCCTCCGAGCGACGAGAACTCGAAGCTCTGCGGGAAGTGCCGGAGGGTGAGGCCGTGCG
>CAZNQK010000106.1:0-9473 GCA_964575165.1 uncultured Aquihabitans sp. | reverse complement strand
TGGTCCTCGCCGCGCACCACGATCAAGGCGTCGATCGGAATCGGCATCCGCCGGACCCGTGGTACCCGCTCGGTCATCGGATCAGCATCGCATCAGGGTCTGACACCGGCCGAGAGACGACCTGGTCCAAGCTGACCACCGGATCGGGCAGACAACCTGGCGGACACCGCGATGGGGACGCGAACACCGAACATCGCCCGATCACCCGAGCCGGCATTCTCGCCACTGCCTGGATCAGGCGACTTGAACGGCGTCCTTGAGCTTCGCGGGGACCTTCTCGGGGAACGACACGATGAGGTGTCGGTCAAGAGCTGTTGCGACTCGGGCGAGGGTGTGGATGCGGTTCCGCGCTCCCCCGCCTTCCTCGAGTCGAGAGATCACCGACTGGGTGGTGCCCATGCGCTCGGCCAGCTCACACTGGCTGAGCCCTGGGCCTCGTCGCCGGGGTGCCCATCGTCTGCATGCCGACCGGTCGCGACCAACCCAACAACGCCGCACGGCTCACCCGGCGTGGCGCCGGTATCAAGATCTCAAAGAACGCCCGGCCGGCGAAGATCGCCGCGGGCGTTCAGCAGGTGCTCGACGACCCTTCCTACCGGACTGCAGCCGCCCGGCTCGGGGAACAGCTCCGAGCCGAGGCCGCCAGCGGCGCTGCTCTCGCCGAGCTGGAAGCGCTCGCCTGCCCCACCAACCCGACAGGCGACAGGTCCGGGTGAGTCGACACTCGTCATCGCATCATGGAGCGGTCGGAATGCGAGCCAATGCGAGCGGAGCGCCAAACGCTTCTGCCTGCTGGCGTGCCGAGCGCACGTGTGCGGCAGCGGCCACGGGGTCGCCGAGCAGGGCGGCCATGCGGCCGAGTTGCGTCGTGACCGGTCCCCAGTAAGCCCCTCCGCCGCCGAAGCAGTTGAGCACGACCTGGCGGCCGGCGTGGGGTGCGAGCAGGTCGTACAGGGCAGCGGCGCCGGGTCCATGTCCGATCGTGACGGCGACGTCGGCCAGGACGGCCAGGCACAGCAGGCGGTTCGTGTCGTCGGGGACGTCGGAGAACCCGCTGCGCTCGAACACCCGGTAGTCGGCGGTGGCTCCGTCGACGTCGCCGGACTCTGCACGGCACAGGGCAAGCACGGCCCGGTAGGTCGGGATGTGCGGGTTGTCGTCGGCGGCGTCAGCAAGCAGTTCCACCACTTCGCCAGCTCGACCCTGGAACAGCCGGATGTCGACCAGGTTCACTCCGAGGCACGCCACCGACTCGGGGTGGTCGGCTTGCATCGGTGCGACTTCGAACGCCAGTGCCTCGGCCTCGGCGAGGCGACCGTCGACGATCAGGTCGAGAACCCGCCAGGTGCCGACGACCCAGCGCCAGTACGGATGCCCGCTCGTCGACGACAGGTGCTCGGCATCGTCGAGGGCGCGGCGCGCCCTCGGCCTGTCGCCGACCAGAAGGGAGTCCTCGTGCAACGACATGAGAGCAGTCATCGACACGTCGAACGGCAGCATCGTCGGGTCGATCGCCAGCACCTCGGCGGTCTCGGACAGTCGCCGCTCTGCTGCCTCTGGTCCGTGGTGTACGAGGCGCTGCCCGAGCAGCGCCCGCGCGAGCAGGTCGGGTCGCTCTTGTCTCCGAGCCCGCACCAGGGCGTCCCGGGCCAGATCCCGGCGTCGGTTCGCTTCGTCGGTGAGAAGAAGCGCCAGGGCGAGCTCGAGCTGGACAGGGATCCTGAGGTCGTCGTCGTCGGGTCCCAGTCCGTCGACGGCCGCTTGGAGGATGGCGGCCCGGCGGTCGTCGGGCAGATCATCGGACACGCCGCGGGCGCCGCCTCCGACGAGTCGAAGCGACGCGAGGGCCACCTGACGACTGCTCCCGGAACTGGTCGCGGAGTCGAGTGCAGATTCGAGGGCGATGCGGGCCTCCACCCGCCGTCCCAGGCCCCGCTCGGCGGCTCCCACGCCGATCAACGCGTCGATCCGGTCCGAGCCCGGGTCCGGACGGCGTCGGAGCACCTCGTCGAACCAGGCAAGCGCAGCGGACCACGCCATCGTCGCCAGCGCTTCCTCGCCTGCGGCCATCATCGCGGGGATCGCATCGACCCGGGGTCCGGCGAGGGCCAGGTGCGACGCGACGACCGCCGTCGCTTCGTCGGGACGCAGGTCGGCGATGGCCGCGGCTGCGGCGCGGTGGAGGTGCTGGCGTCGGACCTGGGTCAGCCCTGCGAGGACGGCGTCGAGCGTCAGGGCATGGGCGAAGGTGATGTCGGCCCCACCGTCGGTCGTGGCGCCGGTCTCCATGAGGAGGTTCGAGCTCAAGAGCGGCTCGAGGTCGTCGAGCACCTCCGAGCTCGGGCGTCCGAGCACCGCGGCGAGCAGGTCGAGCTCGAGCCCGGAGCCCAGCACGGCGGCGCCGGCCAGGACGTCACGAGGTCCCGGGTCGAGCCCAGCGATCCGCTGGTCGATCCAGGACTGAAGGGAACGTGGGATCACGCCGAGCTCGATCCGGCCGCCCGGGCCGGCGCTGCGGAGGACCTCGTGCACGAAGAAGGGGTTGCCGCCGGTCCACTCCCGTACCTGCTCGGCGAGGCACTCCCGATCGTCGATCGCTGCTGCGCTGAGCAGCTCGGCGACCTCGGCGACGTCGAGGCCGCCGAGTCGGATCGTCGTCGTGGGGATCTCCCGGGCCACAGCTTCCAACATCGCTGCGACGTGACCTTCGCTGGCTCTGGCTGTGAGCACCAGGAGGACGGGGAGCGCGGCGATCGACGATGCCAGGTGGGTCAGGAGGGCGGTCGTGTCGGGGTTCGCCCAGTGGAGGTCGTCGAGCACCCAGACCGTCGGCTCGGCGAGCTCGGTGCCGAGCGCGGCGGCCACCCGTCTGAACATCCGGGTCCGGTCCGTGGAGCCGGGACGATCCTCCATCGCTCCTTCGAAGAGGCCGTCGTCGTCGGGTATGTGGGCGAGGGCGTCGAGCACCGGCTCGAAGCTGCTCCGCCGGTCGGGGCTGCAACGGCTCCAGATCGCTGCGTCGACGTCGTCGTCCAGGACCACTTCGGCGGCGAGACGGGACTTTCCAGCACCGGGTTCTCCGAGCAGGAGGACGGCGCTGGCACGCCGCGAACGCCTGACGTCGGTCCAGCAGGCCCTGATCGTCGTCAGCTCCGCATCCCTCCCGACGAGACGTCCGTCACCCACGAACCGGGCGGGGAGCGCACGGGCCCGCGGGTGGCGGGCCTCCACGGGGCGCGGGCGCCGCTCGTGGTCGGGATCACCGCCCCGAACCCGGCGGAACAGGTCGAGTGTCTCCGCCTCGGGATCCACCCCGAGGTCATCGCGCAGCCGCTGGGCGAAGGCGTCGGCCTGGACGATCGCGCCCGCCCGGTCACCGGTCACATGCAGCGCCTCCACCAGCACGCGGGCCGCCGCGTCGGAGTACGGGTCGATGCGGACGAGCGCATCGGCAGCCTCCACGGCGAGGTCGGAGCGACCGGCATGACCGGCGAGCTCGACGAGTGCCGTCAGGCCGCGTCGGCGGAGTCGCCCGAGCCCTTCCCGGGCCATGTCGATCCAAACCCCCGAGGCGCCGGGCGCGAGCTCGTCAGCGAGTCGAACCGTCGCGAGCGCAAGGCCCTCCAGCCCCCCGGGGACGGCCGGGGTGTGGTCCGACGAGGCTCGCCGAATCTCCTGCTCTGCGGCCTCGATCGTGGTACGACACTGGTCGACGTCGACGGTGAGCAGGGAGTCATCCGCTGAGTCGAACCGCCAGCCGTCCCCGGCGGAGACGAGGATACCGGCGAGGTCGCCCGAGTCGAGAAACGACCGGACCTTGGACACGACGCCGCGGACGGCGCCCTCCCAGTGCGGCGGCAACCCGGCCGGCCAGAGCTGATCCGCGATCTCGGAGCGACCGATAACACGGTGACGTTCCAGCACGAGGAGCGCCACCGTCATCCGTGCCTGACCACGTCGGAGCGTGACCGTTGTGCCGTCGTCGCATCGGAGCGAGACATCGCCGAGCAATCGGATCCGTGCTGCCACCGGGTCGGGTTCCGTCGCTCGGGTGGGGGGTGCTGCTGTGTCGGACATGTCGCAACCGCACCGCGGCGGATCGGGGCGTCCGGTGCCGCCCGGTCCGGTTCGAGTATGCCAGCGGTGGCAGCCGAACCCGCCCGTTGCGGTGAGTGGCGATGCCGTCGACCCGTTCGCGCTTCGTTCGCGCCCGGTTCGTACCGTCGGCAGCGGGGCCTGCCTCCGTCCGGACTCCGGGTCGGTCGCAGGGGTGGTTGGGAGCCCAGCGGGTTCCTCGGACGAACGAGGTGACGTGATGCGAACGGGAGACGGCGTGGAACGGCACGGAGGGAAGGTTCGAGGGGCCCGCGAGGCAGGCAGCGGTCATCGCCGTGTCGCTGTCATGGCGGTCGTCGCCATGCTCGGGACGTTGCTCGCCATGCCCGTGGTGGCCGGGTCGACGGCGGCACCGGCCGGCGCTGCGGTCGACGTTCCGGCATGCGGACCGGAGATCGCTCCGTTCACTGCTCACAACTGCCTGGCCCCCGACAAGCTCGGGGGCGTGGCGCGGCCGGGCGGGCCGGACATCGGAGCGCCACGTCCCTACGGGGACGGGCGCACGGCGATCCCGGTCACCGTTGCCGTCGCCCGGGTCGACGACATCTGTCCCAGTGATCCTCCGCCACCGGAGGCCAGGCCGTGCACTCTCAGTGGGATCGGCGTGGGCTCCTGGGTCTACCAACCGGGGCGTGACACCCCGGGCTTCCTCGCGAACTTCGGCATCGAGGTACGGCAGGATCAGAGCGACGGCACGCCCTCGAACTGGTGTGTATTCACGACGGGTCCCACCTGCACCGTCGTGGTTGTATACGACCCCGCCGCCGTGGTGGGCACGGTGCCGTTGATCTTCGGCGTAGGCAGCAACCACGTGACCGCCGAGGGCAGGACCGAGCAGTTCGGCTACCAGTTCACGATGTCGGTCACCGGCACGGCGACGTCGGACCCAGTCGCGTCGTTCGACGTCGCAGGTGGTGTCGGCTCGTTACCGGACCCGAAGACGTTCCTGGCGACGAGCACCGATCCCAAGGGGTCTCCTCTGCTGCACCGCTGGGACTTCGGCGACGGCCAGCGCGCCGAGGGGGGCTTCGTTGCCCACGCCTACTCCAAGCCCGGCACCTACACGGCGACGCTCACGAGCACGAACCTGTCCGGCAGGTCAGCCACCACCTCGAAGGAGGTGGTGGTCGCTGCGCCCAAGCTCGGGCTGTCGATCGATCTGCAAGGTGGCGTGCTCCCGCCGTTGGATCCCGACGTCGCGGTGAAGGCGCGGGTGACCATCACCGCGTCGAGTGACGGCGTCGGATCTCTGTCGGGGGTCCGCTTCACCGATGACGCGCTGGTGAAGGTCTCGCCGCCTGACGCGTTCGTGGTGACCGACGGACCGACCCCGCCGCTGCCGACCGCAGGCTTCGACCTCCAGCCAGGGGACGAGAGGGCCTTCGACGTGACCCTCACGCCCAAGGTCCTCGGCCGCTACACGATCTCGTCGCAGGTCACCGGCACCGACGACGCGGGCAAGCGCCAGACCGCGGACGCCACCTCGCCGGGTGAGATCGGCCAGCCGTTCCCGGTGGCGGTCACGTTCCTGCGCGACGGCCAGCCGATCGATGGCGGTGAGATCCAGCTCACCGACGACCCCGTCACCAAGCAACCCCAGCCGGTGACGATCACGGCCGTCACGAAGATCACGAACGACCGGGCTCAGCCGCTCACCGGGGTGGAGGTCCAGCCGATGGACCTCGCCGCAGCCGATCCGACCCACCCGCTGACGAACTTCCCGGTCGATGTCGTCGGCAAGAACGATCCGGTCAAGGTCGCGGACCTGGCACCCGGGCAGTCGGTCGAGGTCCAACGCCCGCTCGTGGTGAGCGGCGACGGCGACGTGATCGCCAAGAGCCTGGTGGCGAGCGACGTCGGTGTGTCCATCGGGCGCGGCAACCTCCGGATCGGCCTCAAGACCATGTTGGAGATCGACCTGGGCACCGCGAAGTCGGTCACGACGAAGGCCGGATCCCCGGTGGTCGTGCTGGGGCGGATCAAGAACCGGACCAACGACCGGACGATCGCGCTGACCGACCCGACCCGCGTGACCTACCAGGGCAACCTCCTCGGCGGCGGCTACATCCAGGAGGCCGACGGCGACGCCTTCTCCGCCCCCTTCCCCAAGCCGCTAACCGGCGAGATCCGCCCCGGTCAGAGCGTTGGCTTCCAGGTGCGGCTGAACACCGTGCGTCCGACCGTCGCCGACTACGTGCAGAACCTCGCGGACCTACCGGAGTTCACCGAGGGGACGATCTCGTTCAACCTCCTCTCCGCGAGAGCCGCGGTGAAGGAGGACGACGGCACCTGGTCGGCGCTCGCCTCCGAGCCGGTGACCGTCGTTTCCAAGTACCCCGGTTCGGTCCGGGTGACCGGCGGCGACGGCGGGGTGATCCACGCCCGCATCGACACCGGGCAGCTCCCGGAGGGATCCACTCTGACCAGGGCGGTGCCGGCCGCGTTCGGCCTCACCGTCGGAGCGCTCGAAGGCGCTCGTGACCGGGCCGTCGGCGTCTTCAACTTCGCCTACAACTTCACGCTCGATCCGAACTTCAGGGACAAGACGTTCGCCGAGGCGTTCGAAGACGCCGAGTCGCAGGACACCCTGAGGACCCTCGCCAACCTCGCCGTGTACATGCCGCAGGCGGACCAGCGGGAGATGATCGACAACCTCAGCGCCGAGATCCACAGCAGCCTCACGGCGTTCAACGCGACGCTCGCCGACGGCCGGTGGCGTGAGCCCACCCCGTCCCAGGTGGTGATCCGGGACCGCATCGAGGCGTACCTCGTCAAGCTCCAGGGGGCTTGGGCGAGCGACGACCCGATGGAGATCGCCGACGCGGTCCGTCCCATCGGCAACGTGGCCGGAGCAACCGCGAGCGACGTACTCATGACCGAGCTCGCCTTCCAGGGGCTGGTGCGCCTCATGTTCGCCGATCGGTACTTCAACGCTGCAGTCGCAGCGTGGAAGGACCAGTCGACGATCGCCAAGATGAAGGCGAACTTCCCGAGCGCAGCGCAGGTCGCGCTCGACGAGAAGGCCTTCGAGCTGTCCAAGAGCAAGTACCCGCTGCTCGAGGAGGCGTTCATCGCACGACGGCCCCTGACGAACGTCGACCTCGGCGTCGGTGTGAACAAAGACGGTGCGGGCCTTGCCCGTGAGACGATCCTCAAGGCCCGCGAGTGGACCGCCGCGAACCCCAACCGGACGATGGTGCTGATCCCGAACGAGGCGAACGTGGCCGCGGTCCGGGACGCCCAGCTCGCAGTCGGCAAGATCGAGAACATCAAGCCGAAGTCGATGGCCGACCTCGAGTACAAGCTGTTCGGCGGCCGTGCCGAGGACCAGAACTTCGTGCTCCTCCGCAAGATCGACAAGTCGAAGGCCGAGGTCGACAAGATCGTCGACGAGGCGATCGCAGCCGGCGTCGCAGCAGAGGACGACCGCGCCGTCGCCCAGCAGATCGTCGAGAAGCGCAAGAAGGAGTGGGCGCTGTTCAACGCCCGCGGGAGCGTCAAGAAGGTCGACGGCGTCTACGTCCCCGACGTCGACCCGGCGACGAACGCGATCAAGCCCGACGGGATGGGCATCGGGAACCTGAAGGGCTACGACGAAGCCGGGTTCATCCCCAACCAGTTCCGTGGCGCCGACAACGGCCTCAAGATCGCGGGCCCGGAGCAGACCCCCAAGTTCACCCTCGACTACCTCGACGACGCCTACAAGCCGACGACACCCGACAAGGCCACCTACGTCGTGCCACGCCAGGAGAGCCCGGTGACGGGCCATCTGGTGAAGATCACCGGCGACGACGACGGGATCTTCATCGGGCAGCTCAACGGCCTCGGGCTCGCCAAGTCGGAGGTGGAAGGCGCCTACGGGTCACTCATGGACGTCTTCAACCATCCGTTCAGCGACACGTGGCTCGCAGCTGTCAACAAGAAGATCGAGATCTTCTCCCGCTACTTCGAGACGATCCCCGGAACGCAGACCAAGGGCGCGCCGCTGGTCATGTTCTCGAACGGCGAGGCCTACGCGGTGAAGGTCAACCCGTGGGCGACGAGGTTCGACACCGGGGCGAACCGGGCGTTCCTGGACTTCGTCGGCGCACCCCGTGCCGTGGACGTGCTCGGCGCCGAGGTGTCGTACCGGTCGGTCCTGCTCGACCCCGTGCGTCAAGTGCTGCTGCCGATCAACTTCATCCGGATGCTGCTCCAGCAGCCCGGCGCTGCGTTCAACGGCGCCAAGATCGCGATGACCGAGAAGGGGGCGGTCGTCCGCCTCAACCCGGCCGGTGGACTCGACACCTGGACGCCGGCAGGCGGATGGGTCGCGAACTCGGCTGCCGCAGCGCGGTTCAGGGCCGGTGGACTCGCGCTGGCACCTCAGTCGTACCTGACGACGTCCACCCAGGCGGGTGCGACGGCGATCGACATGGCAAGTCCGACGGAGCTGGCGGCGACGGGGGACTGGTTCCGACCCGGCGACCAGGTGGTCATCGACCCTGGCGGGCCCAACCAGGAGATCGCGACCGTCGAACGGGTCGCGTCGCTGCACTTCGCCGTGCGACTGACCAAGGCGCACTCGCCCGGCGAGCTCGTGGCGTCGCTCGGACCCGCCCCCGATGCTGCGGTCGATCCGACCACGACCGTCCCGAGTACGACTGTTCCGAGCACGACCGTTCCGAGCACGACCGTTCCGAGTACGACCGTTCCGAGTACGACGCCACCTGGCCCCGGAGCAGGTCTTGACGCCGGGACCGCGGCGCCGAGCCCGGTGGTCGAGACGGCTGCCACTCCTGCGCCTCCGTCCGAGGTCCACGCGCAGGGCGCAACGGCGGGATCAACCGGCTCCGGTCTGGCGGTGACCGGGAGATCGGAGGGCGGGCTCCTGACCTTCGGTGCGTTGCTCCTGTGCCTCGGCCTGCTGTCGATCGCTGTCGTCCGCCCCGTGTCGCTCCGCCGGCGACGCGCTGACGAGGCGGGCAGGTCCTGACCGCTGGCCCGTCCAAGGGCGGACGCCCGGGGTGAACGAGCTGTTGTGACGAGCCCACGGTAGAACAGCAACGGTCGGACCACAGTCGATGCAGTGCACCCGCCGAGCGACCCCAACGGTCTCTACCGTTGTGTACCCGGCGTCGAGGTGACGCCAGGACCAAACGGCGTGCGCATACAAACCACCCCCGGCACCGTCAGTTGAAACGACTTTCAGGCAGACAGTCTGCGACACGATCTCGCGGATCTGGCAGACGATCTGGCAGACACTGCGGTGCAGGCGCGAACACCGAACACCTGGCTCGGGGCCGGCGGATCGGGGCGTCCTGCCGGAGTGTTCAGGCCGCGCTGTCTCTGCCGAGATGGACGGGGACGCTTCGATC
>CAZNQK010000105.1:0-9589 GCA_964575165.1 uncultured Aquihabitans sp. | reverse complement strand
CGATGATCACGGTGCCGGTCATGCTGACCGTGCCGAGGATGAGTCGCATGGCGTCGACGGCGGCGCCGTCGGCGCCCTCCTTGTCGCCGCGGCCGACCCACTTGGCCGCTGCCAGGGCGGCGGCCTCTGTGGTGCGGACGAGCTCCATCGCCAGGTTGCGGTCCGGTGCGGTGTTCGTCATGGCCAGACGATACCGATCGCTCGTTCGGCTGCCCAACGCACGGTCCGGTTCTCTCCTGGTGCCAACATGTGCCGATGGACGAGGACCACGACGTCGATGACCGGGTCGAACCCACTCAGGTCGATGAGGAGCTCCGGGGAGATGACGGACCGGACGAAGCCCGGACAGATGACGAAGAGGTCGAGTACGACTGCACGGACTGGGCCGGGGAGTCACGGGGGATGCTGGCGCACCTGCTCGAGGCCAGGGGGATCCTGCACGCCTGGCAGGGGACGGTGCTGTCTGTGCAGCCGCGGGATGAGGAGGCGGTCGACGCACTGATCGACGAGGTGATGGCGTCGGCCCGACCCGCGCTCGACGGTGCCGCGGCGAAGGTCGTGTACGAGGTCGGGATGTGGCCCGCAGCACTCCAGTCGATGCTCGCCGACTCGCTCACCGTCGCCGACCTCCCGTACGAGTGGGACGAGAGCGGCGATCTCGTCGTGTACGCCGAGCACGAGGAGGAGGTCGAGGCGATCCTCGACGAGATGCCCGATCCCGACGACCCGGACTACGTCGGTGAGATCTCCGCCGATGACGGGGTCGCGGTCCACGAGCTCCTCGACCGTCTCTTCGCCGCGTCGAGGAAGCTCGCGTCGAAGGACGACACGGCGTCCATCCTGGCCGTGGACGAGACCGTCGGGGTCCTCGAGCGGATGGGGCCCCCGTTCGGCTTCGAGCCGTCCCAGTGGCGCGCGGTGGTCTCCCGTGCGGTCGTGCTGCGCGACGCGCTCGCCGCGGGCCCCGATGACGATGCCGCCCTCGACGACGACGAGCTGCGCGATGCCGCCGCCACGGTGCGGGATCTGCTGCGGGAGTACCTCTGAGCCCGAAGGGTCCGCTTCTGCGGAGCCGGGTACCTTTGGCCCGTGATCCTCGCCGAGCTGGAGGCGTACCAGTCCCGCCCCATCGCCCCGACGCGGAGGATCGCGCTCGGTCGGTTGGATCTTCCGTGCGACCCCGCTCCGGGTTCCGGAGGGGTCCTGCTGGGCGGGATCCTGGCCCGGTTCGTCCCCGAGCTCGACGAGGACGCGACGTTCGACGTCGTCGGGCTGCTCGCCGATGTCGAGCGGGGTCTGCGGATCGCCCAACCCCGCGCCCGGCATCGCTTCCAGGCCGACCGGGTGGGACTGCGTCCCTGTCACCACAGGCTCGTCGGTCGGGGCGACGCCGCGGTCCTGCACCTCGATGACACACGTGGCACGCCGGCCCAACACGTGCTGTGCGCCATCTACGCGGCGGCGACGCTGCCGGCGTCTGTCCGGCCGGCGGTCATCACGGCGCTCCGGAAGGGCCTCCGGTGGAGGGGATCGCTCGGACCCGCGCTCGTTGCCCACCTCGCCGGCCGGGGAGGGGGCGTGAGCGTCTCCGCGTCGGCCGATCCGGTGGGATGGGCGATGCAGGTCCTGCGGCTCGAACTCTCGAGCGACGTCGGGGAGGAGCAGACGAGGAAGGACGAGCCGGTGACGGGGACGCACCGCCCGTCGGCGACGGTGCCCACACGGCGTGATGTCCAACAGGCGTTCCGGGTCGGCCTCAGAGCAGCGCACCCCGACCACGGGGCTGAGGGCGACGGCGCCGCCCAACGGATCGCGGAGCTCTCCGAGGCCCGTCGGATCCTTCTCGGCTGAGCGACCGTTGGCACGTCGGCGGCGCCCCCGATCCGTGCAGGCGATGGCCCTCTGGCCCGGCGCCGGGTCGGCATCCGATCATCCCGGACTGCTCGCGATCGACGCTGCCCTAGCCGGGCTGGCTGCGCCGGTTCCGGTCGCACGCGTCGACTTCCCCTACCGGCGCGAGGGTCGTCGGGCACCGGACCGTGCGCCGAAGCTGATGGCCTCGGTGCGGGAGGATGTCGCGCAGCTCTGTGGGAGATGGGGCACGACGTCGTCGCACCTCGTGCTCGGGGGACGGTCCATGGGCGGGCGCATCTGCTCGATGGTCGCAGCGGGCGCCGACGGCGAGGTGCCGCTCCGCGTCGCCGGGCTCGTGCTCATGAGCTATCCGCTGCACCCGCCGGGCAAGCCGGAGCGACTGCGGATCGAGCACCTTCCGGGCCTGTCCGTCCCAGTGTTGTTCATCAGCGGTGACCGCGACCCGTTCGCTACCCCCGATGAGCTGGCGATGGCCCAGGAGCTGATCCCGGGACCGGTGACGTCGGTGACCATCGCCGGGAAGGGACACGACCTGAAGCACGCTGATGACCAGGTCGTCGCCGCCATCGTCGACTGGCTCTGCAACTGACGCTCGCCCCCACACGGTTTCCTTGGAAGGGATCTCAGGTCTCCCGGTTGATGTCCTCGAGCTCGCGACCGCGGGTCTCCGGTACAGCGAAGGCCAATCCGGCGGCCAGGAGAGGCCCGACGGCCAGCAGGGCGAAGGTCGGGCCGTATCCCCACGCATCGACTCCGAGTCCGGCGAGGACGAGGCCCGCGACGCTGCCGGAGACGGCCAGCACGTTCAGCGCGCCTCTTGCCCCTCCCCGTCGGGCGGTCGGGAACAGCTCCGGTGCCAGGACCCCGAGCGGAGCGACGGTCAACGCTCCGAAGACGCCGACGGCCAGCGAGGTGATCCACATCGGCGCACCCGAGAGGGAGAAGAACGCGGCGGTGAGGAGCCCGAGGGCGATCAGGCCGGGCACCAGTGCGATCCGCCGCCCCCTGGTGTCGGCCAGGCGGCCTCCGACTACCACACCGATCGCCGCCGGAGTGCCCGTCAACACGGTGAACACGGTGATGGTCAGGCCGGAGAAGCCCCGGTCGGTGCGGAGGTAGTCGTTCTGTAGCTGTGACATCGGAGCGACGATGAGGTTGATGAGCAGGAACATGGAGGCGAGCAGGACGAACCTCCCGCCCCGGATTCGGGTGCGGTGTCGATGGCCCTCGGCCTCGACCTCGGCGGTGAGGTCCCGGAATCGGCCGCTCTCGTGCAGGTTGCGGGATCCGCTGACGATCAACGGGATGGTCAGCAGCGAGAGGCCGAACACGAGCCGCCAACCCCATGGTGCGATGTCGGCGAGAGGGAGGCACAGCACGACGACGCCCGCACCGAGTCCGTACGCCATCGCTCCGAGACCGGCGGCCATTGCCCGTGATCCGGCCGGGAGCTCCTCGACGCAGATCGTGTCGACGGCGAGGAGCCCGGCGATCGCGAGGTTCCGTGAGATGGCCTGGAGGATGGTGAGTGCGGCGAGTCCGGGCACGAGGGCAGTCGCGAGCGAGGTCGCAGCAGCCAGACCCAGGCACCAGACCGCGACTCGGCGACGACCGAACCGGTCGGCCTGGACCATGGCGAACGCGGTGAGGAGCGCGCCGATCCGCACCAGGGCGAAGATCGCTGCCTGCTGTCCGGAGGATCCGTCGCCGATGTCGGCGCTGGCGAAGGTCAGGACCTGGGTCAGCTGCCCGTAGAGCAGGCCGGACACCAGGCTCATCAGGGCCATGGTCGACACCGTCCTGGCCTGCGACGGTGACAGCCGGTCGGGGAACAACCACCAGGGATGGGAACCCTCGGGGATGCTGTCCCGGACCGACCGCCTGACCAGCGGCGCGTACAGCCAACGCCAGTACGGGAACGAGAGTCGCCAGGTGACCTTCTGGGTCACGATGAGCGAGCCCGGATCGACCTCGTCGCCCGCCCTGGCGGCAGGAGCGGAGCACCACTCGATGTGGCGTTCGTAGGACGAGAAGGGGCCGTCGACCGCGACGAGAGTCCGTCCACCCGACGTCGGTGCGTCCTCGGCGTCGCTCCCCGCGGATTCGGGGCCGGTCTCGACGGAGACCCGCTCGCGGACGACGGCGTCGTCCCGGGGCGTCATCCGTAGGGCGAGCTCGGTCTTCGTCGCTCGCCACTCGTCGATCCTGGTGCCCACCTGACCCTCCCCGGGACTGCGGGAGCATACCGAGCACAGTCCGACGACGAAGGTGTTCCGACCGATGGAGTGCGTGGTCGATGTGCGGTGTGCCGGGCCCGGGGCGCGTGACATGCGAGAGTGGTGCGGTGAGCCGACTCCTCGTGCGTCCGAGCGGTCCCCTCCATGGGGACGTGACCGTCTCGGGCGCCAAGAACTCCGCCCTCAAGCTGATGGCGGCTTGCCTGCTGGCCGAGGGTCGTTCCGTGCTGCGTGGCGTGCCCGACATCGCAGACGTGTCGATCATGGGGCGTCTGCTCGGAGCGATCGGAGCAGACGTGTGCAGGCGAGAGGACGGCGCGATCGAGATCGTGCGTGGCCCCGACGTGATCCCGGAGGCCCCCTACGAGCTCGTCGAGCAGATGCGAGCGTCGACCGCAGTGCTCGGACCGCTCCTGGCCACGGTCGGCGAGGCGAGGGTGGCTCTGCCTGGTGGCGACGACTTCGGTTCCCGGCCGATCGACATGCACCTCACGTCGCTCGAGGCGCTCGGTGTCGGCTTCGAGCTGCACCACGGGATCATCGAGGCCCGTGCGTCGAGGCTCGTCGGCGCCGAGGTGGTGCTCGACTACCCCAGCAACGGGGCGACCGAGAACCTGCTGATGGCTGGCGTGCTCGCCGAGGGGACCACGACGGTCCGCAACGCGGCCAGGGAGCCGGAGATCGCGGATCTGGCCGCCTTCCTGAACCGCATGGGGGCGCGGGTGCTGGGTGCAGGCAGCCCGACGATCGTGATCGAGGGCGTCGCCGAGCTGAGGGCCGTCGAGCACACGGTGATCCCCGACAGGATCGAGGCGGCGACGTTCCTGTGCGCTGCGGCCGCTGCGACCGGCGAGGTCAGCGTGCACGGGGCCCGGGCCGACCAGATGGACCTGTTCATCGAGAAGCTGGGGCGGATGGGTGTCCGCATCTCACCCGAGGTGGACGGGTTGTGGGCGATGGCGTCGGGGAGGCCGCGTCCGGTCAGCGTGGCCACCCTCCCGTACCCGGGGATCGCGACGGACTTCCTGCCCCTGATGGTCGCGGTGATGAGCCTCGCGGACGGCACCAGCTATGCGACCGAGAACGTGTACGCGGGTCGATTCCGCTACGTCGGCGAGCTCGCACGGATGGGAGCCCAGATCAAGGTCGAGGGACACCATCTGGTCGTCGACGGCGTCGAACGGCTCTCAGGTGCTCCCGTCCAGGCCGTGGACATCCGTGCGGGAGCGGCGATGGTGATCGCCGCGCTCGGAGCGGACGGAGAGACCACGATCCACCACGCCGGCCACATCGACCGCGGCTACGAGCAGTTCGTCGAGAAGCTGACCGCCCTCGGTGCCGACATCACCCGCCTCGACGACTGATCGCCCGATCCGAACACGAACTCGTGGAGCACACGGAACTCGGGTCGTTTCGCGCCCCATGTCGGCGCGAGGTGACCCGAGTTCGGAGAGCACACGGAACAGATCGGCCCGCCACGGGGTTGGGGAGTGTGCGGACGAGGCATCTACGCTGTGGACGCCCGTAACCCTTTCCGCCCAGTCTGACGGAGCATGCGTGCAGGAGCAGGTCGAGAAGGTCATCGAGATCATCCGCCCGGCCATCCAGGCCGACGGCGGCGACATCAACCTGCTGCACGTCGACGAGGGCACAGGGATCGTGACGGTCGAGTTGACGGGCGCCTGCGTGAGCTGCCCGGCGTCGACGGTCACCATGAAGGCCGGCATCGAACGGATCATGAAGGACCGTGTCGAGGGAGTGACAGAGGTGGTGCAGCCCGACGAGGGGATGATCGAGACCGGCACAGCCGTCTCGCTCTGATCGGCTCCGGGTTGATCAGATCCAGGAACGCCTCGGTGATCCCACGGTGATCGGTCTTCGGGACGCGTCCCCGTCCGAGCTGCTGGAGCGGGCGGCGCACGGTGATCGCGCAGCGCTGGCCCGAATGCTCTCGCTCGTGGAGCGGGGCGGCGCCGGCGCCCGCTCGGTCGCCGAGGTGGTCCACCCGCTGGCGGGTGCCGCCCACACCATCGGCATCACCGGGTCGCCGGGCGCCGGAAAGTCGTCGTTGACCAATGCCCTGTGCGCCGAGGTCCGGGCCGCAGGTGATCGTGTGTCGGTGCTGGCGATCGACCCGTCGTCACCGTTCTCGGGCGGAGCGATCCTGGGGGACCGGGTCCGCATGGGAGACCACGCGCTCGACGAGGGCGTGTTCATCCGCTCCATGGCAACGCGGGGTCACCTCGGCGGGCTGTCGCTGGCCACCCCCGAGGCGGCCCGGGTGCTCGACGCCGTCGGGTTCCCGTGGATCGTGATCGAGACGGTGGGCGTCGGGCAGGTCGAGCTCGACGTCGCCGGTGCTGCTGACACCACGGTGGTCGTCGTGAACCCCGGGTGGGGTGACGCCGTCCAGGCCAACAAGGCGGGTCTCATGGAGATCGCGGACGTGTTCGTCATCAACAAGGCCGATCGGCCGGGCGCATCGGAGACGCGTCGGGACCTCGAGGGGATGCTCGCCCTCGGGACCGACCGCGACCACGTCCCGCCGATCGTCGAGACCGTGGCCACGACCGGCGAGGGCGTCGCCGTGCTCTGGCAGGCGCTGCGCGACCACCGGGAGGCGATCGAGGCCTCGGGAGAGCTGGCCCGGCGACGTGCGGCGCGTGCCGACGAGGAGCTGCGAGCCGTCGTGGTCGCCCGTCTGACCGAGCGCGCCCACGGACTGTGCGACGGGGCTGAGTGGTCATCGGCCAGGGAAGCGGTGCTCGCCCGGCGTCTCGACCCGTGGGCCGCCGCCGGACGTCTCATCGATTGACACGCTGCGATCGACGTGGTGTCCGGGCCGGAAGCCGACCGCTACCTGAACATCAAGGCATCACCGTCGGAGGAAGCACGGATCTGGCGGGGTCAGGAGGTGTCCGATCAGCCGACGGTGTCCTTGTACTCCACCGCAGCGTCCGTGATGCGCTTGTTCGCTCCGTCGATCGCCGGCTCGATCTTGCCGTCGCCGAGCAGCACGCGCTCGTACGCCTCCCGGATGGCCTCGCGGGTGGTCTTGTAGTCACCGATCAGCGGGCCCGGGAAGTCGGTGCTCACGTTCTCCAGCACTCCGAACGCCACTGCGTTCCAACGGCCGCCCAGGGTGTCCTTCCACTTCGCCTGGAGCTGCGGATCGTCGACAGCCGACTGGACCACGGGCAGGCCGCTGCCGGCCAGGGCCCACTGAACCTGCTGGGGCGTGGAGTTGAACCACTTCATGAAGTCCCAGGCGGCTGCCTGCTGCTCCGGGGTCCCGGCGTTGGTGAGGTACCAGGCTCCTCCGCCGATCTGACCCTGACCGGCCTCGTCGAGCCCGGGGTAGGCACCCACACCGATGTCGAGGTCCAGGTTCAGCCCGGCCGGATCGATGTCCACACCGAGCTCCGCCTTGAGGTCCTCGGCGTTGAGCGTGCCCTCGATGAGCCCGGCGATGGTGTTCACCCCCGCCGAGGAGTCGATCACGATCGACGAGTTGTTGGTCGCCATCGCGAACAGGTGGTTCGTCTGGCCCTCGGTCCCCGGATGGGGAGCGGCGAGACCGTCGGCCACCATCGAGTGCCAGAACTCGAACAGGCGGGTGGTCTCGTCGTTGGCGAACTCGCCTTCGGTGGCCAGCGCCTCCCGGCCGTTGTCCTTGTTGACGATCTCCTGACGCACGCCGGTCAGCCACCACTCCACCTGCCACGAGGCGCCGACGACGGCGACCGGCCGGTAGTTGGGGTTGGCGGCGGCCAGGGGTGACGCCTTCAGCGCCTCGGCGTACTTTCGGACGTCTTCGAGTGTGACGGGCGCCTTGTCAGGATCGAGGCCGGCCTGTTGGAGGTGCGCCCGGTTGAAGTACACGAGCGCGGTGTACACGTCGAAGCCGACCGGCTGGAGCTTGTCGGCCACGGTGTAGGACGCCGGAGCGATGGGCAGGAAGTCGTCCAGGATCTTCTCGCCCTCGGGATCGGCGTCATAGCAGTCGGCGCCGGGGATGATCGTGCCGGAGTCGGCCATCACCTGCGTGGTGGTGTCCTCCAGCATCGCCAGGTTGGGGAGCTTGTCGTCCTCGGCGGCGAGCTTGTAGTTGCGCAGGATCTCCTCGAAGGAGATGCCCTGCTGCTGGTAGTTGACCTTCACCTTGTCCTGGCTGGCGTTGTACTGGTCCACCATCGCGATGAACGTGCGACGGGCCAGCGCGTTGTGGATGCTCCACACCGTGATCTCGACGGGTCCCTTCGCATCATCCAACGCGTCGTAGGGGCAGGCGGACTCGCCGTCGCCCCCGCCTCCACCGCCCCCGCCGTCGTCTCCGCCGCCGCAAGCGGCAACCAGCAGGGCCAAGGGAGCGACCACAGCGACCAACGCGCTGAGGACTCGGGGGAACCGTCGAGGTCTGGTCATGGCGCACATCCTCTCATCCGTTCGGGACTCACCCCTTCACCGCGCCGGCGGTCAGCCCGCGGATCAGCTGGCGTTGGAAGATGATCAACAGGATCACGACCGGGACCGCGGCGATCAACGCTCCGGCGAAGCCGATGTTGGACCTGTCGACGTTCTGGATGGCGACCTGCGCCAGGCGGAGCTGCAACGGCTCCCAGTCGCCCTCGGTGACAGCCAGGCGCGGCCAGGTGTACTGCCCCCAGGCGCCGAGCATGGCGACGAGCGCGAAGCTGGCAACAGCCGGACGGCACACCGGCACCGCGACACGCCACATGAAACGCCAGTGCGAGTAGCCGTCGAGCTTGGCGGCGTCGGAGAGGTCGCGGGGGATCCCGAGGAACGCCTGGCGGATCAGGAAGATCCCGAACGCCGTGGCGAGGAACGGTGCGGTGAGCCCTTGCAGGCTGTTGAGCCAGTCGAACGAGCGGATCGTACGGGCGTTGACCACGAGGGTGACCTCGATCGGCAGCAACAGCGTCGCCACGGTGAGGGCGAACAGCACCCCCTTGCCCGGGTATCGCAGGAACGCGAACGAGTAGGCGGCGAGCACCGAGGTGACGAGCTGGGCGACGGTGATCACCAGCGTCATCATCAGGGCGACGAGGAAGGATCGGCCTAGAGCGCCCTCGGTCCAGGCGTCGCGGAAGATCCCCCACTGCGGGTCCACCGGATGCGGTGGCAGCCCCTCGCGCAGGTAGGGGATCGGATCGGACAGCGCCCGCACGATCGTCATCCACACCGGGAACAGCACCACGAAGCTGACGATCGTCATCAGCACGTACCAGACGGCGTTGACGATGGTGACCTTCGTCCTGCCGGGAGCGCGCGGCGTGGTGGTTGCAGCGTCGCCGGTCGCTGTCGGTCCGGAGGTGGTGCTGTCAGTCGCCATAGGTCACCCGCCGTTCCAGCATCCCGAACTGGAGCAACGTGATCACGAACGTGAGCGCGAACAGACCGATCGACATCACCGCCGCGGTGTTGGGGTCGTCGAACTGGGTGGTGAAGATCCGGTA
>CAZNQK010000104.1:0-9678 GCA_964575165.1 uncultured Aquihabitans sp. | reverse complement strand
ACGCGTCACCTTGGTCAGGTGGCCTTTGAGTTGTTCGGTGAGGTTGGCGTCCAACATGGCGCACTCCTGTGCAGGTTGGGAGAGGGGATGCGAAAAGGCAGGATCGTGGTGGGCCCGGGGGCTCCGAGCCCACCACGACCATCCAGGTGAGGATCAGATCCTGACGATCAGATCTTGCCGACCAGGTCCAGCGACGGGGCGAGGGTGTCCTCACCTTCCTCCCACTTGGCGGGGCAGACCTCGCCCGGGTGGTTGCGCACGTACTGGGCGGCCTTGACCTTGCGGAGCAGCTCCGAGGCGTTGCGGCCGATGCCCTCGGCGGTGACCTCCATGAACTGGATCACGCCGTCGGGGTCGACGAGGAACGTGCCGCGGTCGGCGAGGCCCTGACCGGGGCGGAGCACCTGGAAGTTCTCCGAGAGCTGCCAGGTCGGGTCGCCGATCATCGGGTAGCGGATCTTGCCGATGGTGTCCGACGCGTCGTGCCAGGCCTTGTGGGTGAAGTGGGTGTCGGTCGACACGGAGTAGATCTCGACGCCGAGGCGCTGGAACTCGTCGTAGTTGTCGGCCATGTCGCCGAGCTCGGTCGGGCAGACGAAGGTGAAGTCCGCCGGGTAGAAGAAGACCACCGACCACTTGCCCTTGAAGTCGGCATCGCTGACGTCGACGGTCGCGCCGTTGTGGAAGGCGGTGGCGGTGAAGGGCAGGACTTCGGTGTTGACGAGCGACATCGCTGCATACCTCTCGGTTGTGGTGTCGATCCGGCGGATCGAGCGGCTGATAGCTGACAGTCGTCATGATAGTGCATCTCAATTGACTACATCAATCGATTGGCTGGATGGCGTCGATTGACGCCACCTATCGAAGTCGTCTCCCGCCTCCGCCTCCGCCTCCGCCGCCGCCTCCGGCCGGCTTTGTTCCCGTTTCGTGGCTGATTTCAGCCACGAAACGGGAACAAAGCGGGCGCACGGGTGTTTCGGCGGCGGTCACTGTCAGAGGCGGGCGATGAGAACCAGCGCCACGTCGTCGTCTGTCGGGCGTCGGCCGAGGCAGCGGCGGAGCAACTCGTCCGCGAGCGCGTCCACGTCGATGGCCTCGTCGGTCCGCAGCGGCGATCCGGGACGAACGAGATCGCTCACCGCAGCGGAGAGCCGGGCGAGGGAGTCGTCGATGGGTTCTCGCCGGCGTTCCACGATCCCGTCGGTGTAGAGGGCCAACAACGAGCCAGGAGGGAAGGGCGCCTCGCCGGGCACGACGGGCCCTTTGGAGACACCGAGCAGCGGCTGGCGACCGCCGGCGAGCAGCTCGACGTGCCCGTCGGGACGTGCGAGGACCGGGGGCAGGTGACCCGCTGATACGTAGTGGAGCTTGTTCGTGGACGTGTCGATCACCGCGGTGCACGAGGTCGCGGTCAGTCCTGTCCCGCTCTGGCACATCAGGGCCGTGACCTTCGGGTAGATCTCGCCGAGCGGTGTTCCGCCGCGAAGGTACGAACCGATCACCGCTCGGAGCTCGACCATGTCGACGACCGCTCCGATGCCGTGGCCCGCGATGTCGCCGACGACGACGGCGACGCAGTCGTCGTCGAGGGGGATCCCCTCGTACCAGTCGCCGCCGATGCCGACCTGTGCCGAGGCAGGGAGGTATCGCTGGGCGATCGAGAGCCCGGCGACGTCGGGAACGGGACGCACGACCCTGTCCTGGAGGTCGACGACCACGCGGTGCTCGGCTTCGCCGAGACGCACCCTCTGGTAGGTCTGAGCGCACAGCTCCGCCAGCGTCCGCAACTTCGAACGGATCGTCCCGGTGAGCCCGTCCAGGTCCTGCTCCCAGCCGACGGCCAGCACCCCGATCCCCCTGCCGTCGCTGTCGAGCAACGGTACGTGCGCACTCGATCGGAGGCCGACCGAGGACAGAGAGCGAGCTGCGGCACGGGCGTCGGCGGAGCCGACCGATCCTGTGACGGAGTGGAACACCGTCCGCTCGGTGTCCAGGCACTCGAACGCCGGGTGGGTCGATCGATGCCCCTGGCTCGCTCTTTCGGGGTTCTCGCTCCTGGACGATGGAGAGTCCGACCCCGGTAGGAGGTCAGAGCCGGGTCGATCCGCGACGGAGCGGACGTCGTCGCCGTCGAGGAGGCCGAAGGCCGTTGTGGACGCACCCACTGCCGCAGCCGCATGGTCGGCGACGGAACGGATCAACTCATCGGTGGTTCGCACCGACGCCAGGAGCTGTGCGAAGTCGGCCAGCGACTCGAAGCGCTCGGCGTTGCTTCGGAGCTCATCGACCAGACCCGTGCGTTCGAGGGTCTGGCCGACCATCCCGGCCACGGTGCTCAGCATGTCCCGGAGCTCGTCGCTCAGGACGGTGGAACGGTCCCACATCACGCTCAGCGTGGCGATGACCGCGCCGGTTCCGCTCCTCACCGGGACCGCTGCGCAGGAGCGGATCCCGATCGCATCCCATGCAGCACAAAGCTCGGGGAACCTGCCCCGGGCCTCTTGCCGGCTCCCGACGAAGACCAGGTGATCGCCCCTGAAGGCGTCGGTGGCGGGGGTTCGTTGGGCGAGATCGGACTGAGCTAGCTCGCGACCCACGTCGGTGAGCCCGGTGTCGATCAGGCTCTTCGAGTATCGGCGGACGAACCGGCCGTGCTCCACGTAGCCGAAGATGGCGTGTCGAGCGTCGAACGGACCGGTCAACGCGCCGGCGAGGAAGTCCGCGATGCCGACAGTGTCGGCCCTGCTCGCAAGGCCCTGGGCGAGCTGCGACAGGGCCTCGCTGCGCCTCGCGTCGGAGACCCTCTCTTCGATGAGCTGGGCGCGACGGACGGACTGGGCCGTGATCCCGCTCACAGTGGTGAGCTCGTGCACGAGGTCATCGGAGAAGGTCACCGGCCGGTCCCACGCGAATGCCATCGCGCCGACGATCCTGTCGTCGGCGCGGAGAGGGAACACCGCCCGTGCTCCGGGCGGATCCGTGCGATCGGCGGTCACGCCGTCCGGATACCGCGAACCAGCTGCTTCGGCGTCGTGGAAGAGAGCGGGGATCCCCGATCGGGCGACGCGCGCCATCGCCGTGTCGGCGTCCGCTGCATGGAGCGTCGGCCCGTCGGCTGAGCCGAACGGATCGCCGTCATGGACCTCGAGTCGGATCCCGTCGGGCTCCGACACGGCGACCGAGGCCGCCCGGGCGCCGACGGCGTTGAACGCCATCGACGCTGCGGTCCTGGCAGCGTCGGTCACGTCGTCGACGCCGGCGAGTCGCTCGGCGAGCTCGGCCAGGTGCGACGCTCGGAGCGAGACACGATCGGTCAGCTCCGCTCTGTCGAGGCTCTGCTCGCAGAGCTCCCGGATGGTCTCGAGCGTCGTCGTGGTCCTCGCGTCGAAGCGCTGAGGACTCCACCAGAGGATCCCGACGATCGCCACGACCCCACGGTCCTGGGCGGACAGCGGGAGCACCGCGGCCGAACGGGCGCCCGCCGACAGGAGGGCGTCGGCGGTCGGCGCGGAGAGCTCACGACGGATCTGCCGCTCCGAGCCCAGAAGCACCGTCGAACCGGAGACCACCGCAGTGGCCAAACCCGGGACGGCATCGAACGACACCTCGTCGAACGCTCGTGTGAGGTCGGGGTCGAGGCCGGTGCCGTGGTGGAGGCGGACGACGCCGAGCTCGTCGTCCACCGCTCCGAACGACGCGAGACGTGCCCCGACGACCTGGGGGACGTGTTGGCCGATGAAGGTCGCGACCTCCTCTGCGGTCGCGGCGCGGGCCAGGTGGTGCGCCAGGGTGGCGGTCCCGGCGATCATCGCCGTCGTCAGGCGTCGCTCGCGCTCGAAGCGGATGCTCCTGAGGCCGACTATCCCGGCGGCGACGATGACGATGGCCGTCATCCACATGATGAACCAGCTCAGGTCGTGGTGCACCGGACGGGCGTCCTCGACCTCGACCAGCAGGGTCGTGTCGCTGGCGGTGGTCCGGCGGGTCACTCCGCCCTCGGGTGGAGGTGAGCTCTCTGCGAGGGTCGCGTGGCCGTCCGTCACGCGGTAGCGGACGTCGCCGGGGGAGTCCGACTCGATCGTGCTCTCCATCATGTTGGGCGGGTCGAGCGAGGCGACGACCCCGATCGTCTCCTCCGTCGGCGCGGCACCGCCGGGTGAGGGGGTGCCCGGCGCCTGGACCGGGTCGAGGACGACCAGGCGTGCGGAGTCGTCGCCGAAGTCGACGCGGGTGACCATCGGTTGTCCCGTGCGCGCGACGAGGTCGAGCGCGGAGGCGAGGTTCGAGTCGGCCGGCACCACGGTGCCGGGGCTCAAGGGTCCTAGATCCATGGACTCGCCGGGAGCGCCGGTCTCCGTGGTCGGGCCCTCGGCCGACAGGCGGACCTCCCAGCCGCCGCTCCCGGCGGGGTCCCCCAGGGGCACGATCCACGACACCGGGCGCCGACGTCCGGCGGTCGCGAGGCGGTTCGCGAAGTCGGTGAGGGAGCTCTGCGTGACAGAGCCGTCGGGGCCGGCGACGGCATCGACACCGCTCGTCGCTATGAGGTGGTCGTCGATGGAGCGGTCGACGCTCGCGACCACCGCATCCGCAGCTGCCTGGGCCCTGTCGGCGGCGTCGATGTCGGCCAGCTTCCACACGATCGCGCTCGCGAGGAGACCCAGGAGCAGCACGACGGCGATCACCAGGCCGGTGACCTGCTGAGGGGACGGGGTCGGATCCCCGTCCACGGAGCGAAGGCTCATGTCCTGCGGTTGCACGATGGGTCGAACGCTAACGGTCTCGGACCGGTGAGGCTCACCGGCAGCCGTGGGCGATGGGGCCCTCGCTGTGACCGTTCCGCGCAGGTCATGGGGCGGAGTGCCGAGCACGCGCCCGGAGGTTTGGCACCCGACGCGACGCGGGTAGGCCCCAAGGCGTGATCGGCGGATCGGTTCCAGGAGCCTCGGGGCGGCATCCGGAACCGACGACACAGGAACGGCGGCGGCGGTGCCGGCGTGGGGCGATGGAAGGAGAGATGTCGCAACCGTCTCGGTCGGAGGCCGTGGAGCTGTTCGAGGAGTACCGACGCAGCGGGGACCGGACGATCAGGAACCGGATCGTGGAGTCGCACATGGACGTGGCAGATCACCACGTCGCCAGGTTCTCACGGTCGGTCGGGGTCACGGCCGAGGATCTTCGCCAGACGGCTCTGCTGGCCATGATCCGAGCCGTCGACCGCTTCGACCCGGCGTTCGGCACGACGTTCCGCACCTACGCATCGCGAACGGTCGAGGGCGAGCTGAAGCGGTTCCTGCGCGACCGCGCCTGGGCGGTCCGCCCGCCCCGTCGGATCCAGGAGCTGCACCTGGAGGTCCGGCATGTGGCCGACGAGCTCTCCCAACGCCTCGGTCGAGCGCCGACCGTCGGTGAGGTGGCGACGGAGACGGGGACCGACGTCGACTCGGTGCTGCACGCGATGGAGGCTGGTCAGGCTCGCAGGGCCTCGGGTCTCGACCTCCCGGCGCCCGACGGTGGTGACGCGCATCCGATCGCGGATCTGGCTCGGACCGAACCCGGCTACGGGTCGGTCGAGGACAGAGCGGTGCTACGGGCAGCGGTCGGGCATCTCGACGACCGTGAACGGCAGGTGCTCCGGCTCCGCTTCGTCGAGGAGCTCACCCAGCCCGAGATCGCCGAACGGGTCGGGATCTCGCAGTCGTACGTGTCCCGGCTCCTGCGCGGCGGGCTCGAGCACCTCCGTTCGGAGATGCAGGCGGGCTGAGGTCCGGCCCGACCGGAATCAGCGCTCGTCACTCCGGGAGCGATCGCATCTTGGCGAAGCTCTGGCGCAACAGGCGTGACACGTGCATCTGCGACAGGCCGACGCGTTCCGCGATCTGGTCCTGGCTGAGCTGTTCGTAGAACCGGAGGCGAACGATCTCACGTTCCCGTTCGCCGAGGCCCGCGAGGAGGTGCTCGACCTGGTCGCGGTCGTCGACCTCGGGGGTGCGGTCGGGGTGGCCGAGGACGGCGACGTGGTCCGGTGGCGCGTCGTCGTCGGTCTGGACGAGGCTCCCGGCACGGCGCGCCGACGCTGCACCGAGGGCGCCGATCACCTCATCGGTCCCGACGTCGAGGCGGTCGGCCAGCTCGCGGACCGTGGGTGACCGTCCGAGAGCCTGCTCCATCTCCTCGGAGGCCCGTCGGACCGCGACGTGGAGGTCCTTGACCGAGCGGGGGACACGAAGTGCCCAGGTCCGGTCGCGGAAGTGCCGCTTCAGCTCTCCGTCGATCGTCCGTCCGGCGAACGTGCCGAACGCGACACCACGTCCGGGGTCGAAGCGGTCGACCGCCTTGACGAGAGCGAGGAGAGCGACCTGGTCGAGGTCCTGCTCGTCGGCCCCACCGCGCCTGTACCGGCTGGCGAGGAGGTGGGCGAGACCCATGTGCTCCTCGACGAGCCGGTTGCGCAGCGAGCGGGAACGTGTCCGGGCGAACTCGACGAATCCGTCCACGCCTGCACCTGAGCCGTCCGGGGCGGTGCCGTCGGAGTCGGGCCCGTCCGCTCCTGACCCAGATCGTGGGACGAGCGGATCGGTCACACCGGCTGGAGGTACTTGTGCATGCGGAACACCCCGTCGCCCACATCGTAGGCGTCGACGGTGGCGTCGAGGATCCGCACGGCGAGCACGTCGAGGTCGACGTCAGCGGGTGAGTCGCCAACGCAGTGCCCCGTGACGTGAACGACCCTGTCGTCGCTCCACAGGCGGACGACGACCCGGCCGTTCGTGGCCTCGACGAGCAGTCCGACCAACTCGTTCACTGCGACCCTGAGGTCCTCCACGTCGTCGATCGCAGCATCGAGATCAGCGGCCAGACTCGCCGCCGCCACCCGGGTGAGGGCGACGAAGCGCGGCTCGGCGGGGATCTCGATGCACACGGTGCCGTGGTCCGGTCCGCCGACCTCGCCCTCCTCGACCATCAGACCTCCCTGTCGGCGGCGGTCGCCGCATCCTGCGACGACGACGCTAATCGCTCGACAGGCGTACCCCGCGAGGGCCGATGTCAGAACCCCGTCGTTCGGTTGGCCGTCGTTCGGTTGGCCGTCGTTCGGTTGGCCGTCGTTCGGTTGGCCAGTGGTTCAGTCGGTCAGCGGAGGAACCGGTCGCGGTGGTTCCGGACCGCTGTAGCGGGCCGAAGGTCGGATGATCTTCGGGTCCTGGGCCTGCTCCAACACGTTCGCCGTCCAGCCGATCACCCGACTCGACGCGAACATGGGGGTGAACATGGATCGGGGAACGCCGCAGAGGTCCATCACGATCCCCGCGTAGAACTCGACGTTGGTCCGCAGATCCCGTCCCGGGCGGTGCTGCTGGAGGATCTCGATCGCCCTGGTCTCCACCCTGCGGGCGAAGGCGACCCGATGGGCCGCCCCCTCGGACCGACGGGCCAGCTCCGACGCAACCGTCGACAGGAGGACCGACCGGGGATCGTCGGTCCGGTAGACAGCGTGTCCGAACCCCATCAGGCGTTCGCCACGGCCGAGGTGGGCCTCGAGGACCTCGTCGATCGTGGCGTCGGAGGCAGCGTCGAGATCGCCGGTTCGGGCGCGCTCCGGTCCGCCGCAGTCGGTCCCGTGCAGGTGGGTGATCTCGTCGAGGAGGTCGAGCGCCCGGCTGGGTGCTCCGCCGTGGAGAGGACCGGAGAGGGCGCCGACCGCTGCGACCGTGCAGGCCGCGACGTCGGCACCGGTCGAGGCCACGACCCTGGCGGTGAACGTCGACGCGTTGAAGCCGTGCTCGACGGTGGTCGTCAGATACGTCTCCAGTGCCCGGGCCGACGCGGCGTCGCCCTCGACGCCGTGCAGCATCCACAGGAGGTTGG
The DNA here is from genome assembly GCA_964575165.1 of uncultured Aquihabitans sp. Taxonomy (GTDB): domain Bacteria; phylum Actinomycetota; class Acidimicrobiia; order Acidimicrobiales; family Microtrichaceae; genus Dermatobacter. The sequence goes on along the minus strand of CAZNQK010000104.1, from coordinate 1,812 downwards.
CTCCCGGAGCGAGGTCGCCCCTTGGTTCCACGGGCGTTTGACCCATCGACAAGCGGTGGAGCGCGGCCACGATCGTCGGGGTGACGGCTGCGAGCGTCAGAGCATCGCTGCGCCGTCGGCCGGCGTCGATGTCGATGAGCGGTCGCATCGCCTCGCACTGGCCGACGAGCGACAGCGCGGTGCGCAGCCCGTCGAGGATGGAACCCGTTCGGGCCAGGTGGGGGAGGAGCTCTCGCACCGCCGCGGGCAGCGATCGGCGGGCGCGGACCTCGTGGCGGAAGGCGCGACGGGCTGCGCCGGTGGGGAGCTCGCCGTCGACCATGAGCGCCCACACGTCCTCGAGTCCGCGGCTGCGGGCCAGTTCGACGGCGGGGTAGCCGCGGTAGTGATACGTCCCTTCCTCCCCGCGCACGTCACCGATCGTGGTCTCCGTGACCACGACCCCGGCGAGGCCGCGCGGGGCTTCCGGCGCCGTCGATGCCGCTGCACCCGCGACCGACGTTCCTCTGCCGGGCGGCGCGGACCCGGGCGCAACTCGGTCGGTGCCTGTGTCGTCTGCATCAGCTCGATCCATGCGGTCATGGTCGAGCGATCGTCCGAGGGGATCAACGTTGATTAGCATCCACCCGTGGATCGTGGTGGTGGCGTCGGATCCGAGCGGAAGCCCACACCCCGTCGACTCGACGCGCAGCAGGCGGCGGACCGGCTGGGCATCAAGGTCGAGTCCCTGTACGCCTATGTGAGTCGGGGTCTCATCGCGAGCGAGCGCGCCGTCGACGGTCGCAGCTCGACGTTCCTGGCCGATGACGTCGAGCGCCTCGCGGCCCGGGGACGACCACGGCGCAGTTCCCGGGGCCCGACCATCGACGTGTCGATCTGGACGTCGATCACCGAGATCGCCGGCGGACACCTCCGCTACCGAGGCCAGGACGCCGTCGAGCTGTCGTCGTCAGCGAGCTTCGAGCAGGTCGCCGAGCTCCTGTGGCACGGGCGCCTTGCCGACGAGGCCCCGACCTGGCCGATCGGCAGGGACCTGCCGTTCTGCCCCGTCGAGGGGAAGCTCCTCGATCGGCTCCGTGCCGCCGTCGCTCTCGACGCCTGCCGGCCGAGGCCCGACCCGGAGACAGGTCCCGAGGGCGCTGCTGAGCTCGTCGCCGAAGGCCCGGGGCTGCTCGCCACGATGGTCGACTCCTTGGTGGCCGTCTCGGGCGCCGTCTCGGGCGCGCGCGTGCCGACGCTGACGCTCGCTGACGGGACGACCCTGAAGCGGTCGATCGCTGGACGCCTGACCATCGGTCTCCGGGGCGGCGCTCCGTCGGCCCCGATCGTGCCGGCGGTGAACTCGGCTCTCGTGCTGCTGGCCGACCACGAGATGGCCTCGTCGACCTTCGCCGCGCGGGTGGCCGCGTCGGTGCGAGCCGATGCCCATGCCGTCCTCAGCGCCGGAATGGGCCCGGTCGCGGGGCCGTACCACGGGCAGGCGTCACGAGTGGTGCGGGCCACCCTCGACGCCGCGCAGCGCACCAGCCCGGCGGCGGTGGCACGGAGGTTGTCGCAACGGTCGGGGCCCGTCGCCGGATTCGGCCACGGCCTGTACCCCCACGGGGACCCTCGGGCCACGGCTCTTCTCGAGGTGTTGTTCGACGCGGTCGGTCCGACCCGTGGACGGAGGCTCGTGGAGGAGGTGCTGGGTGAGTGCATCGAGGCAGGCGTGGGCCGACCGAACGTGGACTTCGCCCTGGCGGCGATGGGCCACATCTGGTCGATGCCCGTCGATGCCGGAGAGGCGATCTTCGCTGTGGCCCGCTCGGC
>CAZNQK010000103.1:0-10069 GCA_964575165.1 uncultured Aquihabitans sp. | reverse complement strand
CGTTTCTCGGGGGGGGACCCCGGGGGGCCCACCCCCCCCCCCCCCGGGGCGCCCGGGGGGGTTTTCTCGCCCACCCCCCCCCCAACCCACCGCCAAAGTGAGGGGTTGGCTCGGTCTTGGACCGGACGGTCAGCCGAGGGCCTTGGCCTTGAGCTGGTCGAACTCGGCCTGGTCGATCGCTCCGGAATCGAGCAGCTGCTTCGCCTGGGCGATCTGATCGGCGGCGGAGCCGGAGGAACCGGCCACGTCCTTGACGTACTCGTTGAACTGCTTCTGCGCCGTGGCCTGTGCCTTCAGGTTGCGCTCGGCCATCCCGTTGCCGCGGGCGATGAGGTAGATCAGCGCGGTCAGGAACGGCAGGAAGATCAGGCCGATCACCCACGCGGCCTTCCCCCACCCGCTCGTGTCCTTGTCCCGGAACAGGTCGCCCAGGATGCTGAACAGGATCATGAAGTACATGACCATGAAGAAGATGACGAGGGTGGTCCATAGGATCTCACCCAGGTTCACGTCGGCCAGGATCATTCTTGTCACACTCCGTTCGGGCCCGAAGACGGGCATCGATCTGTAGGGGGTCACCTGTTTACAACACCCGTCGGCCTACGGTCGACATACTGCGCAACGGCACCTGATCGACCTATCTCCGACGGGAGCGACAAGTGAAGAAGTCAGCGTTGGTGGCACTGGGCATCGCCCAGTTCGTCATGGTGCTCGACCAGTCGGTGATGAACGTGTCGATCAGCCAGCTGGTCGAGGACTTCGACACGACCATTCCGACCATCCAGGCCGTCATCACCCTCTACTGCCTCGTCATGGCGATGCTCATGCTCACCGGCGGCAAGATCGGCGACATCATCGGCCGACGCAAGGCGTTCGTGATCGGGCTCGTGATCTACGCCGTCGGGTCGACCATGACGGCGTTCTCGCCGACGGTCGTGATCCTGGCCCTGGGGTGGTCGGTGCTCGAGGGAATCGGAGCCGCGCTCGTGCTCCCGGCTCTGGCTGCGCTCATCGCCGGCAACTTCGAGGGTGCGCAGCGCAAGGCGGCCTACGCCGTCATCGGCGGGGTGGCCGGTGCCGGGATCGCCATCGGCCCGATCCTGGGCGGCTGGGCCACGACAGAGCTCACATGGAGGATCGTGTTCCTCGGCGAGGTCGTGCTCGTCGCGATCATCCTGGCGCTCACCCCCAAGGTCGCCGACGCTCTCCGAGACGGTCCGAAGCCCAGGCTCGACTACGTGGGCTCCGTCCTGTCGGCGGTCGGCATCGGGGCGATGGTCCTCGGGGTCCTCCAGTCGAGCACCTGGGGGTTCGTCGAGCCGAAGGACTCGCCGGTCGAGCCGCTCGGCTTCTCGTTGACGATCTTCGTGATCGTCGGCGGAGCGCTCTGCATCTGGGGGTTCTTCGTCTGGTCCCGCCGGCGGGAGGAGCAGGGCCTCGACCCGCTGGTGCACCTCCGCCTGTTCTCGGTGGCTCCGCTGCGTTCGGGGCTCGTCGGGCTGTTCACCCAGAACCTGGTGCTGATGGGCGTGTTCTTCGTGGTGCCGCTGTACCTCCAGCTCGTCGTCGGCCTCGACGCGCTCGACACCGGCATCCGCATGCTGCCGATCTCGATCGCGATGTTCGCCTTCTCTGCCATCGGGTCGCGTCTGTCATCGAGGATCCCCGTGCGGACGATCGTCCGAATCGGCCTGCTGACGTCGACCGTCGCCATCGGCGTGCTCATCGCGACCGTCGACCCGGAGCTGCGTGACCTGGGATTCGCCGTCTCCATGGCGCTCCTCGGCGTCGGGATGGGACTGATCGTGTCGCAGCTCGGCAACGTCGTGCAGTCGTCGGTTGACGCCTCGGGGCGCGGCGAGGCGGGGGGCCTCCAGTACACCGGCCAGCAGCTCGGATCCTCGGTCGGCGTGGCGCTGATCGGTGCGATCGTGCTGGCCGGACTCACCAACGTGTTCGTCGACACGATCGCATCCGACGAGCGGATCGCTCCCGAGGTGGCCGAGCAGGTCGGCATCAGGGCGGCGAACGGCGTCGACTTCGTCTCGTCGTCGCAGCTGGCGGACGCCGCGGTCGACGCAGGTATCGACGAGCAGTCCGCCGACGCCATCGTGGACGACTACGAGCAGGCGCAGCTCCAGTCGCTCAAGGCCGGCCTGCTGGCCACCGGCGTGTTGGCCCTCGTGTCGCTCATGTCGACCCGCAACCTCCCTGCGGGGGTGGGCGGCGACGATGACGAGACGCCGGCTGCGGGCTCCTCGCAACCGGCGGCGGCCTGACCGCAACGGCATGGCCGGTGCGCGGGTGGCATCATCTGGCGTGGACAGCTCCGGGAGTGGAGAGGTCCCAGTCGGTCCACGGCGACCGGGCCCGAGGAGGCCCGACGGCCTGCCGACGGGACCCGACGAGGTGCGACGAGCGGTGCTCGACTCGGCAGCAGACCTCTTCGCCCGGCGCGGCGTGAGCCAGGTGACGCTCCGTGACGTCGCAGCGGACGCGGAGGTCAACCTGGGGCTCATCAGCCGGTACATCGGATCGCGCGACGACCTCGTCAGGTCGGTGTTCGAGGACCTGACGGCTCAGCTCGTCGACGACATCCGGACGTCGCCGGCCACCAACCGTGGGTTCGGGAGGGACTCGTTGATGGGTCGCTGGACCGTGCTGCTCAACCATCTCGTGACCACGAGGCCGCACCTCGCCATCGAGATCGGCTCGGTCCCCGTCCGGGAGCTCCGGTCGGCGATCGAGGACATCTACGGGCTCACCACCGAGGCCGCGAGCCTGCGCGTGGCTCAGCTGATGGGCTCGGCTCTCGGGTGGCGGTTGTTCGAGTCGTTCCTCGTGGCGAGCGCAGAGCTCGGGGATGAGCCGCTCGATGACGTCCGGGAGGAGCTCGTCCGGACCCACCGCCGGCTGGCGGCCACGCCGCTCCCGTCACCCCCGGATCCGCCGACCCGGTCCTGAGGTGCTGCCGTCCCGGGGTGGCACGGTCGTCGGACGCTGTTGCGATGGTGTCAGCCGCGGGTCGCCTTCACGAAGGACCGCTGGTCCGCCTCGTTCTGATCCGCGTAGCGGGCCGCGAAGTCGAGCAGCGACCCCACTGCGGTGCGCCCACCGCCCAGGTACGAGGCGATCGCCTTGGCGTCCCCCGTTCGCGCGTGGGCCCGGGCCAGGGTCCGGCCGCAGATGGCGGCGTACACGCCCATCCCCTCGGGCGTCATCCGTTCCAGATCGGCCGAGCCCTTCCAGTCCCAGAGCTGGCGGAAGTAGAAGTCGCGGTCGACGCCGTCGAAGCCGCGGATGCGCTCCCAGCCGAGGAACACGTCGGGCGCCGACTGGATGAGGCGCTGACCCTCGACCACCCGCTGGCCGTGCTGCTTGTACCGGCTCCGATCCAGGTGCGGCTCGAGGACCGAGGTCTGGGCCTCCTTGACCTGGATGAACAACGGGTCGCTGTCGTCGTCCCCCATGAGCAGTGCTACCCAGCACCGGGTGCCGACGCTGCCGACGCCGACCACCTTCCGTGCCAGGTCCACGAACCGGTACCGATCGATGAGGACCCGTCGGTCCGGTTGCAGGCTGCGGGGGTAGAGCGCGAGCGCCTGCTCGATCGAGTGCCACAGCTCGGCGAGCTGCGACTTGTCGACGAGCTCGCGAGCCGGCACCAGCACCGGAGGCTCGCTGCGGAACCGGGCCTCGCCGTCCTCTACGACGATCATCTTCTGGAACGCGCGCAGGCGGTCCTTGCTCTGTGCCCGTTCGACGTTGCGTTGGAAGCGACGGGTGACCTGCTTCGAGGCGTTCGCACCCCAACGGGCGGCGATCTCGTCGACGGTCATGCGGGAGTACCAGACGTCGAGGTGGCTCATGGTCGACAGCTCCCGCATGGCCGTGACGTACGCGAGGACGCACTCCGTGACCACGAGCGTCCTCTGCGGGTCGTCGAAGGAGCGGTCCCTCGCAGCGACCTCGAAGCTGGCGACGAGACGTCGCAGGTCCCACTCGAACGGGCCCGGGAGCGTCTCGTCGAAGTCGTTGAGGTCGAACACGAGAGACCGGTCCGGCGACGCGAAGACGCCGAAGTTCGCGAGGTGGGCGTCACCGCAGAGCTGCACGTCGAGGCCGGTGCGCGGCATCGGTGCGATGTCGGCGGCGAAGACCGCTGCCGCGCCCCGGAAGAACGTGAACGGCGTCTGTCCCATGCGCTCGTGGCGCAGCGGGACCAGTTCCTGGTCCCTGGCCTCGTCCTGGGCGGTCAGGACGGCGACGGGGTCACGGTCCTTGCTCGGTTCCCAGGCCCCGAGCGACGAGCGGGGGACCGTCGAGCGGACCGACCGTCCCTGCCGGACGCGGTGCTCGGCCGAGGGGCCTGACTTCGAGCGGGACCGGGGTCCCGATGACTTCGACATCTGGCGATCTCCCGCGAGTCCGGTTGTGTCCGCGCCGCTCGTCCGAGGGCAGACCCACCCTATCGACGACTGCTCGGTCGACCACCATGTAGACACACGATCAATTCGAGGATCGTGAGTCGCTGGACCCGTCTCCGGACGGCTCAGCGACACGGCGTTCGCTGATGTGATCGAGCGACTATGTTGCCGAACGCACACGACACGAAGGGACACCGCATGCCCGACCTGGATGAAGTGACCGGACCGGTCGACTACCTGGTCCTCCAGATGCCGTCGGCGCGACGCGACGGCTCGATCGCCGCCGCCGTCGCCGACCTGGTCGAGTCGGGGACGGTCACGATCCTCGACCTGATGATCGTCGAGAAGGACCTCGACGGGAACGTCAGTGGAATCGACATCGACGCGATCGATGGCGAGCTCACGGCGTTCGCAGGTGCCCGTTCCGGCCTGCTGGGCGACGACGACTGGTCAGACGCCGGCTCCGTCCTGGAGCCCGGCACGACCGCCGCCGTCCTCGTGTACGAGAACGCCTGGGCGCGGCCGTTCGTGGCCGCCGTGCGCGGCGCTGGCGCCGACGTGGTCGCCAGCGCCCGCATTCCCGCCGACGTGTTGATGAGCGCCATCGACGGCCTCGAGAGCTGAAGGAGCTGACATGCCAGGACTACTACGAGGTGTGGCCCGGACCGCGGTGATCGCGGGGACGGCATCGGCTGTGAACGGCCGGGTGCAGCGGCGCCAGGCGGAGAAGTTCGCCAGCCGTGACGCCCAGATCTACGCGGACCGCCAGGCCGCGTACCAGCAGGACGTCGCCCAGCAGATGCCACAGCAGGCACCCCAGCCGCAGCAGGCACCCGCGCAGCAGGCCGACGACACGTTCGACCAGCTCGAACGTCTCGGCAAGCTGTACGAGAACGGCGTCCTCACCGAGGACGAGTTCGCCGCCCAGAAGGCCAAGATCCTGAACGGCTGACCGCCGGTACGACCGGCCGGACCCGTTGCGGCCGGCCGGTCGTGTTCGGTCAGGACAGCCCTTCGGTCAGGACAGCCATGGTGCGGTCCCGTTCGTCGGGGTTGCCGCCCATCGGCACGGCGGCGAAGTCGGTTGCGCCCGACGCCTCGATCTCGCCGAGCGCGTCCCGCACGTACGCCTCGTCTCCGACGATCGACAGGTCGCCGAGCCCCTGCACGCCCTCGATGTCCATCATCGCCCGGTAGCTGGGGAGGGTGGCGTAGTCGGCGAGGATCGTCGCGAGGAACTCTCGGGCGGGTGCCGGGTCGTCGGTGACCCACACGGGGATCGAGCACACGATCGCCGGAGCCGGCCGGTCCGCTCGGGCCGCGGCGTCGTTGATCCGGGGAGCGATGTGCGACGCGATCGTCTTCGGTCCCACGCACCACAGGATCGTCCCGTCGGTGCGGCGTCCGGCGATGGTGAGCATCTGCTCGCCGAGAGCGGCGATCATGACCTTCGGAGTCCCGGCCGACGGCTTCGCGGCCTCTCCCGCGTAGGACCACGCCGTCCCCCGGTGCGATGCGCTGCCGGACTCGAGGAGATCCGTGAGGATCGCCAGGTAGTCGATCATGTGGCGCACCGGACGGTCCCACTTCAGTCGGAGGCTCTGCTCCACGTGCGGGCGGTGGTTGACCCCGATGCCGACGATCAGACGGTCGCCCACGAGGGCCTGGGTCGTGAGGGCCTGGGTGGCGAGGGCGTGCGGGTGGCGTTCCCATGTGGAGATGACCGCGGTTCCGAGCTCCATCGACGAGCCGGTGTCGCCGTGGGCGCCGAGCAGCGTCATGGCATCGATGAGGCCGACCTGTGCGACCCAGTAGCTGGCGAACCCCGCGGCCTCGCATCTGACGAGATCGGCGAGGACCCCGGCCACGCCGTCGGTGAGCATCTGACCTGAACCGTTGATCCCGTAGCGCATGGGCGGACTCTACGGCGCGGGTAGTCGGGTCATCTCGACTGTCATCGGGACTGTCACCTGGACATGAGTCGTCCGACTGCGCCCATGAGCTCATCGGCACGCTCGTCGGGGTCGGTGGGTCCGCCGTGACCGCCGACGAGGCAGTGCCGGGCGTGACCGTCGAGGAGCCCGAGGGCGACCTTGTCGAGAGCGGCACGGATGGCGCTGATCTGGGTCAGGACGTCGATGCAGTAGCGGTCCTCGTCGATCATGCCCTTGACTCCGCGGACCTGCCCCTCGATCCGCGACAGGCGAGTGAGGAGCTGGTCCTTGGTTGCGGTGTATCCACGTTCGGGCATCAGGTTCCTCCGCTCGGTGCAGGTCCGGGTGTTGACGATCATACCCCATGGGGGTATGATCTGCATACCCCAACAGGGTATTCAATCCCGAGGAGCGCACCATGAGCACGATCACGACAATCACCGTCACCGGCATGACCTGCGGCCACTGCGTCGCTGCGGTCACCGAGGAGGTCGAGAAGATCGATGGCGTCTCCGACGTGGCGATCGATCTCGGTACGGGCTCGGTCGCCATCACCAGCGACGCCCCGCTCGACGACGCCGACCTGTCGGCAGCCGTCGACGAGGCCGGCTACGAGATCGCGTCATGACCGTCGTCGCCAGGCTGGCGGCCTTCCTGCTGCTGGCGGTGGTCGTGTTCGCCGGAGCCTGGTTCTTCGGGGATGCTGTCGGACCGATCGACGGCGCACAGACCACCACGACGTTGCACGTGAACGGTCCGGCGTCCACCACCGCGCCGAACCAACCAGCGCCGGACGAACCAGCCCCGGATGAACCAGCGCCGACGAGCGCTCCGGTCCACGGGTCTCATCAGAGCGGAGGTGGGAGATCATGAGCGCCGCTGACGACCCGGTCGTGGCCGGCGACCTCCAGCGTGTGGAGCTCGAGATCGAGGGCATGACCTGCGCGTCGTGCGCGAACCGGATCGAGAAGCGCCTCAACCGCATCGACGGTGTGACGGCGACGGTGAACTACGCGACCGAGCGAGCGGCCGTGACCTTCGCCGACGACGTGAACACCGACCTCCTGGTGGCCGAGGTCGAGGCCGCTGGCTACTCGGCTCACGTTCCTCCTGCTCCCGGAAGTGCGCTCTCGGCCGCTGAGGACGACTCGTCGGTGCACGACGGTCACGGCCCGACGGGCGGTGGTCACGACCACAACGACTCCGCCGACGCGCTCCGGGCCCGACTCGTCGTGTGCACCTGGCTGACGGTTCCGGTCGTGGCCATGGCCATGATCCCCGCGCTCCAGTTCGACAACTGGCAGTGGCTGTCGTTGACCCTGGCCGCCCCTGTGGTGGTCTGGGGGGCGCTGCCGTTCCACCGCGCTGCCTGGGTCAACCTGCGCCACGGCGCCGCGACCATGGACACGCTGATCTCGATCGGCACGCTCGCCGCCTTCGGATGGTCGCTCTACAGCCTCTTCTTCGGCAACGCCGGCATGGTCGGCATGACGATGCCCTTCGAGTGGACCATGCAGCGGGGTTCGGGGGCCGACGAGATCTACCTCGAGGCCGCTGCCGCTGTGACCACCCTGATCCTGGCCGGGCGCTGGTTCGAGGCGCGCTCCAAGCGCCGCACCGGCGCCGCGCTGCGCACACTCCTCGACCTCGGGGCCAAGGACGTCGTGCTGCTCCGCGACGGTGAGGAGGAGAGGATCCCGATCGACCGCCTGGCCCTCGGCGACGAGTTCGTCGTGCGGCCGGGAGAGAAGATCGCGACCGACGGCGTGGTGGTCGAGGGCTCCTCGGCGGTCGACGCGTCGATGCTGACAGGTGAGAGCATCCCGGTCGAGGTCGGCCCCGGTGACCCGGTGGCAGGGGCGACGGTGAACGCCGGAGGTCGCCTCGTGGTGCGCGCGACCAGGGTCGGCGCCGACACCCAACTCGCGCAGATCGCCCGGCTCGTCACCGAGGCCCAGACCGGCAAGGCCAAGGTCCAGCGCCTGGCGGATCGGGTCTCGGGCGTGTTCGTCCCGGTCGTCATCCTCATCTCGGTCGCCACCCTGGGTTTCTGGTTGGGCACCGGAGCCGGGGCGTCGGCCGCCTTCACCGCCGCGGTCGCCGTGCTGATCATCGCCTGCCCCTGCGCGTTGGGCCTGGCGACCCCGGTCGCGCTCATGGTCGGCACGGGTCGGGGAGCGCAGCTCGGCATCCTCATCAAGGGTCCCGAGGTGCTCGAGTCGACCCGGACGGTCGACACCGTGGTGCTCGACAAGACGGGAACCGTCACCACGGGCACGATGGCCCTGGTCGACGTGGTGCTGGTCGACGGCACCTCCCGTTCCGAGGCGCTTCGGATCGTGGGGTCCCTCGAGCACGCGTCCGAGCACCCGATCGCCCGGGCGATCGCCACCGCCGCGGCGGCCGAGGTTGGGGAGCGCTCCGCCGGCGAGTCGTTCGTCAACCGGGCCGGGCGCGGCGGCGAGGGGGTCGTCGACGGCCACGCCGTCGTGGCCGGCCGGCCGGCGCTGCTCGAGGAATGGGCGTTGCACTCCGACGACGACCCTGCCGCCGCCGTGGTCATGACGGCCAAGTCGGAGGCCGAGGCCCTCGGACGCACGGTGGTGCTCGCGGCCTGGGACGGCTCGACGCGGGCGGCGTTCGTGGTCTCGGACCAGGTCAAGGCGACCTCCGCCGAGGCGGTCGCCCAGCTGCGGGCCCTCGGGCTCACTCCGGTGCTGCTCACCGGAGACAACGCAGCAGCCGCCAGGGCCGTCGCGGCTCAGGTCGGCATCGACGAGGTCATCGCCGAGGTGCTCCCGGCCGACAAGGTGGACACGATCGAGCGCCTCCAGGGCGAGGGTCGGGTCGTCGCCATGGTCGGCGACGGCGTGAACGACGCGGCCGCCCTCGCCAGGGCGGACCTCGGCCTGTCGATGGGGACGGGGACCGATGCCGCGATCGAGGCCAGCGACCTGACCCTGGTCAGGGGCGACCTGCGGGTCGCAGCGGATGCCATCCGCCTGTCGCGCCGCACCCTGGCGACCATCAAGGGCAACCTCTTCTGGGCCTTCGCCTACAACGTCGCCGCCATCCCGCTGGCTGCCGCCGGCTATCTCAACCCGATGATCGCCGGTGCAGCCATGGCGTTCTCGTCGGTGTTCGTGATCTCGAACAGCCTCCGGCTCCGACGGTTCCGCCCCTTGTCCGTCGAGTCGTGAGATGGAGTGGCGAGAGGGGAGCGGTGAGCGCGGAGAAGTGAGTCGGGTGGGGATCCGCAAGGACGTCCGTAGGCTGGATCCATGACCGCGCTGGGCCCATCGACCTTGGGAACCGCGTGCGCGTCCGGGTTCTTCGAGGCACTTGTCCGCGACAACGCCGACATGATCGCGGTCCTCGACCTGGAGGGTCGCTTCACCTACCTGAGCGACGCTGCTCGTCGGATGTTCGACGTCGAGCCGGACGAGTGGGTCGGACGGGACGCCTTCGAGCTCGTCCACCCCGACGACCTCGGTCTCGCCGCCGAGTCGATGGGGTCGACCCTCGCGAGCGGGTCGGGCGTGCGGGAGCCGCTGCTGCTGCGGCTGCGCCACGGCGACGGCACCTGGCGGCAGGTCGAGATCCTCACCAACAACCTCAGCGGGGACCCTCTCGTGGCAGGGCTCGTGATCACCGCCCGCGACATGTCTGAGCGGCAGACCGCCGAGAACACGGCGTCGGACGCCCGTG
>CAZNQK010000102.1:0-10196 GCA_964575165.1 uncultured Aquihabitans sp. | reverse complement strand
AGCGGTGTCGCCGGGGGCCGGAGGGACGCCCCGGGGCGTTCCGAGCGGCCGGTCGACGCCGGGCCGGTCGACGCCGCGCTAGCGGTCGGCGCGGACTCGACTGCGGTCATGGCACGGCCCGAATCGGCCGCACGGCCCGAACCGAACGTGTGGATCTCCCGTCTCGTCGTGTTCGCGTTCGTGACCGTCGGTTGGGTGTTCTTCCGGGCCGTCGACCTGCCGACCGCCCTGTCCTACCTGCTCGGCATCGTCACCCGCTGGGGGGTGGGCGACCTGGTCACGCCGATGGTGCTCGCCGTGATCGTCGTGGGGATGGTGGGCCAGTTCGTCCCGCGCCGCCTCGGCGACGCGCTCGAGTACCGGGCGTCGCAGCTACCACCCGTCGTGCTCGCCGTCGGGGTGGGCCTGTTCCTCGTCGTCGTCAACCTGCTCGGCCCCGTCGGGGTCGCGCCGTTCATCTACTTCCAGTTCTGAGAACGTGGCCACGGACCAGCGACCCTCGACCATGACCGATGGATCCTCACGCGATGAACGGAGGCCCTCCCTCGCCGCTCGCCGTCCCCGAGGTGCGCCGGACCCCGGCCGTGGTCGTCGCCGTCCCGCTGCGCGGGTCCGCCGCACCATGTCGTCTACGACCGTCTGGCAGTCGACGGTCGTCGCTCTGGTGGTGTTCGCGGTGCTCGGCTCCGGCGGCCTCGTCACCTCGGCGGAGGGGATGCCCGTCGGGTGGCAGCGCAGCGTCGCCATGGCGACGACCGGGGCGTTGGACCGGGTCGTCAACCTGCTGTCGCTCAACCGTCCCTACGACTGGGCGGCCGAGCGACTCGGCCGCAACCAGGCGGACGAGGACTTCGAGTTCCCGGTCCCGACCACGGTCCCGACGGCGACGACGACCACGTTGCCGGCGTTGCGCGTGCCGACCGCCGAGCAGCCGCTGAAGGTCGTCGTGGCGGGGGACTCGACCGCCATCGGCGTCGGCGATCGCCTCAAGGTCGCGGTGACCGACGCCCCGGAGCTGGCGGTCGACGTCCAGGGCAAGGTCGCGACGGGACTCACCCGGTCCGACTACTTCAACTGGGGGGCGAGGACGAAGGAACTGCTGGGAACGCTCCAGCCCGACGTGCTCGTGTTCATGGTCGGCGCCAACGACACGCAGGCGGTGCTCGCTCCGGACGGGACGATCCTCGCCCGCTACGGAACGCCGGAGTGGACCGAGGCGTACCGCCGGCAGGTGGCGGGGATCATGGACCTCGCCCACGACGGTCCGCGGCGGCTCTTGTGGGTGGGCCAACCCCAGGTCGGTGATCCCGAGGTCGACGCCACGCTCCGGAAGGTGAACGAGATCGTCCAGGATGAGGCGGCGTCACGTCCGTGGGTCAGCTACTTCGACCTCGCGTCGGTCGTAGCAGGGCCCGGGGGCCGATTCAGCGAGTACGTGACGTTCGCCGACGGCAAGACGGTCCGGTGCTTCGCTGGTGACGGAGTGCACCTGTCGCTCCAGTGCCTCGACCGATCGATGCAGTCGCTGGTCCCGGCCATCCGCGCGCTCTACACGTGACCAACCCCCCCTCTCTCTCAACCCTCTCTCTCTCACACCCCGTTCTGTTGTGCAGAACGGGAAGGAACCTTCCCGTTCTGCACAACAGAACGGGAGTCAGCCGATGCCGAGGCCGTTCAGGAGCGGGCCGTTCAGCCAAACGGCGACCAGTGCGCCGAGCGCCAGAGCGGGGCCGAACGGGAACCGCGACCCCTTGTCGGCGATGAGCGACGCGAGACCCGTCACCAACCCGATCAGGCTGCCGAACAGCAGGCCGTAGATCGGGTACATGGGGTGGATCCAACCGAGGAACAGCCCCAGCAGGAACATGAGGCGGACGTCGCCGAAGCCGAGCTTGCCCGGCGCCAGGAGCCACAGCACGAAGAAGAGGAGGAAGGAACCGACCCCGCCGATCAGCGCGGCGACGATCGCGTCGGGGGAGTCGAGCACCAGGATCGACATGGCGCTGATGAGGACGAAGCCCACGGCGGCGCCGACCCAGGGCATCCACCACGGGATGAGCCAGATCCGCAGGTCGATGAACGCGACCGCTGCGAGCACGACCACGAGCCAGAGGTACGGCAGCGCGACCCAGCCTGAGCTCAGCGTCGCGACGGTCAACGCCATCGCGATCGGAACCGTCAACTGGAGCATCGGGACGGTCGCTGCGAGACGGGTGCCGCAGGACGGGCAACCCCTCGCCCAGCTGAGGAACGGAACGACGTCAGCGGCGCGGTAGACGTGGTGGCACTGCGGGCAGCGGGCCTCGCGGTACTCGGCCCGGATCACCGGTGGCGGTTGGTCCGCGGTGCCGACCTCGGCCCCGACGTCACGGGGGGTCATCGGCCGGAGCTCCTTGTAGCGGTGCACCGGGACCGTCAGCTGCCAGCCGACCACGAGGCCGAGCAGGGAGGTCGCGACGAGCAGCACCGTGGTCACCGGGTTCCATCGGCCGTCGGGGGCCGCTCCTGAAGGTTCGTCGCGGTCGCGTTCAGCCCCCGGTCGCGCCGACCAGGGGCTGGGCGGTGCGGAGCCGCTCCTCGTAGCCGTCGTCCCACGGCAGCCGACCCTGACGGTCGGGCCACACGAACTGGAGCATGCGGAGGCCCTCCGTCCCGCTCCCGGAGCGACGGGCCAGGGCGACGGCGTCGGGGAAGAGCCCCTCGTGGACAGCGAGGTCGACCGGGAGCAGCGCGCACGGGAGGTCCGACTCGAGGAGGCCGACGAACACGGCGTCGACGGGGAGCGCCACCCCGCCGCCGTGCTGGTCGGCCAGCATGCCGAGCAGCCCCCGTGCGGCCACGGCCTGGAGCCCGAAGATCACGACATCCGGCTGACCGAAAGCCGACCCGAAGCCGATCGTGTAGGTGTAGCCGGCCCTCGGCGGATCATCGGCGCCGGGTCCGACCGGCTCGACCGGGACCGCCACCCACCCCTGGTCCTCGATCACCCAGGCGAGCTTGTCGAGGTGGTCCATGTTGCGGTCGGGGAACACGTCGTCGGTCACGGGGTCCTCCGGATCAGATCCGCGACGGCGGAGCGGTCGATCTTCGACACGGTCGTGAGGGGGATGCGCTCCACCACGATCATGTCCTCAGGGAGCTTGTGCCGGGCGATGCGCTCGGCCGCGTGGTCGCGCAGGTCGGCCAACGAGGGCGGTCGGTCGTGGTCCCGTGGGACGACGACAGCGACGCCGATGTCACCCATCACCTCGTCGGGACGGGGTCCGATCGCCAGGGCCGCGACCGCCGGATGGTCCGACAACGCCGCCTCGACCTCCTCGGGGAACACGTTGTAGCCGCCGCGGATGAACATGTCGGTGCGCCGTCCGGCCAACACGAAGCAGCCGTCGTCGCGGAGCGTCGCAAGGTCCCCCGTCCGCAGCCATCCGTCGTCGGTGAGCGCGCCGGCGGTGGCTGTTCGATCGTTCCAGTAGCGCGCCATCACGGCCGGGGAGCGCACCTGTAGCTCGCCCACCTCACCGTCGGGGACCTCGGCCCCGTGCTCGTCCGCGACCCGGGCCTCGACGCCGTCGCGGGGTCGCCCGATGGTGTGGAGCGCCTCGTCGTCGGGTGCGTCGAACGCGGTCCCGAGCCCGACGCCGCCGGACTCGGTCGAGGACCAGCGGATCGAGTAGCCCGCGCCGAATCGAGCGCGGGCCTCGGCTACGAGTCCGGGGGGTGACGCCGCGCCCCCGGCGATGATCGCGTCGACGCAGGTGAGGTCGAGCTCGTCCATCAACGGTGAGCGGAGCATCAACGCGAGCTGTGGTGCGACCACGCCGATCGTCGGCATCCGCTGCTCGGCCACCAACCGCAGCGCGTCGTCGGCGCGCCACGGGTCGAGCACGTGGAGCGTGGAGCCGGTCCGGATGTACCACGGCAGCTTCAGCGCCATGCCGACGTGGGCGAGCTGCGTCGAAGCGAGCATCGCCGAACCGCCGCCCCAGCGGTCCTCGGCTCCCGGGCCGAGGTCCAGGCGCTGGACGGCCAGCTGGTTCGCGACGGTGAACACGGCGCCCTTCGCTCGGCCGGTGGTCCCCGACGTGAAGCAGATGGTCGTCACCCGGTCGACGGACGGATCCGCTGCGGCGACGGCCGGGAGCGTCGAGGGGTCCCCGCCGGTGGTATCGGGCCACAGCGGGCGGCCCCGATCGCCGGGATGGACCACCGCGACCTCGCAGCGGAGAGGGAGCGCCTCCACGTGGTCGGGATCGGAGACGACGAGCGTCGGCCGGACGAGCGACACCAGCTCGGCGCGCTCGGCCGGCGCCAGCTTGGGGCTGACCGGCGCGTGGACGGCACCCACGCGGTCGAGAGCGACGGCGAGCACCACCCACTCGGCGCAGGACACCAGCACGTTCGAGACCACGTCGCCGGGGCGCACCCCCCGGTCGAGCAGGCCGACCGCGACGTGGTCCGCCGCGGCGTCCAGCTCGGCGTGGGAGATCGAGTCGGTGCCGGTGCTCAACACCGGGCGGTCACCGAAGCGGGCGGCTGTGGTCCGCACGATCTCGCCGAGCACGGCGGGGAGTCTATGGTCGCAGGACCGGGTGGACGGTCCCGCTCGACGCGAGGCCGCGGTCGCCCCACCACTCTCCAGGAACCCCGTGATGACACGGAACCGTCGCCTCCGCCAGCCCATCGTCTCTCTGGTCGGATCGTTCGTCCTGATCACCGCAGCAGGCCTCGTCGCGGCGTGCGCGTCGGAGGGTCCCGACTCCTCGGGCCCGGTCCGCCGGCCGGCAGCGAGCACCGTTGGCAGGGATGCGGACCAAGCCGCCCCTGCTGATCGGGCGTCGACCTTCGTGACCTCGACGCCGCGACTCGGTGTCGCCGGGTGCGCGCTGTTCCCACGTGACCATGCGTTCGCCGCCGCCGTCGGCTCGTTGCCGGTGGCGGTCGGATCGGAACGGACGATCGCCGCGATCGGTCCGTCCACGACGCTGATGGCGGGCTTCGGCGCCGCAGTCTGGGAGGGCTCGCGACTCGGGTACCCGGTCAACGTGGTGGACGGTCGCCACGCCCCCCGCCATGAGCTGCTGGTCTCGTCCGACAACGCCGGGACCTCGACGACCGAGGGCGTTCCGTGGCCGACCGGCCCCCGGTTCGAGGGCTGGCCGGGCCGGGCTTGGGACAAGCACCTGCTCGTCGTCGACCGGGCGACCTGCTCGTCCTACGAGGCGATCAACATGCAGCCGCCCGGCGAGAACCCCTGGGCGACCCGCTACGACCGCTGGTACGCGGACAAGGTCGTCCACCTCGACCTGGGCTCGAACGCGATCCCGTCGGACGGCACCGTCACGGCGTCGGGGATCTCGATGCTGGCCGGTCTCGTCCGCTACGACGAGGTGCGCTCCGGTCGGATCGACCACGTCCTGTCCATGTCGTCTCCCGTCGTGCGCCGGGGCCCGGGCGTCTGGCCGGCGAGCGGAACCGACGGGCGGTCCGACGATCCCGATGCCCCTCCGATGGGGACCTGGCTGCGGTTGAAGGCGGGCACCGACCTCTCCGGGCTGGGGCCCCAGGCGAAGGTGGTCGCGCGGGCGATGCAGGACCACGGCGTCGTGATCGTCGACTCGGGCCCGCACGCTGCCCTCACCGGTGAGCCCGACCTCCGTTGGGACGATGCGGACCTCGCCGGGCTGCGGAACCTGACCGTGTCACAGCTCGAGGTGGTGGACGCGTCACCGATGAAGGTCTCCGACGACAGCTACCGCATCCGCTGAGCCGCAGGCCCGGCCTTCGGGCACGCCGCTGTCGGCCACTACGATCTGACGGCCCGTCAGATCCGAGGCGTCGCCGGGCGCGCCGGAGGTGTCGATGTCTGCTGCTCCCAACCCGACCGCCAAGGGCCCAGCGCCCCTCGAGGGCGTCCGCGTCATCGAGGTGTCGCTGCTCGGACCGGGGGCCGTCGGCACCCACCTCGCCGACCTCGGCGCAGAGGTGATCAAGGTCGAACCCCCGGCCGGCGACTACATCCGCCAGATGACGTGGCCGATCATCGAGGGCTCGTCGCTCCTGCACTGGCACATCCACCGTGGCAAGAAGTCCCTCACCCTCGACCTGCGCACCGAGGAGGCGCAGGAGGTGTTCAGGGACCTCGTCCGCGACGCGGACGCCGTGATCGAGGCGATGCGACCCGGCGCGCTCGCCCGCAGGGGTCTCGGCTACGAGGACCTGTTGCAGATCAACCCCCGGATCGTGTTCTGCACGATCTCCGGCTACGGCATGACCGGCCCGTACGCGAGCCTGCCCAGCCACGGCATCGCCTACGACACGTGGGCGGGGATCGTGAACCCGACCTTCAACGACGAGGGCTTCCCGTATCTTCCCGAGCACGCCTCGATCGGCATCCACGCAGGTCCGCTCTTCGGAGCGCTCGGTGTGCTCGCCGGCATCACCAAGGCCAGGGCGACCGGCCAGGGGTCGTTCCTCGAGATCGCCCAGTCCGACGCCGCCGCGGCCATGGACTGGCTGCGCAGCGAGACCTGGAAGGCCTACGAGCGACCCGAGTCCGAGGTGACCGGCAACAAGGCCGACGACTACGAGCGTCGCGCGCCGGGCACGGCCGGGATGGAGGAGGGCGTGCGCTACCAGGTGTACGAGTCCTCCGACGGGTTCGTCCTGTTCATGGCGTCCGAGCAGGAGTTCTGGAGGAACTTCTGCGCCGGCGTCGACAGGATGGACATGTTCGAGCGCTGGCCCGGCAACACCTACGGCGACCACGCGCGCGGCAACACCGAGATGCGGCGTGAGCTCGCCGCCATCTTCAAGACCCGCAGCACAGCGGAGTGGGTGGAGTGGTCCGGCACGGTCAACACGACCATCGCACCGGTGAACTCGCCGAGGACGCTGGCCGACGACCCGCAGTTCCTCGACCGGTTCGGGTTCCTCCCGCACGAGACCCACGGCGCCGACATGATCACGACGCCGCTCAAGTTCGTCGACGCCGAGCTGCCCGACCCGACCCCGGCGCCGACCGCCGGCCAGCACAACGACGAGGTCCTGTCCGAGGTCCTCGGCTACGACGCGGAGAGGATCGCCTCGATCCGATCAGCGGGCGGCCTCGGCGAGGGCCGGTGACACCTAACGTGACCGACCGGCGGTTCGCTCGACCAGAAGGGGTGTGACATGGCTGACGACGGAGCCCGCGGCGACCTGCGATGGGCGTCGGTCCCGGCGCTCTTGCGCGACGCGGCCGAGCGGTTCGGAACAGCCGAGGCGGTCGTCGACGGTTCGATCGACGGACCCGGCGAACCGACCGTCCGCCTCGACTTCGCAGAGCTGCGCGACCGCGTCGATGCCGTCGCGAAGGGTCTGATCGCGGCGGGCATCGAGCCCGGTGATCGTGTGGCCATCTGGGCGCCCAACTGCTGGGAGTGGGTCGTCTCCGTGCTCGGCCTCCAGTCCGCCGGCGCCGCGCTGGTCCCGCTGAACACCAGGTACAAGGGGATGGAGGCCGCCGACATCCTCGGTCGCAGCCGGGCGCGCCTGCTGTTCACCGTCGAGGGCTTCCTCGGCAACGACTACGTCAGCATGCTCGACCAGGCCGGGCGTCCCGACACGCTCGAACGGATCGTGCTGCTGCGAGACACCGGGTCACGCCCTGCCGGTGCGGTGTCGATCGACGAGCTGGTCGCCGAGGGCGACGCCGTCGACGACGCGATGCTCGACGCCCGTGTCGGAGCGATCGACGGTGCGTCCGTGTCCGACGTCCTGTTCACGTCGGGGACGACTGGTCGACCCAAGGGCGTCGTGCAGACCCACGCCGCGACGTTGCGGGCCTTCCTCGACTGGTCCGAGCTGGTCGGCCTGCGGTCCGACGACCGCTACCTCATCATCAACCCGTTCTTCCACACCTTCGGCTACAAGGCCGGGATCCTGGCCTGCCTCATGACAGGAGCGACCATGGTGCCGCTCCCCGTGTTCGACGTGGACGCCGCCGTCGACGCCATCGAGGCGGAGCGGATCAGCATGATCCCGGGCCCGCCGACGCTCTACCAGACCCTCCTCCAGCATCCGAGGTTCGACCGGTCGCGTGTGAACACGCTGCGCCTCGCGGTGACCGGCGCCGCCGTCGTTCCGGTCGAGCTGGTGGTGGCCATGGAGCGTGACCTCGGATTCGAGACGGTTCTCACCGCCTACGGCCTGACCGAGGCGTGCGGGGTGGTGACCGTCTGTCGCCGCGAGGACGGTCCCGAGGTCATCGCGTCGACGTCGGGTCGCGCGATCCCGGGTGTCGAGGTCCGCATCGTCGACGACGACGGCGCCGAGCTCGCGGCGGGGGAGCCGGGCGAGGTGCTGGTCCGTGGCTACAACGTCATGCGCGAGTACTTCGAGGACCCCGAGCAGACCGCCGAGGCGATCGACGCCGACGGGTGGTTGCACACCGGCGACGTCGGCGTGCTCGACGACGCCGGGTACCTGCGGATCACCGACCGCACCAAGGACATGTTCATCGTCGGAGGCTTCAACGCCTACCCGGCCGAGATCGAGCAACTCATGCTCACCCATCCAGACATCGCCCAGGTCGCGGTCGTCGGCATCCCCGACGAGCGGATGGGCGAGGTCGGCGTGGCCTGGGTCGTCCCCGCGGCCGGGAGCCGACCGGACCCGGCCGAACTGATCTCCTGGGCCCGGGAGCACATGGCCAACTACAAGGTGCCCCGTCACGTGCACCTGATCGACGCCCTGCCGCTCAACGCCAGCGGCAAGGTCCTCAAGTTCGAGCTGCGCGACAGGAGCGTCGGGTGAGGTTCTCGCAGGCCCTGATCGGAACCGACCCGCTCGACTGGCCCCGCATCGCGGCCGCCTGCGAGTCGGCGGGATTCGACTCGGTCGCGGTGTCGGACCACGTCCTGTACCCGGCCGAGCTGCGCTCGACCTACCCGTACACGCCCGACGGCACCCCGCTGTTCAGCCCCGACGAGGACTGGCCCGACCCGTGGGTGGCGATCGGAGCGATGTCCGCGGTGACCTCGACGCTGCGGTTCATCACCAACGTCTACGTCCTGCCGCTGCGCAACCCGTTCGTCGTGGCCAAGGCGGTCGGCACCGCGGCCCACCTGTCCCGCGGGCGGGTCGGTCTCGGCGTCGGTGCCGGTTGGATGGCCGAGGAGTTCGAGCTCCTGGAGCAGCCCTTCGCCCGCCGCGGCAAGCGGATGGAGGAGATGGTCGAGGTCCTGCGCACCCTGTGGCGGGGCGGCATGGTCTCCCACCACGGCGAGTTCTACGACTTCGGACCCGTCGAGATGCGCCCCGCCCCGGCCGAGCCGGTGCCCATCTACGTCGGCGGGCACTCGGAGGTCGCCTTCCGGCGTGCCGCGACGATCGGCGACGGCTGGCTGGGCATGCACTACCCGGTCGACGAGCTCGTCGAGCACTGCGAGACGATCGAGCGTCACCGCGAGGAGGCGGGCACGGCCGACCGTCCCTTCGAGATCATCGCCTCGCCCCTGGCCGCCCCGTCGACCGAGGTGCTCGATCGGCTCGAGGCGGCCGGCGTGACGACGATCCTCACCTCGGCGTGGATGGCTCAGGGCGTCGCCGGCCCGGCGAGCACCGACCAGGCGATCGAGCTCATCGGCTCCTACGGCGAGCGCTTCATCGGCTGACAGTCCCGCTGGGGCACGGCGGGCCAGAATGGTCGCCGTGACCGACGACGTCCGCCACCTGGGAACGATCGAGGGTCGGGAGCTGCCCGGAACGGGCGGATCCGACATGCCGCCGACGCCTTCGCCGCCCACAGCTCCACCGGTGATCCCGACGACGCACCCGGTCCCCGCGACCTACCCGGGCACCGGGGCGTCGGCCCTGAACCGGACCCGTGCCGGGGTCTCCGAGGCCCTGCACGACATCCGCGACGCCCACCGCCGCGGCCCCAAGCCGAACACCCGACCCCTGCCCCGATGGGTGGAGCGGTTGGCGTGGGTCCTCGACGACGCGATCGAGATCCCTGCCACGGGCGGCCGACGCGTCGGGATCGACGGCGGCATCACGATCAGCCCCGGCCTCGGGGCCCTGGAGAGGAAGGAGCGCGGTCTGCGCTCAGAGCGCTCGAGGTGCGGGTTCGAATCGATCTCGATCTCGATCGGACTCGGCGCTGATCCTCGTCGACACATCGGCATGGATCGAGTTCTTCCGCGGGAAGGACCCGG
>CAZNQK010000101.1:8998-10342 GCA_964575165.1 uncultured Aquihabitans sp. | reverse complement strand
TGTCGTTCTTCTGGGCGATCGGCATGAACTTCTTCATGGAGATCGCCAAGATGCGTGCCGCCCGGCTGCTGTGGGCGAAGCTCGTCCACGAGCGGTTCGCTCCGGGCAACTCCAAGTCGCTGTCGCTGCGCACCCACTCGCAGACCTCGGGCTGGTCGCTCACGGCGCAGGACGTGTTCAACAACGTCGTGCGGACCTGCATCGAAGCGATGGCTTCGACCCAGGGCCACACCCAGAGCCTCCACACCAACTCCCTCGACGAGGCGCTGGCCCTGCCGACCGACTTCTCGGCCCGCATCGCCCGCAACACCCAGCTGTTCCTCCAACAGGAGTCCGGGACGACCCGGGTCATCGACCCGTGGGGCGGCAGCTACTACGTCGAGCGCCTCACGGCGGAGTTGGCCCGCAAGGCGCTGTCGCACATCGCCGAGGTCGACGAGCTCGGAGGGATGGCCGCCGCCATCGAGGCCGGGATCCCGAAGCTGCGGATCGAGGAGGCCGCGGCCCGGACCCAGGCCCGGATCGACTCCGGCCGCCAGCCCGTGATCGGCGTCAACAAGTACCGCCTGGACGAGCACGAGGACATCGACGTCCTCAAGGTCGACAACTCAGCGGTGCGGGCCGGCCAGGTCGCCAAATTGGAGCGGCTGCGGGCCGAACGTGACGAGACCGAGGTCAGGCGGGCCCTCGAGGCGCTGACCAACGCCGCGGACCGGGGTGACGGCAACCTGCTCGACCTCGGCGTCGCAGCGGCCCGGGCCAAGGCGTCGGTCGGCGAGATCAGCGACGCGCTCGAGAAGGTCTTCGGACGACACCGGGCCGACATCCGCTCGATCTCGGGCGTGTACCGCAGCGAGCTCGGCGAGAGGGACGGGACCGTGGACGAGGTCAGGCGCAAGGTCGAGGCGTTCGAGGCGGCTGACGGCCGTCGTCCGCGGATCCTGCTCGCCAAGATGGGTCAGGACGGCCACGACCGCGGCCAGAAGGTGATCGCATCGGCGTTCGCGGACCTCGGTTGGGACGTCGACATCGGACCGCTTTTCCAGACGCCCGCCGAGGTCGCCCGCCAGGCCGTCGAGGCCGACGTGCACATCGTCGGTCCGTCGTCGCTCGCCGCCGGTCACCTCACCCTGGTGCCCGAGTTGAAGGAGTCGCTCGGTGAGCTCGGCCGTCCCGACATCCTCGTCGTCGTCGGTGGCGTGATCCCGCCCCAGGACTACCAGGCGTTGTACGACGCCGGCGCCGCGGCGGTGTTCCCTCCGGGGACGGTCATCCACGAGGCCGCCTCGGACCTGCTCGATCGGCTGGCCGACCAGCTCGGCTACGACCTCGGCGCCTGACCCG
>CAZNQK010000101.1:6156-8898 GCA_964575165.1 uncultured Aquihabitans sp. | reverse complement strand
TTCCCCTCACCCGTTCCCCTCACCCGTTCCCCTCACCCGTTCCCCTCACCCGTTCCCCTCACCCGTTCTGTTGTGCAGAACGGGAAGGATCCTCCCCGTTCTGCACAACAGAACGGGTTCATGGGTGGGCGTCAGGTCGGTGGGACGGGTTCGGTGAATCTCATGAGCAGCGCCCGGAACCCGCGGCCGTACAACGCGATCCCGTCGACGTCGTCGTCGCCGGTGATGCGGTACCGCATGATCGACCCGATCACGTATGCGTTGACCGAGGTCACCAGGTGCTGCATCGTGAACGGAGTACGCAGCCGTCGTCCCGCAGCGGTCATGTACGCCTGGTAGTAGTCCTCGAACCCCGTCGTCCCCGCGATCAGCAGCTCGTTGACCCGTTCGTCGTTCGCGTAGTTGTAGAAGCTGAACCGCGCCAGGGTCCGCGGATCTGACCGCATCGCCTCGTAGCCGGACTCGGCGATCCGCACGGCGAGGTCGGTGATGTCGATGTCCGTCGCGCCGTCGGAGTACACCTCGGCGATCGTGCGGTCGGCGTGGTCGCGACCCTCCTGGTCTCGGAGCTCGAGGATGTATCGGAACAGGTCACGTCGGTAGTCGTCCTGGGACTCCCACAGGTGGTAGAGCGCCCCCTTGGTCACCCCGGCGCGATCGGCCACGTCGATGACCTTCACGTTGGCGAGGGCGTCGAGCGAGGACGGCCGGTGAGCCGGGTTGAACTCCAACGCCAGCTCGGCGCCGACCTCCAGGTAGTGCCGCCGCCGCTCCTCTGCAGTCGGGCGACTCACGGTCGCACCTCCGGATCGCCCTCGCCGTTGATCGGTTCCGTGTACTCCTCGATCATGGCGGTCACGGCCGCGGCGAAGAGGCTGACGCGGCCGGGGCTCCCTTCGGGTCCATCGGCAACGGGCCCGACGTCGGCCGTCCGCGCCGGATCGATCCGGTGCTCGAGCACGAAGCCGTGCATCAGGCACGCGATCGCCACGCTGAGGTCGTGGACGTCGGTGCCCTCCCGTGGCCCCCGTCCCATGGCGTCGACCGCCGCGGCGACCATGGTCTCGAAGGCGCCGAGGCTCGTGCGGAACTCGTCGGCCAGGTCCGACCGCACGTCGTCGTCACGGAGGTAGGAGAGGATGCCGAGGCGCGCCACGAGCGACGGGTCGTCCTTGAAGCGGTCGAAGACGTGGTTCGCCCAGGCGATCGGATCGGGCGTGGGGCCGATGCGGTCGACGAGCTCCCGGGTGGCATCGGCGACGTCGCCCATCCCGGCGAGGCGACCCTCGGCGAGCAGGAACAGCAGCAGGTCGTGCCAGTACGCCTCCTGCGAGTCCCACAGGTGATAGATGGCGCCCTTCGTGACGCCGGCCCGTTCGGCCACGTCGGTCACCCTGACATGGGCGAACGCGAGACCCGGGTCTGAAGACGCCCCCGTCTCCTCGGTGAGGAGCTCGACTCCCGCGTCCAGGTAGTCGATCCTGCGTTCGTCCCTCGTCTTGCGGGCCATCGTCAGCTCGCCCCTGCTGTCGGTGGATGCTCAGATGCCTACTGCACACCATACCGAGGCTGAACCGAGCCCCCGGACGGTCATCCGTCGCCACCCCCGACCCACCTCGCAGGATCCGACGACCCCCGCACGAGGCCGGATCTGCCCGGCGCTAGGGTGCCGCCGATGGCGGCAGCGCTCGGTGTGAGGGACTACCTCGACGGTGTCCTGTCCGGCGACCGGTCGATCCTCGCTCGCGCCATCACCCTCATCGAGAGCATCAATCCACAGCACCGTCGCAAGGCGCAGGCACTCGTCCAGGAGTTGCTTCCTCACACGGGAGGGGCTCACCGTGTCGGCATCACCGGGGTTCCGGGCGTCGGCAAGTCCACCTTCATCGACCAGCTGGGGATCGATCTCACCGCCGCGGGTCATCGGGTCGCGGTGCTGGCGGTGGACCCGACCAGCTCGCGGTCGGGTGGCTCGATCCTCGGGGACAAGACCCGCATGGAGCGTCTGGCGGTCGACCCGGCGGCGTTCGTGCGACCATCGCCAGCGGGGCGGTCGCTCGGCGGTGTCACCCGGGCGACCCGCGAGACGATCCTCGTCTGCGAGGCCGCAGGGTTCGACGTCGTGCTGGTCGAGACCGTCGGCGTCGGCCAGTCCGAGACGGTCGTCTCGGAGATGGTCGACTTCTTCCTCGTGCTGATGCTGGCCGGTGCGGGCGACGAGCTCCAGGGGATCAAGAAGGGCGTGCTCGAGCTGGCCGACCTCGTCGCCGTGAACAAGGCGGATGGCGACAACACGAAGCGTGCCGAACGTGCCGCTGCGGACTACCGGGCCGCTCTGCACCTCATGACGCCGGCGTCGCCGACTTGGTCACCTCCGGTGCTCACCTGCTCGGGGTTGACTGGTGACGGGCTCAGCGATCTCTGGCAACAGGTCGAGATGCACCGAGAGCGCATGAGCGCCACGGGTGAGCTGGACGATCGCCGGCGAGGGCAGCAGGTGCGATGGATGTGGTCGATGCTCGACGAGCGGCTGCGCGACGACCTCCGGGCCGACGCGGTCGTGCGTCAGGCGCTCGGCTCGGTCGAGCGACGGGTGCATGACGGCGAGATCCCGGCCACAGTCGCGGTCGACGAGGTCTGGGCCCGCTACCTGTCGTCGCGCACCTGACCCAGGGTCCCACCCCTCACCGTGAACTCGGGTCGTCTGACGCCCCATTTCGGCGCGAGGTGACCCGAGTTCGG
>CAZNQK010000101.1:0-6056 GCA_964575165.1 uncultured Aquihabitans sp. | reverse complement strand
GCTGCTCTAGTTCGTCGGGCGGGCGGGCAGATGTTCCCGCGGGCTTGCCCGACGGGGTCCGACGGCTGTTCCCTCGGGGTGTGGTGCAACGACGGCTGGGAGTCGTGGCCGTCGTCGCGGTCGCCGTGGCCGCGACGACGGGCCTGACGGCGTGGTGGTTCGGTACCGGAGGTGAGCCGGGACCCGGTCAGCCCGTGGCGAGCGTCGCTGGAGCGGTCCTGTCCCGTGATGCGGCGCCGCCGGGTGTGGCGGAGAGCCTGCGGAGGTCGGTCCGACGCGTCCACGCCGAAGGGTGCGGGGTCGGGCGGCAGGCCACGTCCGTCGTCGTGGAACGGGGCGGGGAGGTCACGGCTCTCACGAACCAGCACGTCGTGGCAGGTGCCGAGGAGGTCGACGTCGACGGGATCGACGATCCGGTGGGGGTGAGGGGCCTCGTCGACGGCCGGGACGCGGTTGAGCTCGATGCCGATCGACTCGTCGACGGCGGTATGGCGCCGTTGGATGTCGGACCCCGTCCGCCTGTCGGGGCACGGGTCGTCGTGGCCGGGTACCCGGACGGTCGCTACCGGGCGAAGGCCGGAACCGTGCAGCGCATCGAGGTCCGCCAGGGCTTCGGCGGCTCGGCGGACGTCCTCCTGCTCGATGTCGAGGCCGTTCCGGGTATCTCGGGTGGCGTCGTGGTCGACGTCGCCGGACGGGCGGTTGCGCTGGTGACGGCACGGGACCCGGTCACCCACGACGTCGTCGCCTATCCGCTCGACCAGATCGGTCAGGCCTCCGACGACACGACGGTGCCCTGTCGCTGACTCCTGCTCATCGGGACGACGGGTCGTCGCTCTCTACACTCCCGGGACATGGGAGCCAGCGATCCGGCGACCGGCATCGGAGCAGACCCACCGACGGCGACCGGCATGCAGCGTCCGGCAGCGGCGAGCACACCTGCGCAACGGGCCCGTCGTGAGCGCATCGTTCGGGCGGCGCAGGCGCTGCTGGAGGAGCGGCCCTACGACCAGATCCAGATCCGCGACATCTCGGAGAAGGCCGATGTCGCCCTCGGGACCCTCTACCGGTACTTCCCGTCCAAGGAGCTCCTCTTCGCCCACGTGCTGCTCGAGTGGAGCGCGAGCTTCGACGTGGCGCTCCGACAACGTCACGGTGAGACCGCCTCGGACGCCGATCGACTTCGCCAGGCGCTCCGTAGGGCGGCGGGGGCGTTCGAGCGCTACGAGAACTTCTTCGCTCTGATCGATCTCCTCGAGGTGTCGAAGGACCCCGAGGTGATGGCCACCTTCACGGCGTACAGGTCGCGTTTCACCGATGCTCTGACGCAGGTCCTGGTCGACACCGATCCGGACGACGTCGAGGTGTTGACCGAGCTGGTGTCGTCGCTGCTGGGATCGCTCCTGCGGGACTGGTCCCAGGGTCAGCACTCGATGACGGCGGTGACCAGGAGGATCGACCGGGCGGTCGACATCGTGTTCGATGGGGTGCGCTCCCGCTGAACTGCGGGCGATGAGCGGGGCGCCGGCCTCAGCGGAGCCGGATGACATTCCCGGTGACGAGGCGGGTCATCGTGTAGTTCTCGAGAGCGGCCTTGGCTGCTCCGTAGGAGGCTTCGCCGGGGAACCCTCCCGAACCTCCTGATGTGAGGCTCACCACGCGGCCCCATTGGAGTCCGTGTCGTCTGACCGACGACGCGAGCTCGGCGATGAGGAGGGCTCCCGCACGGGCGTAATCGACGCGCTGACCGGACCGCTCGAACCGCCGCTTCGGGACCTTGCTCTCGGGCCGTCCGATACACCTCGGGTCGCCCGGGGTCGTCGTCGTCGGGCGTGAACGCCAGGTAGGTGACGAGGACGTCGGCGCCGAGCCGGGCCAACTCGGCTGCTGTCGCCGCTCCGATCCCGTGGTTGGCTCCCGTCACCACGGCGACACGGCCGTCGAGTGGTCGTCGAGTCATGCGCGGTTCCTCACGAACGCCGATCAGGACAGTCGATCCCGTGGTCCATCGGCTCAGTCGAGCAGACCGGCGGCGTAGGAGCGACGGAGATGATCCGACATCCGCGTGGCCATGCCTTCGATGAGGGCCATGTCTCCGTTCACCAGGGGCGCGGCGATCATCGAGCTGATGGCAGCGACGATCGTGAGGCAGCTGAAGCGGCCCTCGTCAGAGCTCGTCCCGAGCGCATCGGCCAACTCCGCGGCGAGCCGGTCGTGCATCCTAGCCCGGCGTTCTATCGCCTCCGGTCCGGCTGCGGAGGTCTCGACGAGGAACAGCCGGGCCTCGGGGCGGTGCTCGGCGAGGAGTCCGAGGTAGTGACCGAAAGCCGCCTCGACCCGATCGAGCGGATCCCCCGAACCGTCGAGAGCGGATGTCAGCTCGGCCAGCAACACCTCGCCGACGAGGTCCAGCGCAGAGAGGAACCCGTCGAGCTTGTCGGTGAACAGCCGGTAGTACGTCTCGCGTGAGACGCCGGCGGAGCGGATGATCGCGGCGACCGGTGTGTCGACGTAGCCGGTCTCGGCCATCGCCGGAGCGAACGCCAGGAGGATCCGCAGTCGCTGATCGGACTCGACGTCGGCACGGCTCAGGTTGTGGCGCCCACGGGGCAACGACCTGGGCCGCTTCGGCAGCAACGTGGCGGCGGACTCACCCACGGGGACGGTCCGGAGCGATGCGCAGCGCGCCGATGGTTGTGGCGAGCATGTCGTAGTGGCCGACGAGCAGCACCAGCTCGATCAGTCGCCGGTCGTCGAGGATGCGCGTCAGGTCGGCCCAGACCTCGTCGTCGATGTCGCGGCGATCGAGCAGCTGGTCGGTGGCCCGCAACAGCACGGAGTCGCTCCCGCTCCAACGTCGGTTCTCGGTCACGTCGACAGTGCCGAGCGCTTCGATCTCCGAGGTAGTCAGCCCGGCCTTGGCACCGAGACGGCGGTGGTGCTCGAGCTCGTAGGCGCAGGACCGTCGGTGCGCGATGCGCAGGATCACCATCTCGGTCTGACGTCGGGTCAGACGCCCACGGGGCATGAGGGATCCGGCGAACCGGAGCCAGCCCCGGAACAGGCGACGGTTCCGGCCCAGGGTGGTGAACAGGTTCGGAGGGTTGGTGCCGGCCATCCTGCCCAGCACGCCGATGACGGCCGTGTTTAAGAGGCCGATGTCCGCCCTCGAACCGGGGGTGATCCGAGGGTCTCGTGCCCCCACGACAGCAGCCGGGTCACCGCCCTTGAGCGCCGTCACCGTGCTTCCTCCGGTTGAGGCGTGGTGAGCTCGACCTGCTCCCGTCGGGCGATGTCGAGGACCGGTCCGATACCCCGTCGGACGGCCACATCGACCACGGCCTGGGCGATCCGGCGGGTCGGCAGCAGCGGAGCGACGTACCAGGGAGCGCAGATCGTCCGTGACCGCCTGACGATGCCGCGCTCCAACGCGTCGATGCCGACCGAGAGCGGAGTGACACGGGTGAGGCTCCGTCCGTCGAGGAAGGCGGAGGCGGCCTCGGTTCCGAAGCCGCGGGATGTCATGTCGGTGTCGAGCTCGGCGAAGTACGCCACGCCGACCCGTGCCCCCGATGGGCGCAGCTCCTGTCGGAGCGTGTTGCCCAGTGCCTCGACGGCGGCCTTCGAGGCGCTGTAGGCGCCCATGAGCGGAACGTGGACGGCGGCGGCGAGCGATGACACCGCGACTGCGTAGCCGTCCGGATGCGAGATGTGTCGGCCGCCGGCCCGGAGGGTGTTGTAGGTGCCGCCGACGTTGACCGCCATGGTCTGGTCGAAGATCCTCGCGTCACCTCCGACGAGCGGGAGCTGTGCCGCAACCCCGGCGTTGGCGATGACCACGTCGAGGCCTCCGAGCGTGGACGCGGCAGCGTCGACGACCGAGTCGACGGCATCGCGGTCGGTCACGTCGAGCGCCCAGAACGTGGCGTCGCAGTCGTCGGCCACGACCGACAGCAGCTCAGGCTCCAGCCCAGCGAGAGCGAGGCGGGCTCCGCGGGAGTGCAGGCGCCGCGCCAACGCGGCACCGATGCCGCGTGCCGCTCCGGTGATGAGGACGCGCCGACCGTCGAGCGCGGACGGGTCGGTGTCGATCAGATCTCGTCGGACTCTCATGGATCACAACGTAGCTTCGACGAACACGACTGTTCCTGGATCGGCGGTGAGCTTCCCGAGCCGCGAAGCTGGAGAGCGTGAGTCAGGTCCGTGTCACGTACAACGACCACCCGCGCTCGGACTCCGAGCGCGCGGCGGTGCTGGCCCAACCGACCTTCGGCGAGGTGTTCACCGACCACATGGTGACCATGACCTACGCCGACGGAGCGTGGGGTCCCATGGAGCTCATGCCGTTCGGGCCGTTGGCGCTCAGCCCGGCGACCCTTGCGCTCCACTACGGCCAGGCGATCTTCGAGGCGCTCAAGGCCTACTCGACGCCTGAAGGGCCCGTGCTCTTCAGGCCGGACTCCAACGCCGAGCGGTTCGCCGTCAGCGCCGGACGGATCGCGATGCCCTCGTTGCCCGATGGGGCCTTCGAGCTCGCCTGCTCGTTGTTGGTCGAAGCGGACCGCGCCTGGGTTCCGGACGCCGACGGATCGGCGCTGTACGTCCGACCGTTCATGTTCGGCTCGGAGCCGCACCTGTCGGTCCGCCCTGCCGACGAGTACCGGTTCGTGGTCATCGCCTCGCCCGTGGCGTCGTACTTCGGAGAGCACCTGTCGGCGATCACCGTCGCCGTCGAGCACGATGACGTCCGTGCGACACCGGGTGGAACCGGAGCCGTGAAGTTCGCCGGCAACTACGCGGGCGGGTTCGGCGCACACGGACGAGCCGGATCGGCAGGGTACGACCAGGTCCTGTGGCTTGACGCCGTCGAGCACCGCTGGGTCGAGGAGCTCAACGCGATGAACGTCATGTTCGTGTGGCAACGTGACGGCCGCACGGTCCTGACGACCCCGCCCCTCGGCGGGACGATCCTCCCCGGTGTCACCCGTGACTCGCTCTTGACCCTGGCCCGTGAGTCGACCGTGATCGACACGGTGGTCGAGGAACCGACATCGATCGACGATCTCCGATCCGGGGCGGCCGACGGCTCCCTGCGCGAGGTGTTCGCCTGCGGTACCGCAGCCGTGATCGCTCCGATCGGTGTCCTGGCCGACTGCGACTCGACCCTGCGGATCGGGGACGGTGGACCCGGACCTGTGACGGTTGCGTTGCGTCGTGCGCTGCTCGACGTGCAGCAGGGTCGGCGTGCGGACCTCCACTCCTGGCTGCGACGGTCGTCGGAGGTCCTCGCTTCGGCAGGAGTGGAGCTCGTCTGACTGGACGACTCGGGAGCTCGCTGCACCCGACCGACCTTGGCAGCGCAACACTGGTGGACATGCACCCCTTCGCTGGCCACCTGCCGCTCCTGCGCATCTCGGCGACGTCAGGTCCCGTGACGCTTCGGGTCCCCGACCAGGACGAGCTGTTGGGCTACGTGGACCGACTCGCGGCCGGTGGCATCGACGATGACCGCTCCCGTTCCACGCTGGCATGGCAACCCGCAACACCAGCGGAGGCAGCCAGCGAGACCCTTGCGCATGCTTCCGCGGCGATGACAGCGGGAGCCGGAGCGGATTGGCTCATCCCACTGTTCGTGTTCGTCGACGGCGAGCCCGTTGGGCGTCAGGATCTCTACTCGTCCGACGACTTCGAGCATCTCCGGCAGGCGAAGACCGGTTCGGTGCTGCTCGACAGCCACCGCGACCGTGGGTACGGCACCCATGCCAGGGCATGCGTGCTGTCGATCGCGTGGGAGCTCGACATCCGCCGGTGTCTCACCGAGTGGCGCTCGACCAACGCCGCGTCAGGGCGGATCTCCGCCAAGCTCGGCTACGTCGAGAACGGCGTGTCTTGGTGGTGGGATCCAGTCGTCGAGCACGAGGTCGAGCTTCGTCATGCCTACGTCACCGAAGCCGCTTTCAAGGCGGCGTGGCCGGACCCGGTGGAGGTCGACGGCGTCGACGCGGATGTCCTGGGTTGGATCGCCTGACGGCGCCGGGGTTCGGGAGTTCGAGAAG
>CAZNQK010000100.1:0-10364 GCA_964575165.1 uncultured Aquihabitans sp. | reverse complement strand
GTTCGCTGGGGTACGGGTCACTCGCGGATGCCCCAGGGCGAGTCGTACTCGCCGGCGAGAAGGTCGAGGAACGGTCGGGCCGGCATCGCCTCGGGTCCGACGACGCCGGCCCCTGACCACACTCCCGACTCGATGAGCTCGCATGCCACGACCGGGCCGACGGCGGTCTGCCAGACGACTGCCTGAGCGCCGTCGCGACCCATCGTCTCTGCGTTGTCGACGACGTGGTACAGGTAGACCTCGCGCGGCCCCGACGGGTTGCCGCCTCCGTCACGTCCGATGCCGGTCACCCACGTCCCGGCACACGTCTTGCCCTCGATCCGATCGCCCAGCGTCGCCGGGTCAGGCAGGCAGGCAGCGACGACGTCCCGTGGTGAGACCCTCTGGCCCCTGACCGTCACCGGGTCGACGCCGTCGAGACCCAGCTTGTGCAGCGTCTCGAGCACCTGGATGAACTCGTCGCCGAGGCCGTACTTGAACGTGACCCTCTGGCAGTCCACCCAACGCGGGACGAGCAGCACCTCCTCGTGCTCCACGTTCACGCACTCGACCGGGCCGATCCCCTCGGGGAAGGTGAACACCTCGGGGTCCGAGAACGGCGGCGTGGTGTACCAGCCCCGATCGCGCTCCCAGACCACCGGCGGGTTCAGGCACTCCTCGATGACCGTCCAGATGGAGAACGTGGGGGCGAAGTCGTAGCCGCGAACGACCATGTCGGCGCCGTCGCGGACACCGATCTCGTCGATCGTCGTGAACAGTTCGTCGGCCGCGTAGCGGGCGAAGACGTCGGCGATCCCCGGTTCGACGCCCATGCCACACACGGCGAGCAGGCCCTTGGTCTCCCAGTCAGCGGCCTTGGCGAACTGCCGGTCGCCCAGCTTCACGCCGGTGAGCTCGTGGGGTCGTTCTGCGTGCGGCTCAGACAACGACATGGCCATGTCCATGTAGTTCGCGCCGGCGGCGAACGCGCCATCGAAGATCGGCATGACGAAGCGGGGATCGGCCGCGTTCATCACGAGGTCCGCTCCGGCGGCCTGGACACCGGCGGTGATGGAGGCCGAGTCCGACGCGTCGAGCGTCGTGGCGACGAAGCGGTCGTCACGGGCGGCGGCGCGCTCGGCCCGGGCCGGGTCGATGTCACCGACGGTGATCGATTCGACGAAGTCGCGACGTGACGCGATCGCGCAGAACGCGTCACCCACTCCACCCGCACCCACAAGAAGGATCCTCATGGCCGCCGAGGCTATCCAGGAGCGGGCCTCGCCCTGCGTTTTGTGTGTATCTCACGTCGCTGTGCGACGTGAGATACACACAAAACCCGGAGATGGGATCTCAGCCACCTCCGGCGTTGGGGATCGACGGCGCGCCCGGAACGGTCGACGCGGTCGCACGCGGCTCGGTCGTCGTGGTCGGGGACGGCGCCGCCGTGGTCGATGATCCCGCCCGTCGAGCCGACTCGATGGCCCGGCGCATCTGATCCGGAGGCCCGATGAGGAACGCCGCTGTCGGCCACGGAAGCGGGTCGAGCCGGTCGAGGGTCGCGGCGGCGCCGTCGGGGTCGCGTTCGGCGAGCGCGATCGACGCCTGGAGCAGCAGCGCGTTGGCGTTCGACGGATCGATCGCGAGGATCCGATCGGTCATGGCCCTGGCCCCGGCGAGGTCGGTCCGGTCCGGACCGAGCAGCGACAGCGCCTTCGAGAGCATCGCGTCCGTGGAGGTGGGGTCCGCGACCAACGCTGCGTCCAGACAGGAGCCGAGTCGGTCGAGGAACGCCTGGTCGATCGCCGAGTCCTTGTCGCTGGCTCCCGCTGCCTGCTGCCAGCAGGCCACGGTCGGCGCGTCGAGAAGCCCGAAGAAGATCGTCCGCTCCAGGCCCTCCTGACGGAGCACCTGCACCGCCACCTCGGGCGGGTCGTTGCGGTGGAACCGGTCGATCTCCGACGCCGCAGCGAGGAAGCTCTCACGGGCGGTCGCCGTGTCACCGTTCTCGGCCGCCGCCGCACCCGCCCGGGACAACAGCACGGCACGGAACACCCTGGCGTCGGGGTAGTCCGGATCGAGCTCGACGGCACGGGCCAGGTTCGCGGCGCCCTTCTCCACCTGGTCGTCACGGATGTAGGCCCAGCCCTGGTAGGTGAGCGCCTCGAGGTTCTCGGGATGGCTCTCCAACACACCCGCGTAGCACCTGATGCCCTCATCGGGCTTCTGGAACGACAGCATCTGGCAGTTGGCCAGCTGCTGGCGGAGGCTGTTGTCGTTGCCGGTGATGGTGCCCGCGCCACGCTGACCTGACGCCCGGGCCACCAGCACGCCGGCGAGCCCGGCGACGGCCAGCACCGCCACCACCACGAGTGCGGTGCGTAGCGGACGGCGGGGAGGACGGGAACGGGCGAGAACGTCGTGGTACTCGTCGATCGCCCGGATGACCTCGGCAGCGCGGACCGTGTAGTCGTCGCTCAGCGCCGCGAAGTCGACGTCGTCGAGGTCGCCGGCATCGTGCTCCCTCTCCAGGTCGTCGAGGGAGCTCAGGAGGTGGTCGCGCTCGTCCTCGAGCTCTGCCAGACGGTCAGGGTCCAGGCGAGCCGCCTGCCCGGAAGAACCGGCCGGACCGGCGCGACGGGGGGTTCCGGTGAGCGTGTCGTCGCTCACCTACGGCCCTTCGTCTCCGGGGCGTCCGCCGGCCTGGGGTCCGGGTCGATCGAGCGGGCCGCACGGGCGGACTCGACGAGAGCCACGTCCGCGTCGGTGGCGTGGCGGTCCTCGCGCTCACGACGCCAACGTGCGAACGTCCCGGCGAGCAGCAGCACGGCGCCGGCGACGGCGACCACGGGGATCACCCAGACCAGACCGCCGATCCCGCTCGACGGCGGGGTCAGCAGGACCTCCTGGCCGTAGCGCTGGGCGAAGAAGTCGAGGATCTCGTCGTCGGTGTCGCCGGCCTGCATGCGGTCACGGATCTCGTCACGGAACTGCACGGCGAGCGACGCCTGCGATGCGGCCACCGACTCACCCACGCACTGGAGGCACTTGATCCGTCCGGCGATCGCGAACAGCCGTTCGTCGGACACTCCGGACCGCGGCGGCGTGGACGCACCGAGCCCGATCGCCACCACGACGATGATCCCCATCAGCGCCCACCACCACCACTGCTGACGTCTGGGACGCAGCGACCTGCCGGTGCGGGTCGTGGCGGTCACGAGCCCGACCCCGACTCGGATGCTCCCGATCCCTGGGTCGAGCCGGACTCCTGGGCGATGCGACGTTCGACCTGGTTCGCGGTGATGCCGCCGACGAACTTCTCGACGACCGTCCCGTCGGGTGCGATCAGGTAGGACTCGGGCAGCTTGATCAGTCCGTAGTCGATCGAGGCGGAGTCGGTGTCGCTGACCAGCACCGGCCAGTCGCCGCCGTTCTCGGCGAAGAACTCGTTGACCTTGTCGGCCGAGTCGCCCGCAGCGACGCTGATGACCTGCACGCCCTCGTCGGCCTGGGACAACTTCACGAGCTCGGGATGCTCTTTCACGCACGGCGGACACCAGGTTGCGAAGAAGTTGACCAGCACCCACCGGCCACGGTGCTTGTCGAGGTCGAACGGCTGCCCGTCGGCCGTCGTGCCGGCCAGTTGCGGCGCGAGCTCGCCGACGAGCGGGCTGGCGGCCGCGGAGCCGTCGTCGCCCTTCGGGCTGATGGCGAAGAGCACGACCAACGCAGCGGCGGCGACCCCCACGACCCCAGCGAGGATCGCCGAGCGGTGCTTCACGTCAGCACCCCCTCGCGGACCTCGTCGTCGGGCTCGGCACTGCTGTCGCCACCGGCGACCGGCCCCTTGTCGGCCGACGTGGCCGCGGGGGTCGAGACAGGATCGAGCGGGTTGCGGCGACGGCCGGGGAACAGCGCGAGCAGGGTGCCCAGGACCATCACGATGCCGCCGACCCACAGCCAGACGATGAGCGGCTGGACGATGACCCGCAGTCCGATCGAGCGACCGTCGGCGTCGGGGGCCTTGGTCAGGGCGAGGTACACGTCGTTGGTCGGCCCCACCCGCACCGACGGGGTGCCGATCGTCTGGCCGTCGACGCGGTACTTGTGGAGCCGGGGTTCGAACACGCGGTCGCCGTCGACCCGCACCCGGGCCACCAGCTCGACCCGGCTGTCGGTCTCGTAGGTCCGGGATCCGAGGTACTCGACGGTGTGACCGGCGACGGTGGCCGTCCGACCCTCCTGGAGCTGGAGCTCGGCTTGGCGCACGTAGCTCATCGACGCGGCGAACGCGATGCCGATCAGGATCGCGCCGAGGTGGACGACCATGCCGCCGTTGGCCCGTCCGACGAGCCCGCGCCAGCCCTGGCGCCGGGTAGCGAGCGCCAGCTGACGCAGAGCCGAGCCCGCAGCGAAGCCGCCGAGGCCGAAGGCCACGAGCGCCGCCCAGCCGGTGGCGCCTAGGACCACAGCCAGGACGAGCGAGCCGACGCCGATCCACGCCGGCCACCACAGGCGATCACGCAGCAGCTCCGGCGTGCCCTTGCGCCACGGAAGGACCGGGGCGACTCCCATGAGGAACAGCAGCAGCAACCCGATCGGCATCGTCATGCGGCTGAAGTACGGCACGCCGACCGACAGCCGGTCGCCGTTGAGGGCCTCGATCACGAGAGGGAACACGGTCCCGAGCAGCACGATGAACGCGAACGCGGCGAACACGACGTTGTTGGCGAGGAATGCCCCCTCTCTCGAAACCGGTGAGTCGATCCGACCCGGCGAGCGCAGTCGGTCGCCACGCCAGCCGATCAGACCGATCGACACCGCCACGACGAACCCGAAGAAGCCGAGCAGCAGAGGGCCGACGGTCCCGTTCGAGAAGGCGTGCACCGACTCGACCACACCCGAGCGGGTCAGGAACGTGCCGAGGATGGTGAGCGAGAACGTGGCGCACAGGAGCGACAGGTTCCAGACCCGCAGCATCCCCCTCCGCTCCTGGACCATCACGGAGTGGATGTAGGCGGTCGCGGTGAGCCACGGCATCAGCGAAGCGTTCTCGACCGGGTCCCACTTCCAGTATCCGCCCCAGCCGAGGACCTCGTAGCTCCACCACGCACCCAGCACGATGCCGGCGGTGAGGAACATCCAGGCGAAGAGGGTCCAGCGGCGGGTCTCGACGAGCCACCCCTCCCCCACCCGGCCCGTGACCAGCGCGGCAATGGCGAACGCGAACGGCACGGTGAACCCGACGTATCCCAGGTAGAGCATCGGCGGGTGGAACGCCATCAGGATGTGGTTCTGGAGCAGTGGGTTGGGTCCCGGGCCGTCGTAGCCCGGTGGCGGCACCACGCCGTGGAACGGGTTGGCAGCGGTGAGCATCAGCCCGAAGAAGAACACCGCCACCGCGAACATCACGATCAGTGCCCAGGCCACGAGCGGGTCGGAAAGGCGGCGGCGGAACTTGTGCGCCACGGCGAACGTGTAGCCGGCCAGGATCAGGCCCCAGAGCAGGATCGACCCCTCGAGAGCCGACCACATGGTGGCGACGTTGAACAGCGGTGGCGTGCGCGACGAACCGTGGTCGAACACGTACTGCACCGTGTAGTCGCGGGTGACGAGGGCCCGCTCCATCGCCAGGACGGCGAGCACGGCGCCGGCCAGCACGATCGCCGCGTACGAACGACCCATGCGCAGGAGCGACTCCCGGCCGGTCCGAAGGCCGGCAGCGAGCACCGCGATGCCGAGGAACGCTCCACCGAGGCCGACGACCACGCCGGCCAGTCCGAGGGCCCGGTTCACCCGGAGGCACCCCCCAGCGCCGGTCCCGGTTCGGGCACCGTGGTCGTGACGTGGCTCCCCGAGTCGGTCCCCGCGTCGCGCTCGGCGTCGCGGATGCGATCCTGGTTCTCCTCGTCGTAGGACGAGTCGTGGCGGACGAGGATCTGGTCGCTGTGGAACGTGTCGCCCTCGAGCGTGCCCTCGAGCACGACAGGGATCCCGGGTCCGAACAGCTCGGGCGGGTCACCGACGTGGTCGACGGGGATCTCCTCTCCTCCGAAGCGCAGGACGAAGGAGACGCCGTCGGCGGTCGTGTGGACCGATCCGTCGACCACGTTGCCCTGCATCCGGAGGCGCTCGCCCTGCAACGCGTCGTGCTTCGCTGCGACCTCGTCGACGTTGTAGAAGAACGTCGACGCGTCACGCAGCCCGTTCATCAGCACGATGCCGATGCCGATCACGATGACCGTCACAGCGGCGATCGCGGCGTAGGTCCTGGTGCGGTTGCGGCTGCCGGCCGACGCGTTCGACGAGGCATCGGTGCGTGGGGTGACGTCCAGCCGGACGGGCGCTGAATCAGGGGACTCCGGGTCGTCGAGCTCTGAGCGGTCGGTCACAGCCAACGCCGTTCGCCGGGGGGTACGACCTTGGACAGCCGTCGACCCCTCCGCAGGAGCGCGAGGGCGTAGACGCCGACGGCGACGAAGGTCCCGATCCAGGCGGCTGCGATGTAGGCGGAGTCGTTCACGACAGTCCTCCAGTGGTGGTTGCGGTGCCGGTGCCCCCCGCGGTGCTGCCGACGGCGCTCTCGGCCCGCCGTTCGGCGATGGCCGCGTCGATGCCGACGTCGGCTGCCCGTTCGGCGAGCCACGCCACGCGGAACCGGTGGATCAGCAGCCATGCGAACAGGACGAGGAACACGGCCAGCCCGAAGTACGCGGTGAACAGCTGAAGACCGTGCATGTCGGGATCGACGGTACCGAAGATCGTCTTCTCCTGGTGCAGCCCCCGCCACCAGTCGACCGCTTTGTGGGTGATCGGGATGTTGACCACCGCCATGATCCCGATCACAGCGCTGATAGTCCCCCGCGTCCGCGTGTCGTTGGGGATCTGACGGACGGCCAGGTAGCCGATGTAGGTGAGCATCAGCACCGCTGTCGTGGTGAGGCGGGGCTCCCAGCGCCAGAACACACCCCAGGTGATCTTGCCCCACAACATGCCGTTGAGGATCGTGAGCCCGAAGAACAGCACGCCGATCTCGGCGGCCGAGGCGGCGAGCAGGTCCCAGAACTCGGTGCGCTTCCAGAGGTAGGCGACCGATGCGATGGCGGTGATGATGAACGCCAGGTACGCGGTCGAGACCGTTGGCA
Source organism: uncultured Aquihabitans sp. (assembly GCA_964575165.1). Classification (GTDB taxonomy): domain Bacteria; phylum Actinomycetota; class Acidimicrobiia; order Acidimicrobiales; family Microtrichaceae; genus Dermatobacter. The sequence goes on along the minus strand of CAZNQK010000100.1, from coordinate 3,240 downwards.
CGTGCATGTAGAGGATGCGGATCGTCTCACCGAGCTGCGCGTCGGGCTCGGTGAGCACCAGGCCCAGCAGTGCCAGGACGGCGATCCCGACGATGCTGATCACCCCGAGCACACGGGTCAGGGGTGACCCGGTGCTGGTCGGAGCCGTCGCACCGGTGGCTGACCGGGCCTCGGCCGGCGGGTTGTCGACTGTCATGCATCCTCCAGGAGCGGTCGGAACAGAAGCGCTCCGAGTGTCAGGTAGACCACAGCAAAGATGCCCAACAGGGCAGCCCAGGGCCAGCCGGGACCAGCTTCGCGCCCCAGGGCGACCTCGAAGCCGCGGGTGGCGCAGATGAGCACGGGCGCCAGCAGCGGCAGCAGCAGGAGCGGGAGCAGCGTCGATCCGCTTCGCAACCTGGCCGCCAGCGCTCCGTAGACGGCACCTGCCCCGGAGATGCCGATCGTCGCGAGGACCGCCACCCCGATCGTGAGCACCGGACCGTGGAACACGGTGTCGTAGAAGACCGCGACGGCCACCGCCAGGACGGCCTCGACAGCCAGGAGCTGAACGGTCAGGGCCGACACCTTGCCCGCGTAGATCGCGGCCGGGGCCATGCCCGACAGGCGCAGGGCGTCGAAGATGCCGTCGGCCGCCTCGACCGAGAAGGACCGTTCGATGGTCAGCACCGACGAGAAGAGCACCACCACCCAGAACAGGCCGGAGGTCACCCGGTCGAGCACCCCCCGCTCCGGGTCGAGGGCGAACGCGAACAGCAGCACCACCAGGAGCGAGAACGGCAGCACCTGGCCGATGCCGACCTTCGAGCGCCACTCGAGCCTCAGGTCCTTCTTGAAGACGAGCATCGCCTCACGCATCGCGCGGGACCTCAGCAGCGACAGCGGTGCCCGTGCGCTCGGCGTGATCACCCTCGACGATGACCCCGCCGACGACCTCGACCGTCCGGTCAGCGACGTCGCCGGCACGGTCGAGCTCGTGAGAGGCGAACATGACCGTTGCTCCGACCGACGCCGCCTCGCGGATCAGGTCGTCGACGATGTCACGGCCGTCGGCGTCGAGTCCGGCGTGCGGTTCGTCGAGCAGCCACAGCTCGGGACGCCGGGAGACCATCGCAGCGAAGGACACGCGGCGCCGCTGACCGGCCGACAGCGAGTGCACAGGCAGGTCGTGGAGACGCGTCGCCACCCCCAACCGGTCGAGGGCCAGCCGACCGTCGGACACCGTCGCACCCGCTGCCCGGGCCCAGAAGTCGACGTTCTCGACGACGCTCAGGTCCTCGTACAGGTACGTGGCATGACCGAGGAGCCCGACCCGGCGCCGCACACCGGTGCGGTCGCGGAGCAGGTCGACGCCCAGGACGCTGGCCTCACCCGAGGTGACCGAGACCAGACCGGCGCACGCCCGGAGCAGCGTCGTCTTCCCGGCGCCGTTGGGTCCCCGGAGCAGCACGACATCGCCGGCGGCGACGGTCAGGTCGACGCCGGCGAGCGCCGGGAACCTGCCGAGCAGTGCGACGGCGGCACGGAGGTGGACTGCATGCTCCATCGGACGGGACTCCAGGGGAGGGGGCGTCCCCGATGGGGACCGGTGGAATCTACCGGTTGCGTCGGCCGGGGGGCCAAGCCCCTGTACCGTGGCAGGACACGTGGTCTCCAAGGTTCTGGGCTTCGTCGGCCGGACGTTCATCATCGCCGGCCTGTTCATCCTGGGCTTCGTCGCGTTCCAGCTCTGGGGCACCGGTCTCGAAGAGGGGCGCAACCAGTCCGACCTGACCGGCAGCCTCGCCCGATCGGTCGACCACGATGCCGACGAGGGCGACACCGGGGACCTCGCCGAGTCGCTGGCGAAGGTGGACTCCGCCACCGCCCCTGCGACGCCGGCGCCGCCCGACGGTGAGCCGATCGGCATCATCCAGATCCCGAAGATCGGCCTGGAGCGCGTCATCGTGCAGGGCGTCAGCAAGGCGGACCTCAAGAAGGGCCCGGGCCACTACCCCGGCACCCCGCTGCCGGGTCAGGCCGGCAACTCGGGTATCGCCGGGCACCGGACCACCTATGGCGCTCCGTTCAACCGCATCGACGAGCTCCGCCCGGGTGACGAGATCAAGATCACCACCCCACAGGGACCGTTCACCTACCGGGTGATCCCGGCACCGGGCTCCGACGCCGCTCAGCAGATCGTGTCGCCCCGGGACGTGTCGGTACTCGAGGACAAGGGCGACAACCGGGTCACCCTGACCGCGTGCCACCCGAAGTACTCGGCCAAGCAGCGGATCGTCGTGAGCGCCGTCCTCGAGGTGCCGCCGGCGCCGACGTCGCCGCCGTCGAAGCACGTGCAGGAGGCGTCGGCGAACGCCGAGGCTTTCGACGAGGGCCTGTCGGGTGATCAGTCGGCGCTGGTCCCGGCGATCCTCTTCGCGGCAGCTGCGCTCGCCGTCGGGATGCTGGCGTGGTTCATCGGCAAGAAGTGGAAGCACTGGCCGATGTGGCTGCTCGGCACGCCCGCCGTGCTCGTGCTGGTCTGGTTCAGCTACGTGTACCTCGACCGCTACCTGCCCTCGATCTGAGGTCCTGAAGTCCCCTCGATGCCTCGACCCGTCCGACGTCACCGGCCGACGACCGCGATCGTCGTGTGCGTCGCGCTCGCCGTGTGGGCGTCCGGTTGCTCCGGGGACGACGCACCGGCGACGACCACGTCGACGACCGAGGCCGCTACCACGACGTCGGCCGGGCTGTCGGCATCGGCCGAGGCGGTGGGCCTGCGCGACCTCTCGATCGGGCAGTGCTTCGATCTACCACGCGACGATCCGGAAGCATCGGATCGGGCGGTGTGGGTCGTGCCCTGCGCCGACCCCCACACGCACGAGGTGTACTCGGTCGTCGCCTACGAGGGCCCCACGGTGAAGGGCGGGGCCTACCCGGGAACAGCAGTCGTGCAGGACTGGGCGGAGCAGACCTGCTACGCCGGCTTCGAGGCGTTCGTCGGGCGCCCGTGGACGGAGTCGTCTTACGACATCGAGTCGTGGTGGCCTTCGCAGGAGTCGTGGGGGCGGAGGGATCGCGACGTCATCTGCACGACGTTCCCCACCGACGGCAGCCACACCACCGGCTCGGCAGCGGGCACCAAGCGCTGAGGCCGGCCCGACCCACCTCGCCGTGGTGGTGTGGCGAACGAGGAGGGTCCAAATACTTGGTCACCAACAAAAGGGGTGGGGAGGGGGCAGCGCCGGCGCCGCCGGA
>CAZNQK010000099.1:0-10404 GCA_964575165.1 uncultured Aquihabitans sp. | reverse complement strand
CCACCCGGGTTCTGTTGTGCAGAACGTGAAGGATCCTTCACGTTCTGCACAACAGAACGGGGGGGCATGATCGTAAGAACGGGGGGCATGATCGTACGCTGGTCGGCGACCGGCCTGGCATCCGGTGCCGGGCGCTGACCACGGAGGTGACCGCCATGGCGCTCGAGTTCGGTACAGGACCCCGAGCACTCCAGGATCGGTTCGACACCCGCCGGCTGGCCGATCGCCTCGCCGAGACCGCCACCGACGACATCACCGGCTACCGGGCGTTCATCGAGGCGATGGACACCTTCTTCCTGGCCACGGTCGACTCCGAAGGTCAGCCGCAGTGCTCGCACAAGGCCGGCGACCCGGGCTTCGTGCGGGTGATCGACGCCCACACCCTCGAGTTCCCGAGCTACGACGGCAACGGGATGTTCCTGAGCCTGGGCAACCTGTCGACGAACCCCGCCGTGGGGATCTTGTTCATCGACCTCGAGGGCGGCACCCGTCTCAGGATCAACGGCCTGGCCGAGCTGATCGTCGACGACGCCCGGACCCGCATCCACGACGGCGCCCAGGCGCTCGTGAGGGTCCGGGTCACCGCCGCCTTCCCGAACTGCAAGCGGTACGTTCACCCACGGAGACGAGTGGAGCGTTCGCCCTTCGTACCGTCATCGGGGGTCGAGCCTCCGGTGCCGGACTGGAAGCGTGATCCGTGGTTCGAGGGGCGCCTGGCAGCGGACGATCCGGCACTCGACCCGACCATCCCCAGCGCTCCGGCGATGCCCGAGTTCTGACGCGACCCGACGGCCCTGTCCGACCGACGACCCGGATCAGCCCGCCAGGACGATCAGCCCGCCAGGACTATCAGGTGGTGGGACCGCCGACCACGGCTGAGCAGCACGAAGCGACCGTGCAGCAGATCGGCGTCGGAGACAACCGCACCGTCGCGCTCGGAGAGCCGCACCTGGTTCACCGAGTACCCGGTCAGATTGCGGCGGGCATCGCCCTTCGACCTGGCCAACCCGACGTCCGGGCGCGCCAGCAGGTCGAGCGGATCCGCATCGACCACCTCACTACGCGCGAGGACGGTCGACGGCATCTCCTGCGAGAGGAGCTCGAGGGTCGGCGCCGACACCTCTGCGATCGGACGGTCGCCGAACAGGACGGCCGCCGCCTCCTCGACCCCGTCGAGCACGTCCGCCCCGTGGACGAGACCTGTCACCGCCCTGGCCAGGGCGCGCTGGCCCTCGCGTCGCTCCGGGGTGGCGGCATGGGCCTCCGCAACAGCACGGCACTCACCGACCGGCACGGTCGTCAGGCGCAGCAGCAACGCTTCGATGTCGACGTCGGCCACGTTGAGGAGGTACTGGTAGAGGCGGTACGGAGAGGTGCGGTCAGCGTCGAGCCACAGGTTCTCGCCCTCGCTCTTGCCGAACTTGGAGCCGTCGGCCCGCACGATCAGCGGCGCCGTCAGGCCGTGGACCATGTCACCGGAGCGACGTCGGACGAGGTCGACACCGGCGGTGATGTTCCCCCACTGATCAGATCCCGCCACCTGGAGGTCGCAGCCGTGTTCGGCATGGAGGTGGGCGAAGTCGTTGGCCTGGAGGAGCATGTAGCTGAACTCGGTGAAGGAGATCCCCGACTCCCGATCGAGACGTGAGCGGACCGAGTCCTTGGCCAGCATCACGTTCACAGTGACGTGCTTGCCCACGTCACGCAGGAACTCGAGGACTCCGAGCGGTTCCGTCCAGGTCCGGTTGTCGACGACCGTGACCCCGGTCGGACCGTCGGGATCGAGGAACCGGGCGAGCTGGGCCCCGATCGCGGCGCCGTTGGAGTCGAGCACGTCGCCGTCGAGGAAGGTCCTCTCGGACGTCCGTCCCGACGGGTCGCCGATCATCCCCGTGGCTCCGCCCACCAGGGCGATCGGCGGATGGCCGGCCATCTGGAACCGACGCAGCAGCATGATCGACTGGAGGTTCCCGATGTGGAGCGAGTCCGCGGTGGGATCGAACCCGCAGTACACCGGGGTGGGCCCGGCATCCAGGCGCCCCACCAGAGCGTCGAGGTCGGTGTGGTCATGGAGCAGACCCCGAGCGCGCAGATCCTCGAGGAGACCGGCTCCGCTCGTGCGGGCGCCTGAGGGATCTGATGCGTCCGTCACCGACATCTCGCGCCACCTCCGAGGCAACCCCGGAGCCTCCAAGGCCTGTCGCGGGGCATCCGACCCGTCGGGGCGACCTGAGAGCGTACAAGGGCACGACACCCACCGTGGCACCGGTTCGAGCCCCTCGTCGACCACACTGGGACCCGTCATGTCACGCCGGACCCGTCTCGTCGCCGCGCTCCTGGGCGTCTGCACCCTCGCCTCGGTCACCGTGTCGTGCGGGTCGGCACGAGACGCCCCGCCGCTGCTCCTGCCTGTCAACGCCGCACCGACGACGGTCTTCGACGTCAAGGGCCGACCGATCACCATCCTCCAGGACGAGAACCGCACATCCGTCCCGTTGGAGCAGATCCCGAACGTCACCCAGGCGGCCGTCGTCGCGATCGAGGATGCGAGGTTCTGGTCCCACGAGGGAGTGGACCCCCGGGCGATCGCCCGCGCCGCCAGCAGCAACGCCGAGGAGGGCGAATCCTCCCAGGGCGGATCCACCATCACCCAGCAGTACGTGAAGAACGCGCTTCTGTCGCCCGAGAAGACGCTGCAGCGCAAGGTGGAAGAGGCGTCGCTCGCCCTGTCGATCGAACGGAACTACTCCAAGCAGCTGATCCTGGAGCTGTACCTGAACACGATCTACTTCGGTGACGGGGCCTACGGGATCGACGCCGCGGCGCAGGACTACTTCGGGGTTCCCGCCCGGGATCTCGACCTCGTCCGCTCCGCCACCCTCGCCGGGATCATCCAGGCCCCCTCGAGGTACGACCCGCGCCGACATCCCGAGGCGGCGCTCGCACGCCGCAACGTGGTGCTCGACCGGATGCTCGAGCTCGGCCAGATCACCCAGTCAGAGCACGAGCGCGCCGTCGCGACCCCCCTCGAGGTCGTCCCACCGAAGCCCTTGCCGGAACAGGTGCCCTACCCCGGTGCGCACTTCGTCGACGCCGTCAAGGCGTGGCTCCTCAAGGAGTCCGACGTGCTGGGTGACACCCAGGGCGAGCGGTACAACAACCTCTACCGGGGCGGTCTGCGCATCTACACCACCATCGACCTCGACCTCCAGGCCCAGGCCGAGTCCTCGATCGCCGCGGTGCTCAAGGGTCAGGGCATCGACCCGAAGATGCCCGACGCCGCTCTCGTGTCGATCGACCCACGCACCGGCGCCGTCAGGACGATGGTCGGGGGTCGCGACTACTTCGGGACATCCGACTACCGACAGACCAACTTGGCGATGGGCGCCGGGCGACAGACCGGTTCGGCATTCAAGCCGATAGTGCTGGCAACCGCCCTCGCGAACGGCGTGCCGACCACCAAGCTGTTCGATGCCCCGTCGGCGCAGGCGCACAAGCTTCCCGGTGGGACCGTGTGGAAGGTCAAGGGCGGTGGCATCGGCAAGGGGACCATGGCCCAGTGCACGGTCGTTTCGTCGAACACCTGCTACGCGAACATCGTCCTCGACCCGGCGGTCGGTCCGGAGCGCTCGGTCCAGATGGCCGAGAAGCTCGGCATCACCTCCACCGAGCTGAAGCCGATCGCCTCGGCGGTGCTCGGCACGAACAACGCCACCGTGCTCGACATGGCCTCCGCCTACGCGACGTTCGCCAACCAGGGCATCCACGTCCCCCGGTTCATGGTCGACCGGATCGACCGACCCGATGGCACGATGCTCTACCAGCACGAGCACACGCAGAAGAAGGTGCTCGAGCCCGAGGTCGCCAACGAGGTCTCGACGATCCTGCCGGGGGTCATCGCGGGCGGCACCGGCACCCGGGCCGACATCGGCCGGCCAGCCGCCGGCAAGACCGGATCCTCCCAGCGCAACGTCGACGCCTGGTTCTGCGGCTACACGCCGCAGCTCGCCACTGCGGTCTGGGTCGGTTTCGCGAAGCCCCGTCCCGACCGCTCCGGACGACTCCAGCCGGTGTCCATGACCTCGCCCAACACGCGGATCACGGTGTTCGGCGGCACCTACCCGGCTCTGATCTGGTCGGCCTTCATGCGTCAGGCGCTCGCCGACCAGCCGCCCCTGCCGCTGGTCGACCCAACCGCGGCCGCGCCGACGACCACGACCGTCGCCCCGTCGGACCAGGCGTTGCTCAGCCCTGTCACCGTGCCGGGCAAGGCCAAGGTCCCCGACGTCGGCGGCGCCGACACGCGCAAGGCGTTGGCCGCTGTGCGCAAGGCGGGTCTGAGGGCTGTCCGCGTCGACGCGGCCGTCGCCGGGGTCGGGCCGGGGACGGTGATCGGTCAGAGTCCGGCGCCGGGAACGGCCGTGTCGGCCGGTTCGACCGTGTTCGTGGAGTCGACGCCCGGAACGTTCGTTCCGACCTCCACCGTTCCGGAGCTGCTCGGCTTCGGCAGCGGCCAGGCGCGCGCCGAGCTCGAACGCCTCGGGTTCACCGTCAGGGTCGAGCCACTCGCCGCCCCGGCCGGCACCCTGCGCTCCGACGGCCTCCCCTATGAAGCCGGCCAGGTCTGGCGAACGACCCCGGCGGCAGGTGAGACCTCGGCCGACGGAGTCGTGGTGATCACCCACCAGGTCGCGAGCGCCGCCCCGCCGACGAGCGCCGCTCCAGCGGCCCCGACGACGGCGCCCCGCCGGGCTCCGGTCGGCAACGACTGAGATCCCTGCCGACGGAACCGCCTGAATCGCCCGGCGCACGTGACGCTGGCAAGCTGGAGCGATGCCGAGCACCTCTTCGCCGAACCCTCCGCGCCCTGGAGGGGCCGCGACCACGGACCCCGGCACCTCGAACGAGGGCTCGGCCGACGATGCCACCGATGAGCCGACCGACGACCGGAGCACCGCACGGAAGGTCCTGCTCTACGCAGGTCTGACCTTCGCCGTCGTGACGTTCGGGCTGTGGATCTACGCGCTGTTCATCTACGACCCCGGCCTGATGATCGACGAGCTCGGAGACCGCACGTTCCCCCGAGATGCCGAGGAGATCTGCCACCGGGCCAGGGTCCGGATCGAGAAGCTGCCGACGGCGGAACGCACCCCCGAACCGGCCGATCGGGCCGCCGTCATCGACGAGGCCAACGATGCACTCCGCACGATGACCGCCGAGCTGACCGAGGTCGTCCCGCAGGGCGAGGGCCGGATCACCGTCGGCATCGGCGAGTGGATCGACGACTGGAACACCTACATCGACGATCGCCAGGACTACGCGGACCGGCTCCGGGCCGACGCCGGCGCCCGTTTCACCGAGACGACGAAGTCGAACCGCCAGATCTCCCGGGCGATCGACGCCTTCGCCCAGGTCAACCGCATGACCAGCTGCGCTGTCCCGGGCGACGTCGGCTGAGCTGCGGCCCTACCCGCCGCGGCGCTCCCCCAACGCAGCGCGGGCCGAGCGGGCGAGCCGGCGAAGCCCCTCTTCGTCGGCCACCTCGTCGAGCTCCTCCCAGGTGACCCACCTGAGCCCGAGCGACTCGTGGTTGCCCCGCTCCACTGCTCCCTGCGGCGCCTCGACGACGAAACGGAGGTCGAGGTGAAGGTGCTCCCCCAGCACGTCGCCGTGGTCGACGGCGTGCACGTCGAGGTCGACCGCCGGCACCAGCACCCGCAGTCCGTCGATCCCCGTCTCCTCCGTCGCCTCCTTGAGGGCAACACCCGCCAGCTCGTGATCTCCGTCCGCGTGACCTCCGGGCTGGAGCCAACGACGGAGCTTGCGGTGCAGGAGAAGCAGCACGCGTTCGTGCGACGCATCCACGACCAACGCGGAGCCGGTCAGGTGACCGGGAGCGGTGGTGCGGTCCGCCAACTCGACCCCGTGGGAGTCGAGCAGTCCGAGCACGTCGACGAGGAACGGCGCGCACTCCGACGAGAGGTCCGCCTCCACCAACCGTGAACGGGACCGCTCAGGATCCCGGCTCGGTGCGAGAAGCGGATCACCGACCGAGATCCAATCCCCCGTCATCGATCCCCCGCTGCACCGCCGGAGGGCCGACCTGGTGACACGAACCGGCTCCCCGGCACCATGTAGCGCCACGGCCGTTCGACGGCGCGGGTGATGCCGACCCTGCTCGTGACCGTCGGACGCGCTGGAGGCGCCACCCCGTCGACCAGCAGACGCACGCGGGACGACGGATCGCAAAGGTCCGTTCCGTCGTCATCGCCGGTGATGCCGAGCGCAGAACACAGCTTGCCCGGGCCGTTGGCGAGGCCGACGACGGTGCTGACGTGGGGTCGACGGGTCTGCATCTCGTCGATGCCGTCCACGGGCTCCAGGGCTCGCACGAGGACGGCCTCCGCCACTCCGTCGACGCCGGCCACCACGTTCGCGCACCAGTGGATGCCGTACGAGCGGTAGACGTACAGGCAGCCGGGAGGGCCGAACATCGTGGAGTTGCGAGGAGTGCGACCCCCGTAGGCGTGGCTCGCCGGGTCGTGAGACCCGCGGTACGCCTCGACCTCCACGATGCGTCCAACGCTGCCCCCGACGACCAACAGTGCGTTGAGCAACCTGCGGGCGACCCTCCTCGAATCGCCGCTGAGGTCCGCACGCGCCGGTGGCGCACGGCGGACGCTCGGCTCGCTCACCTCGGGTGGTGCGACGGGGGGACGGGGACCAGGTCCCCCATGGCGAGCTCGGCTGCGAACACCAGCTCGATCGAGTGCCGGTACCCCATCAGCCCTCCTCGGATCCGGTCGTCGACCAACGAACTCGTTCCGCGGCGATCCTGTCAGCCAGCCGAGCACGCTGCACCGCTACCGGGTCCGGGCCACCTCCGCCCGGGCTTCGGCGATTCCCCACTCCGGCGCCGGGAGCGAGGAGCGCCGCGCCACGCGATCCGAGCTCCGGTTCCGCAGCGACGAGGTCGAGGAGCGGCACCCCGTCCTCGAGCGAACGGCGGACCAGTGCGCCGACGATCCCGTGGGCCGACCGAAACGGCACACCGTCGGTCACGAGCAACTCGGCCAGGTCGGTGGCCGCCGCGTACGGGGAGTCGGCCGCCTCGGCCATCCGCTCGGGCCGGAACGAGATGGTCGAGTACAGGCCGGTCATGGCCAGAAGGCCGAGGCGCACGGTGTCGAGGGCGTCGAACAGCGGCTCCTTGTCCTCCTGGAGGTCGCGGTTGTAGGCGAGCGGCAGCGACTTCATGGTGGCGAGGAAGCCGGTGAGGTCCCCGATCAGGCGTCCGGCCTTGCCCCGGGCCAGCTCGGCGACGTCGGGGTTCTTCTTCTGCGGCATCATCGACGAACCCGTGGCGAACGCGTCGTCGAGCACGGCGAAGCCGAACTCGTCGCTTGTCCACAGGACGACCTCCTCACCCATCCTCGACAGGTGGATGCCTATCGTGCACAGCACGAACAGGGACTCGGCGACGAAGTCCCGGTCGGAGGTGGCGTCGAGCGAGTTCTCGAAGCGGGCGGCGAACCCCGCGTCGGCCGCCGTGGCGTCGGGGAAGATCGGCAGCGACGTACCGGCCAGCGCACCCGCGCCGAGCGGCGACACGTCGGTTCGACGACGGCAGTCCGCCAGCCTGTCGACATCGCGCAGCAACGCCCATGCGTGCGCCATGAGGTGGTGCGCGAGAAGCACCGGCTGAGCTCGTTGCAGGTGCGTGTAGCCCGGCAGACGGACCGGCTCACCGTCGGGGCCCTCGGCGATCGAGCGGTCGGCACGCTCCGCCAGGACCTCGACCAGACCGAGGACGAGATCCGCGATCGAGCCGAGCTGACGAACCACGTGGCGCCGGAACGCTGTGGCGACCTGGTCGTTGCGGGACCGTCCGGTGTGGATCTTGCCGCCCGCCGGACCGACGAGCTCCGTCACCCGGCGTTCGATTGCGGTGTGGACGTCCTCATCGGAGGGAACGAGCTCCAACCTGCCGGCGCGGAACTCCATCTCGACCGCGTCGAGCCCGCCGAGCAGAGCGGCCAGCTCGTCGTCGTCGATCAGCCCTGCCCGGTGCAGCCCTCGGACATGCGCCTTGGAGCAGGCGACGTCGTCGGGGAGCAGCCTCTGGTCGTAGCCGATCGACTCCGAGAACTCGACGAGGGCGTCGGCGGGTGCGACGTCGAAACGGCCGTGCCACAGCTGGCCGCGGCCGCCGCCACCTCCGACTGCTGCGCCCGATCCGGCGTCGGCGGCATCGCCGGTCATCGCCGCGAGCCCGGTCCCTGGACATCGGACCAGGTCTGCACGCCGAGCCCCCAGAGCCGCACGAAGCCCTCGGAGTCGGCGTGGCGGAAGCGGTCCGCCGCGTCGTACGTGGCGAGCCCGTAGTCGTAGAGCGACTTCGGTGCCCGACGACCGACCACCCAGCAGCGGTTCGGCTCCAGCCGGAGGCGGACGTCGCCGGTCACGTGCTCCTGCGAGACGTCGATGAACGCGTCGAGCGCCTCACGCAACGGCGAGAACCACAGGCCGTCGTAGACGAGCTCCGCGTACCTGTGCTGGAGCGCGATCTTCTGCCGACCGAGGTCGCGTTCGACCGTCAGGGACTCGAGGTCGCGGTGCGCCATCATGATCGCCAGCGCGCCGGGGGCCTCGTAGGTCTCACGGCTCTTGATGCCGACACGCCGGTTCTCGACCATGTCGAGCCGGCCCCAGCCGTAGCCGCCGACCAGGTGGTTCAGCTCGATCACGATCTCGTGCAACGGCTTGGCGACCCCGTCGAGCGACACCGGAACCCCTCGTTCGAAGCCGATGGTGAACTCGGTGTCCTCTGTCGCCGTCCGGCGGGTCATCTGCCAGACGCCGTCGGGCGGCTCGGCCCAGGGATCCTCCATCTCGCCGCACTCGATCGCCCGGCCCCAGAGGTTGTCGTCGATCGAGTAGAGCTTCTCCTTGGTGGCCCCGACGGGGATCCCATGGGTAGCGGCGTACTCGATCGAGTCCTCACGGGTGAAGCCCCAGTTCCGGACCGGGGCGAGCTGTTCGAGGTCGGGAGCGAGCGCCATGTAGCTGACCTCGAAGCGCACCTGGTCGTTGCCCTTCCCGGTGCATCCGTGGGCCAGGCCGTCGGCCATGTAGCGACGGGCGACCTCGACCTGCTTCTGGGCGATCAGAGGCCGCGAGAGAGCCGACACGAGCGGGTACTGGTCCTCGTAGAGGGCGTTCGCCTTGATCACTCGGGTGAGGATCGTCTCCGCGAACTCCTGGCGGAGATCCAGCTCCTCGTAGGCGATCGCTCCCGCACCGAGGGCCTTCTCGCGGTTGCCCTCGAGCGTTCCCTCCTGGCCTACGTCGGCGGAGAGGCACACGACCTCGACCCCGAGGTTCTCGATCATCCACCGGACCGCCACCGACGTGTCCAGGCCGCCGCTGTAGGCCAGCACCACACGATTCGCCATCTCTGTGTCCTCTTTCCTCTTTCCTTGTCGCTGCGTCTGCTCGTCCCCGGATCCGACGATCCGGCTCTCGTCCCAGTCCCGCACCTGCGGCTCCTGCGGGCGCCTCAGTCGTCGAGGCCCGCCAACTGTTGCAGGTGCGACGCCATGCGCGCTCCCTCGGACTCCCGGGCGATGACGAGGAGGGTGTCGTCCCCTGCGACGGTGCCGACCACGCCGTCGATGCCGTTGCGATCGATCGCGGACGCCACGACGTGGGCCGAGCCCGGCGGGGTGCGCAGCACGACCAGATCACCAGAGCGCTCGACCTCGACGAGCCAGTCGCCGAGCACCCTCCGGAGGTGGTCCTGAGGGCTCACCTGCTCGCGCGGGAGCTCGGGGATCGCGTAGACCGTGTCGCCTCCGGGTACCCGGACCTTGATCGCACCGAGCTCCTCGAGATCCCGCGACACCGTCGTCTGCGTGACGTTCAGGCCCTCGTCCGCGAGCAGCTCGACCAGTCGGCCCTGGTTCGTGACCCGGTGGTCGACGAGCAGCCTGGCGACCCGATGCTGCCGCTGCTGCTTGCCGGCCATCAGCGCGCCTCCGTGCGCAGCCAGACGAGCAGACCCCGGATCGAGTGCAGACGGTTGTGGGCCTGGGGCCAGACGCGGCTCGCCGATCCGTCAATCACGTCGTCGGTCACCTCGTCGCCCCGGTGGGCCGGGAGGCAGTGCATGAACACCGCCGACGGGCCGGCCGCGGCCATGAGGGCGGCGTCGACTCGCCAGCGGGCGAAGGCCTCCCGGCGGATCCGCTGCTCGTCCTCCTGGCCCATCGAGTACCAGGCGTCGGTGTAGACCGCGTCGGCCCCGTCGACGGCCTCGTGCGGGTCGTCGAGCACGACGACGTCGGTTCCGGCGGCCCGGATCCGGTCCAGCGCGGTGTCGTCGAAGGTGTACCCCGGCGGACT
>CAZNQK010000098.1:0-10475 GCA_964575165.1 uncultured Aquihabitans sp. | reverse complement strand
CACCGACGCGTTCCTGGGCAAGTACGAGTCCTTCGACGATCCGCTCGCCGAGGCGGTTTCCAGGCTGAAGCTCTGCGAGGACGCCGGGGCGCGGTGCTGCTATCCGGTCAAGGCCCCGGACGCCGACGCGGTCCGCACCCTGTTGGCCGAGCTGTCGGGTCCGATCAACGTGATCGCCCATCCCGTGAACGGTTCGGCCGCCGGGTCTCTCGACGATCTGCGGGCGCTCGGGGTCCACCGTGTGTCGTTCGGACCCCTCCTCCAGACCTCGCTCACCTCGTCGCTCACCGACATCGTCTCGCCCTGGGCCTGACCTGACCCTGACCCGGTTCTGTTGTGCAGAACGGGAAGGATCCTTCCCGTTCTGCACAACAGAACCGGAGGGGGCGACGGTAGCTTCCGTCCCATGGCCACTCCCTCCACCCTGTCCTCCACCGACGCGGGCGGGCTGTTCCACCGGGCCGACCGCTGGCGCGACATGAGCGCCTGGCACGAGGCCGTCGCCGAGATCCGACGGACGGACCCCGTGCTCTGCGTCTCCGACGAGGAGCACAGCCCGTTCTGGGTGCTGGCCCGCCACGCTGATGTCTTCGAGGTGTCCCGTGACTCGGCGCGCTGGAAGAACACCAGCGCGTCCGTGCTCGGCACCGACGCCGCGGTCGCCGAGATGCTCGCCGGAGGGTTCGAGCCGCGGTCTCTCGTGCACCTCGACGACCACGAGCACACCGCCCATCGACAGGTCACGAACGACTGGTTCAAGCCGGCCGCTGTCAGGCATCGCCAGCCGCGGATCGACGAGATCGCGGACGAGTTCATCGGTCGCATGCGGGATCTCGACGGAGAGTGCGACTTCGCCGTCGACATCGCCCAGCCCTACACGCTGCGCGTGATCATGGACATCTACGGGGTCCCCGAGTCCGACGAACCGATGATGCTCGAGCTCACCCAGGGCATCTTCGGCGCCAACGACCCCGAGTTCCTCAGCGACGACACCGACCCGGCCATGAGGGTGGCGCGGTCGGTCCTGACGTTCATCCAATACTTCAACGAGATGACCGCCGATCGACGGGCGTGCCCGGCCGACGATCTGGCCACCGTGATCGCCCAAGGCGAGGTGGACGGCTGCCCGATGGGTGACTCCGAACGGCTCTGGTACTACATCATCGTCGCCACGGCCGGACACGACACCACGTCGTTCGCGCTCTCCGGTGGCATGGAAGCCCTCGTCCAGCACCCCGACCAGCTCGCAGCGCTGCGCGGCGCCGACGACGAGACGCTCACCCGCGCCTGCGACGAGATCCTCCGGTGGACGACACCCGTGCGCCACTTCCTCCGCTATTCCACCGAACCGGTGACCATCCGAGGCGTCGACATCCCCGCCGGCGGCCGGGTGCTGCTCAGCTACCCGTCTGCGAACCGCGACGAGGACGTGTTCTCGGACCCGATGCGCTTCGACACGTCGCGGACCGATGCCGACCGCCTGCTCACGTTCGGCATCGGTGCCCACTTCTGCCTGGGCTCGCAGGTGGCCCGTCGCGAGCTCCGATCGCTGTTGAGGCGCATCGTCGAACAGGTCGCCGAGATCGAACCGGCCGGCGAGGCGCAGTGGGCCGAGAGCCACTTCGTCTCCGGTATCAAGCACCTGCCGATCCGCTACCGATTCCGTTGAGGACGCAGCGAGTCGACCCGGCCTGACCGTCGGCGGGACCGGACGTTCGCCGGAGCCCGACAGCACCTCAGCCGGACGCGTCCGCCGGGCTCACGTGGTCGACAGGATCCGCACCGTCGACCTGGGCGTCGATCCGGCACCTGATCCGGCAGTTGGAGCTGAACGGGTCCCTCGGGACGAGCTCCTCGACGGTGATGCCCCCGATCGCCTCGGCCGCACCCTGGGCCAGTCCGAGGTGCAGCTCGCAGACCGTGTCGGGCGACGTGGCCACCGCTGACACGAACGGGCACTCGTGGAGGGTGAGCTGGACGACATCGCCCTGCCGACGCACCGTGGGCTCGAACCCCTGTCTCGACATCTGGTGCACGATGACGTCGACGGGATCACCCGAGCCTGCCGCGGTGATGCGATCACGTCGGGCGGTGCGACGACCGACCTCGACAGGCGTGTCGCCGCTGCGCACGATCTCGGCCAGCATCATCGACAGTCGCTCGTACGGACCCGTAACCCCCCAACGGCTCTCGGCCGACGGATCGATCGAGTACTCGAGGCGCGGTCGTCCACGCCCGACCGGAGCCGCAGTCGACTCGATCACGAGACGGGCGTCGACCAGCTTCGCGAGATGCTGGCGGATGGCGTTGTGGTTCAGGCCCAGGAGCTCGGTGAGCTCCGCCACCCCGACCGGCGTGCTCGCATCGGCCAGGTACTCGAAGATCCGGTGGCGCGTCGGATCGCCGAGCGCTCTGGCCTGTGTCTGCAAGGTCGTCGACATCTGTGGCTCCACGCGACGTCCGGTCTCGACGCTCCGGTCCTGAGGCGCAGTCTATCGAACGCTGGAGAAAATGGTCTGGGACCCGTCCCGCCGCGCGCGGAGCGGCCACCGACCCATCCCGGGCACCAGCGGCCAACGGTCGGTCCGTGATGCCCGAGAAGCAAGATGCCCGAGAACGGAGGTCCGTGATTGTGACCTTCGACCCAGGCAGGAGTCGTCCGGGCGAGCCATACTTCATGTATCGACTAGAAGAACTGGTGGCTACCGGGTCACGCCCGACGATGCCACCCTGCAGAGGAGCAGAACGATGACCGTCGACACCGGGACCACGCTCGGACAGCTCGTCAACAGCTCACCACGGGCGGCACGGGTGCTCGAGTCCGCCGGACTGGACTACTGCTGCGGTGGGCAACGTGCGCTGTCGGACGCATGTGCCGAGAAGGGCATCGATCCGCAGGACGTGCTGGATCGTCTCGCCGAGGTGGACGACGGCGGGGTCGTCGAGTGGGCCGGACTCGGCACCGTCGAGCTCGTCGACCACATCGAGAGCACGCATCACCGCTACCTCCACGAGGAGCTCCCCCGACTGGTCGCCCTCGCCGAGAAGGTCGCGACGGTCCACGGCGAACGCCATCCCGAGCTGGTCGTCCTCGCCGAGGACGTGAAGGAGCTCCGCGACGAGCTGGAGCCGCACATGATGAAGGAGGAGCGGGTGCTGTTCCCGCTCATCCGTGCGCTCGACGACCCGGCAGCCGGTGCACCGGCGATGGACCCGGCCGGTCCGATCTCGGTGATGATGGCCGAGCACGATGCGGCCGGAGCGCTGCTCGAGCGCATCCGCGCGCGAACCGGTGACTTCGTCGTTCCCGCTGATGCCTGTGCGAGCTACGCCGCTCTCTACCAGGGCCTCGAGGCTGTCGAGGGCGACACCCACATCCACGTGCACAAGGAGAACAACGTCCTGTTCCCCGCCGTTCTCGACCAGACCGCCGAACCGGTCTCCTGACCGAACCCTCCTCCCGACCGAAGGTCTCCCGGTTCTCGTGACATCCGGCGGCACGCACGACGCCGGGATGTCACGAGAACTCAGGTAGCACCGCCTTTCAGGGGGCACCGACAGGCTCGGTAGACCCGACGTAGTCGGCGAGGTGCTGACCCGTCAGGGTCGAGCCGTCGGCGACCAACCCCGCCGGCGTTCCGGTGAAGACCACCCTTCCACCGTCGTGTCCGGCGCCGGGACCCAGGTCGATGATCCAGTCCGCATGTGCCATCACGGCCTGGTGGTGCTCGATCACGACGACGGACCGGCCGTCGTCGACCAGCCGGTCGAGCAGACCGAGCAGCTGCTCGACATCCGCGAGGTGCAGTCCTGTCGTCGGCTCGTCGAGCACCATGATGCCGCCGGCGGATCCCATGTGCGTGGCGAGCTTCAGTCGCTGACGCTCGCCGCCCGACAGCGTGGTCAGCGGCTGACCGATGGTGAGGTAGCCGAGTCCGACGTCGACGAGACGGCCGAGGATCTTCTCCGCTGCCGGGACGCGACCGTCCCCGTCGCCGAAGAACGCGAGGGCGTCGGCGACGGACATCGCCAGCACCTGTGAGATGTCCTGGCCTCCGAATCGGTGGTCGAGGACTGCGGCGTCGAAGCGTCGGCCTTCGCACACCTCGCACACCGTGGTGACCCCGGCCATCGTCACCAGGTCTGTGTAGATGACCCCGGCGCCGTTGCAGTTCGGACACGCCCCGTCGGAGTTGGCGCTGAACAGGCCGGGCTTCACGCCGTTGGCCTTGGCGAACGCCTTGCGGATCGGATCGAGCAGCCCGGTGTAGGTGGCAGGGTTGCTCCGACGCGACCCCTTGATCGCCCCCTGGTCGATGGCCACCACGCCGGCGTCGGCGCCCACCGACCCGGCCACGAGCGATCCCTCGATCAGCGAGCTCTTGCCGGATCCGGCCACCCCGGTGACCACCACGAGCACCCCGAGCGGGACGTCCACGTCGACGTCGCGGAGGTTGTTGGTCGATGCTCCCCGGATCTCCAGCGACTCGGTCCAGGGACGCACCGACTCCTTGAGAGAGGCCCGGTCGTGCAGGTGTCGACCGGTGATCGTGTCGCTCGACTCCAACTCGGTGACGGTGCCCTCGAAGCAGATCGTTCCGCCGGCGGATCCAGCACCCGGCCCGAGGTCGACGACGTGATCAGCGATCGCGATCGTCTCGGGCTTGTGCTCGACGACGAGAACCGTGTTGCCCTTGTCGCGCAACTCCAGCAGGAGGTCGTTCATCCGTGCGATGTCGTGGGGGTGCAACCCGGCGGTCGGCTCATCGAACACGTAGGTGACGTCGGTCAGCGATGACCCCAGGTGGCGGATCATCCGGGTGCGTTGGGCCTCGCCGCCCGAGAGGCTCCCGGCCGGTCGGTCGAGGCTCAGGTAGCCGAGGCCGATGCCGACGAACGAGTCGAGGGTCCGCTGGAGGTTCTCGACCACCGGCGCCATGGCTGGATCGTCGACGCCGCGCAGCCACTCGGCGAGGTCGGTGATCTGCATCGCGCACGCATCAGCGATGCTCACGCCACCGATCATCGACGAACGCGCACCTTCGCTGAGGCGGGTCCCACCGCACTCGGGGCAGGGCTGGAACGTGATCGCCCGTTCGACGAACGCCCGGATGTGCGGCTGCATCGCCTCGGTCTCCTTGGCGAGGAACGACGACTGGATCCTCGGGATGAGCCCCATGTACGTGATGTTGATGCCCTCGACCTTGATCCGGGTCGGCTCCATGTGGAGGAAGGCGTCGAGCTCCTTCTTGTTGAATCGCCTGATCGGCTTGTCGGCGTCGAAGAAGCCGCAGCCCCGGTAGATGCGGCCGTACCAGCCGTCCATGGTGATGCCGGGGACGGTGATCGCTCCCTCGGCGATCGACTTCGACTCGTCGTAGAGCGCGGTGAGGTCGAAGTCGCTGACGGTTCCGCGCCCCTCGCAGTGCGGGCACATCCCGCCGACGATCGTGAACGACTTCCTCTCCCGCGTGGTCTTCCCGCCCTTGGTCGTGGTGACCGCACCTGCGCCGCTGGCCGAGGCGACGTTGAAGGAGAACGCCTGGGCGGGTCCGTGGTAGGGCTTGCCCAGGCGGCTGAACAGGATGCGGAGCATGGCGTTGGCGTCCGTCGCGGTCCCGACGGTCGAACGGACGTCGCCGCCCATCCGCTCCTGGTCGACGAGGATCGCCGTGGTCAGGCCGTCGAGGACGTCGACGTCGGGACGGGCCATCGACGGCATGAAGCCCTGTACGAAACTGCTGTAGGTCTCGTTGATCAGACGTTGCGACTCGGCCGCGATCGTGCCGAACACCAGGGAGCTCTTGCCCGAGCCCGACACGCCGGTGAACACGGTGAGCCGACGCTTGGGGATCTCGACGTCGACGTCACGCAGGTTGTTGACCCTCGCTCCCCTGACCCGGATGAGATCGTGGGTGTCGGCGGGGTGGGGTCCGACTGCTGGATCAGACCTCTCGGGTGCTGTGGCGCGGGTCACCCCATCTACTCTGTGTGCACCAGACGTCGCCATACAACCTCGTTCACACACAGAACGCGGAGGGGAGGGTCACACCTACGATGCGGCCATGACCCTGGGCTCACCTGCTCGACCAGCGAGTGCGGCGTTCGCCATCGCGATCGCCGCCGTCCTCATCGTCTCGGGGTGTTCGAGCGACGAGAAGGGCGACTCATCAGGGTCCCCGACCTCGCCGTCTACGGCCTCGACGAGCATCCCCGACGGTGTCGACGCGGTGCTGGCGGTCGACGGCGACGAGGCCGTCGCCGAGCTCGACGAGCGCTTCCAGTCGTACAACATCGAGATGGTCGAGGTGACCGGCGGCTACTTCTGGCCCCCGTACGAGGCGGGCAGCGCCAAGGTCTACCGGGCCCCCATCGACCTGTCCTCGGAACGGCTGCGGAACCTGGCCGAAGCACTCGGGCCGGCGTACATCCGGGTGAGTGGGACCTGGGCGAACAAGACCTTCTTCGACGAAAAGGGGATCACCACCGGGGCCGGCACACCCGAGGTGAAGCCGCCCGAGGGCTTCGACGGCGTCCTCACGGCGGAGCAGTG
Source organism: uncultured Aquihabitans sp. (assembly GCA_964575165.1). Taxonomy (GTDB): domain Bacteria; phylum Actinomycetota; class Acidimicrobiia; order Acidimicrobiales; family Microtrichaceae; genus Dermatobacter. Next base: position 3,922 of record CAZNQK010000098.1, on the reverse strand, counting down.
GAAGGGCGTCGGGGACTTCGCCGACGCGGTGGACGGCGAGATCACGACATCGTTCGCCTCGGGCGACGCGGTGCGCGACCCTTCCGGGGCATGGCTCCCCGACCAGGCCCGGGCTCTTCTCGAGTTCAGCGAGAGGAACGACATCCCGCTCGCCGGCGCTGAGCTCTTCAACGAGACGAACTTCGGCATCGGGTTGCCCGAGGGATACGACGCCCAGGACTTCATCCGTGACTCGGCGACGTTCCAGGAGCTCGTCGACGAGGTCGATCCAGACCTGCTGGTGGTCGGGCCCGGTTCCGCCGACGACGTGACACCGGTGGTGTTCCAGCCGCCGATCCGCACCGAGGACATGCTCGCCGGGATCGAGCCGCCGTTCCAGCGGTTCAGCTTCCACTTCTACCCGAAGGTGTCGGAGCGCTGCGGATCGACAGAGGGTCCCGACGTCGCGCTGAGCCAGGACTATCTGGACCGGATCGACGTAGACAAGGCCTACTACGAGGGTCTGCGCGACAAGTACGCCCCTGGAGCCGGGCTGTGGGTGACCGAGACGGCACAGGCGGCCTGCGGCGGCGACCGCTGGGCGTCGACGTTCCGCGACGTCATCCGCTACGTCGACACGTTGGGACGCTTCGCCGACGGCGACGGCAACGTCGTGTTCCACAACACGCTCGCGGCCAGCGACTACGGGCTGCTCGACGAGGACGGCTTCACGACACGCCCCGACTACTGGGCGGCCGTGCTGTGGGGACGGCTCATGGGTCCGACGGTGCTTGCCACCTCGGACGGATCCGGCACCGGTTCCGCTGGGGACCTGTCGGTCTACGCGCACTGCACCCCCGACGTCGAGACCCCGAGCGTCACCTACGCGGTGGTGAACTCGTCGACCACCGAGACGAGGCGACTCGCAACCGGGGTCGACGGCACGACGGTGTACCACCTGACCGGTGATCTCGACTCCGAGGTCGCGTCGCTCAACGGCGCCGTCCTCGAGGCGAACGAGGACGGCACGTTGCCGAAGATGGACGGCGAGAAGGTCCCTGATGGCACCGGCGGAGCGGTCGAGGTGGCTCCGGCCAGCGTGGCGTTCGTCGTCACCCCGACGACATCGAAGGCCTGCGACTGATCATCGCACCCTCCCCGCACCGGGCTCACCGCGCACCCGCGCACCGCTCGCTTTGTTCCTGGTTTGTGGCCGATTCCGGCCACAAACCAGGAACAAAGCAGTCAGAGGACCGGTCATGCGTGACCGGCCACCACCGGAACGGCGGCGAGAAGGAGCGACGCGACGAGCGAGATCCAGCGTTCTCCATCACCCGAGCCCAAGCCACGAGCGCCCATGCGATGTCGGGGTCCGTGGCTCTAGAGTCTCAGGCCACACCGGATGGCGACGAGATCTCGGTACCGACCAGGAGGTGGGTCATGTCACGTCTGATCCCGGGTCTGCCGACGGACGTCTTCAAGAGGATCGACGACCTGATCGCCGACGTCCGGTCGCTGCTCGGCCGGGTCGACGACACGCTCGCCACCGTGAGTTCCACGTTGACCGACGTCGAGGGGACCCTCGAACAGGCCACCTCGACCCTCAACGAGGCCACCGCCGTCCTCACCGACGTGAAGGTCCTCCTCACCGACCTCGAGTCCAAGCTCGAGCTGCTCGAAGACGTGCCCGCCATGCGTGCCCAGCTCGACGAGGTGCACGCGATTCTCACGACGCTCGTCGGCGGCGACACCGGCACCGCGCGGAAGTCGAAGAAGTGACCCACCCGCCACGTCGGGCAGCGATGGCAACGATCGCGACGATCGGGATGCTCTCGCTGATGGGAGTCTCGTGTGCATCCGAGGACACGGCGCGACAGGAGGACCCGTCCGAGGACATGACGCCCGGTGAGCCCGGAGGAGCTGACACGGACATCGCGCGACCCGCCGGGACCTACGAGGTCGGTCGCGCCGAGCGGACCTACGTCGACACCACGCGGCCGACCGCTGCTCACGGCGGGCAGCCCGAGCTCCCGACACGGACCCTGGAGACGCTGGTGCTGTACCCGGCCGCGTCCCCCGGCGAGGGCACCGGAGCCCTCGAGGGCAGCTGGCCGATGATCCTCTTCTCGCACGGCAGCACCAGGGCCAGCATCGACTACGTCGACACCTTGTCGTGGTGGGCATCGGCCGGTTACATCGTCGTCGCGCCGGACTTCCCCCTGTCGAGCACCGGCACTCCCGGTGGCACTTCGTACGGCGACTACGAAGAGCAGACGAAGGACGTGTCGTTCGTGATCGACTCGGTGATCGCCGACGACGACCCCATCGCTCCCGATGGCCCACCGCTGGGTCGGCTCATCGACCCGGAGCGCATCGGAGCGGGAGGACAGTCCTTCGGTGCCATCACCACGCTCGGCGTCGTGGCCGCGCAGTGCTGCGCCGATGAGCGGATCGGGGTGGCCACCGAGTTCGCCGGAATGCTGCTCCCGTTCTCGAGCGGAACAGCGCTCGCGACCAGCGTCTCCGGGGTGCCGATCCTGTTCGTGCACGGCGATGAGGACCCGACCGTCGCCTACGACGCCGGACGGACGGCCTGGTCGACCATCGGCGCACCGGGCGGCTTCCTCACCCTCGTCGGAACGGGCCACGACGACGGCTACTTCGGAGGAGGCTCGACCGGCCTCGACCAACTCGTGTCCGACGCGACCCTCGCCTTCTACGACGGAGGCCTCAAACCGTCGGACTCCGACGGAGACCGCACGGCGATGGAGAAGGTGCAGGAGCTCGTCGACGACGCAGGGTCCGACGTGGCCACGCTCGAGGTCAGCCCGGCCGGCCGCGGCACCGACTGAAGCCCCGAACGCGTCCCCCGACCGCTGTTGTGCAGAACGAGGTTGAGAAGACGACCTCAGCAGGAATAGTTGACACTTCAGCCATGTTGGAACCGTCGACCGACCACGTCACGGCCCGACCGAGGAGCGACGAGATGACCACCACCGCACAACTTCCGACGTCACAACGACCGGTCCACACAGTTATCCGAGGGAAGGGCTTCCACTGGGTCGGCGACGGGTTCCGGGTGACCCAGCTGTTCCCCGCCGGAGCGGACCTCGGCGATCTCATCAGCCCGTTCCTGCTCCTCGACTACCACGCACCCTTCGACTACGAGCCCACGGATCGACCCCGTGGCGTCGGCGTGCACCCCCACCGCGGCTTCGAGACGGTGACGCTCGCCTTCTCCGGCAGCGTCGCTCACCACGACTCCTCGGGTGGCGGTGGCGTCATCCATCCCGGCGACGTGCAATGGATGACCGCAGCGTCGGGGATCCTCCACAAGGAGTACCACGAGGCCGAGTGGGCGAAGAGCGGCGGGAGGTTCCACATGGCACAGCTGTGGGTGAACCTGCCGGCAGACCGCAAGATGGATCCACCCCGCTACCAGGCGCTCACGGCCGAGTCCATCGGCGAGGTCGACCTCCCCAACGACGCAGGTGTCGTTCGGGTCGTCGCCGGCGACTACGACGGCCACCGCGGACCCGCCGACACGGCCACCCGGATCGACCTGTGGGAGCTGCAATTGAACGGGAGCGCTCCGGTGGAGCTCACCGTCCCGGCCAAGCAGAACCTGGCCCTGCTCGTGCACGAGGGGACGGCGACCATCAACGGCACCACGGCGAACCAGGGAGACCTGGTCGTGCTCGACCGTCAGGAGGGTTCCGTGATCATCGACGTCGCGGAACCAGCCCGCCTGCTCGTCCTGTCGGGCGAGCCGATCGACGAGCCGGTCGTGTCCTACGGCCCATTCGTCATGAACAGCCGTGAGCAGATCCTCGAAGCCATCCAGGACTTCGAGTCCGGGAAGTTCGGCCACCTCGCCTGATCCCCGAACCGTTCTGAAGTGAAATGACTCTTGTAGGGCAGGGGTGTGGGCGCGGTTCAGGGG